>JAICHQ010000019.1 GCA_025924815.1 Nocardioides sp.
CTCACGGTCCACCCGCGCGGCCGGGCGGCGTGCGCGGGCCGACGCCAGGCCGTCGACGATCTCGCCGGCACGCAGGAGCACCGCGCTGGCACTGCCCTCAGGCCCGCAGACCACGTTGGCACACCAGTGCATCCCGTAGGTGAAGTAGACGTAGAGGTGCCCGGCCGGACCGAACATCACCGCCGTCCGCGGTGTCGGCCCCCGGTAGGCGTGCGAGCCGGGGTCGTTGCCGCCGTCGTACGCCTCGACCTCGGTGATCCGACAGGCGACGTCGCCCTGCCGCAGGATCGCGCCCAGCAACCGGGGCGCTACCTCGAGGACGGGCCCCGCGAGCAGGCCACCCAGGTCAGGCGAGGCCGGCACGGGCAGCCTCCACGCGCGTCCGCAGCTCGGCCAGCTGCTCGCCCACGCGCAGGGGTGCGGTCCCCCCGCGTCCGTCGCGGGAGCCCACAGAGCCGGCGACGGTGAGGACCTCGCGCACGTCCGGCGTGAGCGAGGCCGACACCTCTGCCAGCTGCTCGTCGGTGAGGTCGGGAAGGTCGCAGCTGAGCTCCTCGCAGCGGCGTACGGCTGCTCCGGCGATCTCGTGCGCCTCGCGGAAGGGGACGCCTGCACGCACGAGCCATTCCGCCACGTCGGTCGCCAGCGAGAAGCCGCGAGGGGCGAGCTCGGTCAACCGGGCGGTGTCGAAGGTGAGGGTGGCGATCATTCCGGTGACCGCCGGCAGCACGACCAGAAGGGTGTCGACGGAGTCGAAGACCGGCTCCTTGTCCTCCTGGAGGTCGCGGTTGTAGGCCAGCGGCAGCCCCTTGAGCGTCGCGAGCAGGCCGGTGAGATTGCCGATCAGGCGGCCGGACTTGCCTCGTGTCAGCTCGGCGATGTCGGGGTTCTTCTTCTGCGGCATGATGCTCGATCCCGTCGAGTAGCCGTCGTCGAGGCGGACGAAGCCGAACTCCGCGGTCGTCCAGAGCACGACCTCCTCGGCGATCCGGCTCAGGTCGACCCCGGTCATCGCGGCGATGAAGGCGAACTCCGCCACGAAGTCGCGAGACGCCGTGCCGTCGATGGAGTTGGCACTCGACTCGGTGAAGCCCAGCTCCTGGGCGACGGCTCGGGGGTCGAGGCCCAGGCTCGAGCCGGCCAGGGCGCCGGACCCGTACGGCGAGTCGGCGACCACGCGGGCGTCCCAGTCGCGGAGCCGCTCGACGTCGCGGATCAGGGGCCAGGCGTGGGCGAGCAGGTGATGGGACAGGAGCACGGGCTGCGCGTGCTGGAGGTGGGTGCGACCCGGCATGACCACGCCGAGATGCTCCTCCGCCTGCCCGGCGAGCGCGTCGACGAGGTCGAGGACCAGGGTGGTGATGACGCGCGCCTGGTCGCGGAGGTACGCCTTGAACAGCGTCGCCACCTGGTCGTTGCGACTGCGGCCGGCTCGCAGGCGCCCGCCGACCTCGGGCCCGACCCGGTCGATGAGGAGGCGCTCGAGAGCACCGTGCACGTCCTCGTCGGCGAGGCTCGGCACCAGCGACCCCTCGTCGTACTCACCACGGAGGCGGCCCAGGCCCTCGACGAGCACCAGGTGGTCGTCGTCGGTCAGCAGGCCGGCCCGGTGCAGGGCGTTGGCGTGCGCAACGGACCCGGCCAGGTCGTAGGGCACCAGCCGCCAGTCGAAGTGCGTGGAGCGTGAGAGTGCCTCCAGCTCCGGCGACGGACCGCCGGCGAACCGGCCACCCCACAGCTTTCCCTCGTTCGTGCTGCTCACGGACGCCAGCCTCTCAGTCCGTGCCGAACTCCATCGCGGCGTGGTCGAGGGCCTCGTCGTCGTCGGCCCCCTGCGGGGAGGGGTTGGCGGCGATCCGCCGCCCACCGCCGGCCGGGAGGGCACCGAGCAGGATCCCGTGCTCGACGAGCACCTGTCCCTCGTCCAGCGGCTGAGCGGCGTACAGCTCCAGCTTCGAGCGGGAGTCGGCGATGTCGAGGTTACGCAGCGTCAGCTGGCCGATCCGGTCGCCGGGGCCGAAGGCTGCGCTCTCCACGCGCTCCATCGAAAGCTTGTCGGGGTGATAGCTGAACGCCGGCCCGTCGGTGCGCAGGATCGAGTAGTCCTCGCCGCGCCGCAGTCGCAGGGTCACCTCCCCGGTCACCAGGGAGCCGATCCAGCGCTGGATCGACTCGCGCAGCATCAACGCCTGCGGGTCGAGCCAGCGTCCTTCGTAGAGCAGCCGGCCCAGCTGGCGACCCTGCTCGTGGTAGTTCGCGAGCGTGTCCTCGTTGTGGATGGCGTTCAGCAACCGCTCGTACGCCGTCCACAGCAGCGCCATGCCCGGCGCCTCGTAGATGCCGCGCGACTTCGCCTCGATGATCCGGTTCTCGATCTGGTCCGACATGCCGAGTCCGTGCCGGCCGCCGATCTCGTTGGCCGCGCGCACCAGGCGCACCGGCCCGTCGAGCCCGTCGTACGCCGTGCCGTTCACCGCCACCGGGCGCCCGCGGTCGAAGCGGATCGTGACGTCCTCGGGGTCGATCCGGACGGCCGGGTCCCAGAAGCGCACGCCCATGATCGGCTCGACCGTCTCCAGCGGGACGTCGAGACGCTCCAGCGTCTTCGCCTCGTGGGTCGCACCCCAGATGTTGGCGTCGGTCGAGTAGGCCTTCTCTGCGGAGTCGCGGTAGGGCAGCTGGTGGGCCGTCAACCACTGGCTCATCTCGTGGCGCCCGCCGAGCTCGCTGACGAACGCCGCATCCAGCCAGGGCTTGTAGATCCGCAGGTCGGGGTTGGCCAGGAGTCCGTAGCGGTAGAACCGCTCGATGTCGTTGCCCTTGAACGTCGAGCCGTCGCCCCAGATGTCGACGCCGTCCTCGTGCATCGCGCGGACCAGCATCGTGCCGGTCACCGCGCGTCCGAGCGGCGTGGTGTTGAAGTAGGTACGCCCCCCCGACCGGATGTGGAAGGCGCCGCAGGCCAGTGCCGCGAGGCCCTCCTCGACCAGCGGGCCCTTGCAGTCGACGGCGCGCGCGATCTGCGCGCCGTAGGCGGAGGCCCGGTCGGGGACGCTGTCGATCTCGGGCTCGTCGTACTGGCCGATGTCGGCGGTGTAGGTGCACGGGACGGCACCCTTGGCGCGCATCCAGGCGACCGCGACGGAGGTGTCGAGACCTCCGGAGAACGCGATGCCGACGCGCTCGCCGACGGGCAGCGAGGTGAGGACCTTGCTCACGTGTTGTCTTCCTTGTCCGGGGTTTCGCGGTCGTGACGGGCGACGGGCGACGGGGCTGGGGTCAGGGCGCCGGCTGCTGGGCCAGCGCCAACAGTCGTCGCGCGATCTCCTCGCCACCTTGGGGGTCACGGCTCATCACCAGCACGGTGTCGTCGCCGGCGATGGTGCCGAGGACGCCGGCGTACTCCGCCTTGTCCATGGCCGAGGCCAGGAACTGCGCGGCCCCCGGCGGGGTGCGGAGCACCACCAGGTTGGCGCTGGCGTCGGCGCTGACCAACAGATCCGCGAGCAGCCGGGCCAGGCGGTGGGCGGCGGCGACCGTCTCGCCCGGCGCCGAGGGCCGGCGGTCGCCGCCCTCCGCGGGCAGGGCGTACACCAGGGCACCGGACGGCGCCCGCACGCGGACCGCATCGAGCTCGACCAGGTCGCGCGACAGGGTCGCCTGGGTGACCTGGACGCCGCGCTGGACGAGCAGGTCGAGGAGCTCGGGCTGCGACCTCACCTCGTGACCGGCGAGCAGCTCGACGATCAGCCCGTGCCGGGAGTTCTTGGTGGAGGGACGACGTGCCGCCTCGGTCACAGCAGCCCCTCCTCGGTCACCTCGGTGCCGCGGAGGAGCCAGGTGATGATCGCCTTCTGGGCATGGCGCCGGTTCTCCGCCTCGTCCCACACGACGCTCGCGGGCCCGTCGAGGACCTCGGAGTCGATCTCCTTGCCGCGGTACGCCGGCAGGCAGTGCATCACGATCGCGTCCGGCCCCGCCCGGCCCATCAGGTCTGCGGTGACGGTGTAGTCGGCGAAGGCGGCGAGCCGCGCGGCCGCCTCCTCCTCCCGGCCCATCGACACCCAGGTGTCGGTGACGACCACGTCTGCACCCGCCACGGCCGCCTGCGGGGCGGTCATCACCTCGGCCGTCGCTCCGGTCTCGCGGGCGATCTCGCTAGCACGCTCGACGTACTGCGGCTCGGGCTGGTGGCCCTCCGGGGAGGCGATCCTGACGTGGAGCCCGGCCGTGGCACCGGCCAGCAGCCAAGAGTTGCCCATGTTGCAGGCGCCGTCGCCGACGAAGGCGACGGTGAGCCCTGGCAGCTCGCCCTTGTGCTCGCGGATCGTCAGCAGGTCCGCCAGCAGCTGGCACGGATGGAACTCGTCGGTGAGCGCGTTGACCACCGGCACCCCGGCGTACTGAGCCATCTCGTCGAGCGCGGCCTGGGCGTACGTGCGCCACACGATCACCGAGGCCTGCCGCCCCAGCACCCGGGCGACGTCGGCCACCGACTCGCGCCTGCCGATGCCGGCAAGGGTGCCGTCGACCATCATCGGGTTGCCGCCGAGCTCTGCGATGCCGGCGGCGAACGACGCCTGCGTACGCAGCGTCGGCTTGTCGTAGATGGTCGCCACGGTACGTGGCCCGGCCAGACTCTGGGAGTCGTACGGCGCCTGCTTGAGCGAGGCGGCCAGGCTCAGCACCTCGTACTGCTCCGCAGGGCTCAGGTCGTCGTCGCGCAGGAAGTGTCGGGTCATGGGGTGGCTCCCTCGTCGTGTGCAGTGTCGGCCGCTGCTGCGTCGACTGCATCATCGAGGATCCCGGGCCACGCGGCCAGGAACCGCTCGACCTCATCGTCGCCCAGGACGAGGGGCGGGGCCAGTCTCACGGTGTGGGGACCGGTGGCGTTGACCAGGAAGCCGCGCGCTCGGGCGGAGGCGACCACGCGCGGCGCGTCGACCGTCACATCGATGCCGATCAGGAGGCCGCGACCGCGCACCCCGGTCACGTGGGGGTCGCCGGCGAGCCCGTCGCGCAGCGCGCCGCCGGTCTTGGCGGCCCGATCGAGGAGCCCGTCGGCCGTGATCGTGTCGAGGACGGCGAGCGCGGCGGCGCACGCGACCGGGTTGCCACCGAAGGTCGTTCCGTGGTGCCCCGGCTGGAGCAGGTCACCCGCTGCACCCAGTCCCACGCAGGCGCCGATCGGGAGCCCACCGCCGAGACCCTTCGCGAGCGTGACGACGTCCGGGGCGACCTCCGGCTCCGCCGCTGCGCACCACCAGTCCCCCGTGCGCCCGACGCCGGTCTGCACCTCGTCGAGCCAGAGCAGGGCACCGTGCTCGCGGGTGATGACGCGGGCGGCCGCGAGGTAGCCCTCCGGTGGCTCGACCACGCCGGCCTCGCCCTGGATCGGCTCGAGGACCACGGCCGCCGTGCGGTCGGTGACGGCCGCCGCGAGCGCCGCCGTGTCGCCGTACGGGACGAAGGTGACGTGGCCCGGCAGCGGCTCGAACGGCTCGCGGTAGGCCGCCTTGGACGTCAGCGCGAGCGCGCCCATGGTCCGGCCGTGGAACGAGCCCTCGGCCGCGACCACGTGCGTGCGCCCGGTGCGGCGGGTGAGCTTGAGGGCCGCCTCGTTGGCCTCGGTGCCGGAGTTGGTGAAGAACACACGCCCCTGGTGAGCAGCCTCCTCGACCAGTCGGGGGGCGATCAGGTCGAGGAGGCGCTCGGCCAGGGTGACCTGTGGGGCGGTGGCGAAAAAGTTCGAGACGTGCCCGAGGGTCGACAGCTGCGAGGTGACGGCCTCGACGACGGCGGGGTGGGCATGGCCCAGCGCGTTGACCGCGATGCCGCCGAGCAGGTCGACGTACTCCCGGCCGTCCTCGTCCCAGACCCGGGCGCCCCGACCACGGACCAGGACGAGCTGGGGCGGGCCGAAGGTGTTCATCAGCGCGGCGGCGTACCGCTCCTGCGTGGTCATGGGGTCCGCGCCTTCCGGGTCTTGGTGTCGACGCCGGGCAGCACCTGGGTGCCGACGCCCTCGTCGGTGAACAGCTCGAGCAGGACGGCGTGGGCCTCGCGACCGTCGACGACGGTCGCCCGGGGTACGCCGCCCCGGACCGCCTGGAGGCAGGCAGCCATCTTCGGCACCATGCCGGCCGCGAGGGTCGGCATCAGCTCGGCCAGCGCCTCGGGGCTGATCTCGCCGATCACGTCGTCGCTCGCGGGCCAGTCCCGGTACAGGCCCTCGACGTCGGTGAGGACCAACAGCTTCTCCGCCTGCAGGGCCACGGCCAGGGCGGCGGCGGCTGTGTCGGCGTTGACGTTGTGCACGACGCCGTCCTTGTCGGGGGCGACGCTGGAGATGACCGGGATGCGCCCGGCCTCGACCAGGTCGAGCACCGCCTCCGGGCGCACCTGCGCGACCTCACCGACGAGCCCGAGATCGACCTCCTCACCGTCGACGACGGTGTTGGTACGGCGTGCCGTGAACAAGCGCGCGTCCTCACCCGAGAGTCCGACCGCGAAGGGGCCGTGCTCGTTGATGAGCCCCACGAGCTCGCGCTGGACCTGGCCGACCAACACCATCCGGACGACGTCCATCGCGGGGGGCGTCGTGACCCGGAGGCCGCCGCGGAACTCCGACTCGATGCCGAGCCGGTCGAGCATCGCCGAGATCTGGGGCCCGCCGCCGTGGACGACGACCGGCTTGAAGCCGGCCAGGCGGAGGAA
Source organism: Nocardioides sp. (assembly GCA_025924815.1). GTDB lineage: Bacteria > Actinomycetota > Actinomycetes > Propionibacteriales > Nocardioidaceae > Nocardioides. The sequence goes on from JAICHQ010000019.1 coordinate 6,718, forward strand.
CACCACGTCCTCGGCGAACGCCCGCTTCAGGGTGTCGTCGGTCATCGCGTTGCCGCCGTACTTCACCACGACGACCTTGCCGTGGTAGCGCTTGAGCCACGGCAGCGCGCCCGCGAGGGTGGCGGCCTTCGCCGGGTCGGGGACGCTCGTCGCCACCGGGGCCTGCTCCTGGAGGGTCATGAGGAGTACGCCGAGTTCTCGTGGACGTAAGCATGCGTCAGGTCGTTGGTCCAGACCGTCGCGCGTGCGTCACCGGACTTGAGGTCGACGGTGACGGTCACCTCGCGGGGCGTCAGGTCGACGGTCGCGGGGTCGGCGGACGGCGTCGACCCGCGACAGACCCAGACGCCGTTCATCGCGACGTCGAGGTCGGCGGGGTCGAACGCCGCTCGCGTGGTCCCGATGCTGGCCAGGACCCGGCCCCAGTTGGGGTCGTTGCCGAACACAGCCGCCTTGAACAGGTTGCTGCGGGCGATCGAGCGTGCCACCTCGACCGCGTCGTCCTCGGTGGCCGCGCCCAGAACGGTGATGGCGATCTCGTGGTCGGCGCCCTCGGCGTCGCCGAGGAGCTGCATGGCGAGGTCCGTGCAGGCTCGGGTGAGGGCGTCGGTGAGGTCGGGCAGCCCCGGGGTGATGCCGCTGGCGCCGCTCGCCAGCACCGTCACCGTGTCGTTGGTGGACATACATCCGTCGGAATCGAGCCGGTCGAAGCTGACCCGGGTCGCGGCGCGGAGGGCGCTGTCCAGGTCGTCCGGAGCCGCCAGCGCGTCGGTGCTCAGGACGACGAGCATGGTGGCGAGCTGGGGCGCGAGCATCCCCGCCCCCTTGGCCATCCCACCCACACTCCAGCCGCCAGCGTCGACGACGACCTGCTTGGTGACGGAGTCGGTGGTCATGATCGCGTGGGCGGCGTCTTCTCCGCCGGCCGTGCCCAGCGCGCCGTACGCCGCGTCGACGCCGGCGAGGACCTGTGCGCGGTCGTTGGCGAGCCCGATCAGCCCGGTGGAGCAGACCACGACGTCGACCGCCCCCACGCCCAGGTGCTTCGCCACCCGCTCGGCGACGGCGTGCGTGGTCTGGAACCCGTCGGGGCCCGTGTAGCAGTTGGCCCCGCCGGAGTTGAGGGCGACCGCGCGGACGACTCCGTCCTTGACGACCTCCTTGCTCCACAGAACCGGGTTGGCCTGGCAGCGGTTGGCGGTGAAGACGCCGGCCGCGGCGTACGACGGGCCGTCGTTGACGACGAGGGCGACGTCCTTCGCGCCGGTGGACTTGAGCCCGGCCGCGACGCCGGCCGCGCGGAACCCGGCGGGATGGGTCACGCTCATGCGGGTCCCTCGAGAACCACGAGCACCAGTCCGTGGGTGTTTCCGTCGCTTCGTGGTCGTTGCAACGGCCACGAAGCGACGGTTTCCCCGGACATCCGGGGAAACCTGCAGATCACGGCGCCACCCCGACCGAGGTCAGGCCCAGGGTCTCGTCGAGGCCAAGCGCGAGGTTCATCGACTGGATGGCGCCACCGGCGGTGCCCTTGGTCAGGTTGTCGATCGCACCGACCGCCACGACCCTTCCGGCCGCGGTGTCGACGGCCACCTGGAGATGGCAGGCGTTGCTCGCGAGGACGGCCTTGGTCTGCGGCCAGTCCCCGTCGGGCAGCAGGTGCACGAACGGCTCGGCGTCGGACGCCTTGAGGTACGCCTCGCGGACCTCGGTCCCCGTCGCCCCCGGAGCCAGGGGCGCCGAGCAGGTCGCCAGGATCCCGCGCGGCATCGGCACGAGGACGGGCGTGAAGCTCACCGTCACCTCGTGGTCGGCGAGCCCGGCGAGGTTCTGCACGATCTCCGGCGTGTGCCGGTGCACCCCGCCGACGCCGTACGCCGAGGCACCGCCCATCACCTCGCTGCCGAGCAGGTGCGGCTTGGGACCCCGCCCGGCCCCACTCGTGCCCGACGCCGCGACCACCACCACGTCCGGGGTCACGAGCCCGGCGGCGACGACCGGCGCCAGCGCCAGGGTCGCGACGGTCGGGTAGCAGCCGGGCACCGCGATCCGACGTGCCGCCCGCAACACCGCGCGCACCCCGGGCAGCTCCGGGAGGCCGTAGGGCCAGGAGCCGGCATGCTCGCCGCCGTAGAAGGCCCTCCACTGACCGGGGTCGCGGAGGCGGTGGTCGGCCCCGCAGTCGACGACGAGGGTCTCGGCCGGGAGCGCGGACGCGATCGCCGCCGACCGACCGTGCGGCAGGGCCAGGAAGACCACGTCGTGGCCGGCCAGCGTCGCCGGCGAGGTCTCGGCCAGCACCCGGTCGGTCAGGGGGGTCAGGTGCGGCTGCAGCGACCCGAGGCGCTCACCGGCGTTGCTGCCGGCGGTGACGGAGCCGAGCTCGACCGCGGGATGGGTCAGGAGCAGACGCAGCAGCTCGCCACCGGCGTACCCACTGGCACCCGCCACCGCCACCCTGATCGAATCCACCGCATGATCATACAGTATTCCGCATGTTCATGCTTTCAGCTGTTGAGACTCGCCCCTGTCGGGGGCCGCGACTACGGTCGGTTCATGAGCCGACTCGAGCCCTCGACGTACCTCCAGCACATCCGCGACGAGTCCCAGCGGTTCCGCGACGTCCTCGCCGCGTGCGATCCTTCCGCGCCCGTCCCGTCGTGCCCCGACTGGCAGGCCGACGACCTGCTGTGGCACCTCGGGCGGGTGCAGCACTGGTGGGCCTGGATGGTGGACAACCGGCCGAAGGGTCCCGACGGCTACGACGAGCCGGACCGCCCCGCCGACCACGGGAGCCTCCTGGCGTTCTACGACCGGCAGCACGCCGCTCTGGTGAACGCCCTCACCGGCGTCGACCCGGCCGACCCGGCATGGACCTGGCATCCCGACCACAAGAACGTCGGCTTCATCTACCGCCGTCAGGCGCACGAGGCCCTGATCCACCGGCGCGACGCCGAGCTGGCGGCCGGCGACCTCGCGCCGTTCCCGGCCGACCTGGCGGCCGACGGCGTCGACGAGGTGCTCGACGTCATGTACGGCGGGTGCCCGCCGTGGGGCGAGTTCTCGCCTCTCCCCCACTACGTGCGCCTCGACCTGATCGACACCGCCGACCGGGTCTGGGTCCAGCTCGGGCACTTCCACGGCACCGACCCCGAGGGGATCACCCACGACGAGGACGACCTGCGCGTCGTCGCCGACCCCGGCATCGAGCCCGATGCCGTCATCTCGGGCACCGCGGAGGCGCTCGACGCCCGGCTCTGGCGTCGCGCCGACGGCGCCGAGACCCATCTGGCGGGAAACCTGGGGATCATCGACCGGTTCCGAGCGATCGTCCACCAACCGATCCAGTAGTCCGGCGAGAGGGTCGCCGACCTGTCCCCGACGCCCAGTCAGCGTTGGACGGCGCCCACGGCCGAGGCTGCGGAGGCGACGGCGGCGGCGCGGGCGGCTCCGGCCTCGGCCTCGGTGAGGGTGCGGTCGGCGGCCCGGAACCGCAGGGCGAAGGCGAGCGACTTCTTGCCCGCACCGGCCTGCGGACCCGTGTAGACGTCGAACAGCCGGATCGACTCCAGCAGCTCGCCGGCGCCCTCGCGCAGGGCAGCCTCCACGACTGAAGCCGGTACGCCGTCGTCGACCACCAGCGCGACGTCCTCCTTGGCGACCGGTTGCAGGGAGAACTCCGGCGCCGGGCGTACGTCGAGGGCGCGGCTCATGAGCACGTCGAGGTCGATCTCCACCGCCGCGCTACCCCGCGGGAGGCCGTGCGCGTGGCACACGTGCGGGTGGAGCTCGCCGGCGAATCCGAGCTCGAGCTCCCGGTCAGCACCGGCGACGAGGAGCCGCGCGCAGCGGCTCGGGTGCCAGGGCATCTGCTCCGCCTGCTCCACACGTACGGCGACGCCGAGCTCGCGGCCGAGCTCGCGCGCGACCTCGACCGCGTCGGACCAGTCCGCGTCGCGCCCGGTCCCCCACCAGCCGGCCGGGTCGTGCTCGCCGGACAGGACGGCGGCGAGGTGCAGCGGCTGGGCCGGGATGGCCTCGAAGAGCTTCTCGAGCTCGGCGGTGCTCGGACGCCGGTCCACGCCGTAGATCGGCGCCGGCCCGCGGTCGGTGGGGATCGCCACCGTGCCGGTCTCGAAGAGCGACACCCCGAGTGCACCTCGGCCGAGGTTGCGGCCGGCGGCCTCGATCACGCCCGGGAGCAGGGTCGTGGTGTACTGCGGCTTCTCGGTCGACAGCGGGTTGGACAGCCGCACCGTGTGTCGGCGCGGGTCGTCGTCGGGCAGGCCGAGCGCACCGAAGGCTTCGTCGCCGACGAAGGGGAAGCTGACCACCTCCACGCAGCCCAGCGCGGCCAGCGTCCGCCCGATCCGGCGGCGCAGGCGCTGGTCGCGGGTGAGCCCCCGCCCGACCGGCGGCACCGGGACCACCGACGGCACGCGGTCGTAGCCCACGATGCGCACGACCTCCTCGACCAGGTCGTAGGGGTCGGTCAGGTCGGGGCGCCACGACGGCGGGGTCACCGTCACCCCGCCCACACCGTCCACGCCGTCGGAGTCGCGCTCGACATGGCACCCGATCGCCTGCAGGTCGGCGACGACGGTTTCGCTGTCGATCGGCATGCCGGCCACGGCTCCGGGCAGGTCGTAGCCGATCCGGATCGACTCAGCGGTCGGCGGCGTGCCGACGACCGTCACCCCCGGCGAGACCGTGCCTCCGCCGTACGTCGTCAGCAGCTCGGCGACCCGGTCGGCCGCCATCTCGCAGATCGTGGGGTCGACGCCACGCTCGTTGCGCTTGCCCGCCTCGGAGGTCAGCCGGTGCCGCTTGCCCGTGCGGAACATGGACACGGGGTCCCAGTGGGCGGCCTCGATCACCACCGTCGACGTTGCGTCGGACATCTCGGTTGTCTCGCCGCCCATGACGCCGCCGAGCCCGATCGCGCCGGAGTCGTCACACACGACCAGGTCCTCGGTCGACAGCTCCCGGTCCACCCCGTCGAGGGTGGTCAGCCGCTCCCCTGTCGCCGCCCGTCGTACGACGAGCGGGCCGCGCAGCCGGTCGCCGTCGTACCCGTGGATCGGCCGGCCGGTCTCGAGCATCACGTAGTTGGTGACGTCGACGGCCAGCGAGATCGGCCGCATCCCGGCCAGTCGGACGCGCCGCTGGAGCCAGTCCGGTGACGGGGCCGTGGCGTCGAAGCCGGTCACGGTGCGCGCGACGAAGACCGGGCAGCCGGCCGGGTCCTCGACCAGCACCGGGTAGCCGTCGTCGTTCGCGGCCGGCACCGGGCGGTTGCAGGGATCGGCGTACGACGAGGCGAAGCCCATCGCCGCCTCGCGCGCGACGCCGCGCAGCGACAGCGCGTAGGCACGGTCGGGGTTGATCTCGAACTCGATGACCTCCTCGTCGAGGCCGAGGACCGGACGCGCGTCCCGGCCCGGCTCCCCCGCGTCGGCCGGAAGCACGATGATCCCGTCGTGGTCGTCGCCGATGCCCAGCTCGCGCGAGGAGCAGATCATCCCTGCCGAGACGTGCCCGTAGGTCTTGCGGGCGGAGATCTCGAAGCCCCCAGGAAGGACACCGCCGGGCAGCACGACCACGACCAGGTCGCCGGGGGCGAAGTTGTGCGCCCCGCAGACGATGCCCTGGGGATCACCGGTGCCGTTGGCGTCCCCGACGTCGACGGTGCACCAGTTGATCGTCTTGCCGTTCTTCTGCGGCTCGGGCTCCATCGTGAGGACCCGCCCGATCACCAGCGGGCCGGTGATCTCGGCGCCGGGCCGCTCGAGTGACTCGAGCTTGAGCCCGAGCGCGGTGAGCTTGGCCGCGAGCTCGGCGGAGCCCAGGCCGGCCGGCAGGGCGGCGTACTCGCGGATCCAGGAGACGGGCGCGCGCATGAGGTGGTCCTTCGGGTGGGTGTGGTCGAGGTTAGAGCGGAGGCGTTGCGGAGGGACAGGCGCCGGTCACCAGTCGGTGCCGAACGCCGAGGCGAATCGCACGTCTCCCTCGAGGAGCGCGCGGAGGTCCTCCGCCCCGCTGCGGAACATGAACGAGCGGTCGATGCCCATCCCGAAGGCGAAGCCGCGGTAGCGCTCGGAGTCGACACCACAGGCGCGCAGCACGCGCGGGTTCACCACGCCGCACCCGCCCCACTCGATCCAGCCCTCACCGCGACAGGTGCGGCAATCCTCGACGGCGCCGGGCACCCCGCGGCACACGAAGCACACCATGTCGACCTCGGCCGACGGCTCGGTGAACGGGAAGTACGACGGGCGGAAACGCGTCGTGATCCCCTCACCGAACATCTGCTGGGCGAAGTGGTCGAGCGTGCCCTTGAGGTGGGCCATCGTGATGCCCTCGTCGACGACGAGCCCCTCGACCTGGTGGAACATCGGCGAGTGCGTCGCGTCGTACGGGTCGGTGCGGAACACCCGGCCCGGGCAGATCACGTAGATGGGCGGGGTGCGGCTCAGCATCGTGCGCGCCTGCACCGGTGAGGTGTGGGTGCGCAGCACGAGGTGGTCGTCGGCAGGGTCGGTCCAGAACGTGTCCTGCATGGTGCGGGCGGGATGGTCGGGTCCGAGGTTGAGCGCGTCGAAGTTCAGCCACTCGGCCTCCAGGACGGGCCCCTCGGCGACCTCCCAGCCCATGGCGACGAACAGGTCGGCGATGTAGTCGCCCATCAGGGTCAACGGGTGGCGGGACCCCGGCCTCCGTCGACCGGTCGGCAGCGTGACGTCGACCGTCTCCTCCTCGAGCATCCGCTGCTCGGCCTCGGCCTCGAGCACAGCCGTCCGCTCGGCGAGCGCCCGGCTGACGGCGCCGCGCGCCTCCCCGACCCGCTGGCCCGCCTCCTTGCGGGCCTGCGGCGGCAGGGCGCCGATCTCACGGTTGGCCAGGGCCAGGGGCGAGCGGTCACCCGCGTGGTCGAGCCGGGCGAGCTTCAGCTCGTCGAGGTCGCGGGCTGCCGCGAACGCGGCCACGGCGTCATCGCGCATCGCGGCCACCTGCTCGGCCTGGAGCGGGGTGACCTCGACCGGGTCGTAATCGGTGTTCGGGCCCGACATGAGTGCCTTTCGCGCTGGTCTGAGGGTGCCAGTCTAGGAACGCCGCCGCGGGCGCGGCGACGGGGTTTCACCCGGCGTACGCCGTGCGGTCACGACCGGCGGATCACTCCTCGGCGACGAATGCCGGCCACGTCGTGATGATCCGCGCACCGCCCCCGGGCGCATCGTCGATGGTGACGGATCCGCCGTGGGCGCGGACGAGACCGTTGACCAGGTATAGCCCCAGCCCCGACCCGCCGCGCTGACCGGTGGTCCAGAACTTCGTGAACGCGCGTCGGCGGATCTCGGGCGGGATGCCGTCGCCCGAGTCGTCGACCTGGACGACCACGCCCTCCTCCTCCTCCGAGGCCGTGACCGTCACCGGGTCGGACCCGTGCCGGATCGCGTTCTCGATCAGGTTGGTGAGCACCTGGGTGAGCTTGTCCGGGTCGGCCCAGATCTGGGGCAGGTCGTCCGGCGCGACGAGCGCGATGCGGTGTGGCGCGCCGGCCCGGACGCTCTCGATGACCCTGCCGACCAGGATCGGGACGTCGCACGGGCGCTGGTGCATGGAGAGCCGACCGGTGTCGAGGCGCGCCACGTCGAGGAGCTCGGTGATCAGCCGGCTGAGGCGGTCGGAGTCGGCGTGCACGGTGGTGAGCATCAGCTTCTTCTGCTCGTCGTTGAGCCGGTCCCAGCGGTTGAGGAGAGCCTGCACGAAGCCCTTGACCCCGGTCAGGGGCGAGCGCAGCTCGTGCGCGACCGTGGCCACGAGGTCGGAACGGTCGCGATCCAGCCGCGCCCTGGCCCGGCCCGAGCGCAGGGAGACGGCGACGTCGCTGACGGGGCCGAGCCCGGGCCCGCGGTGGATGCGCGCGGTCACCAGCACCTCCTCGCCGGACGGGGAGATCCACGACTGCTCGGGGACGCCGGTGCGGGTGACCAGTCCGTCGTAGGGCCTCGTGCACGCCACCCAGCTCACGCCCTCCTGGTTGGTCACGGTGAGCACCTCGGCGAGCAGGCGGCCCTCGGCCGCCTCGGGCGTGGTGCCCAGCAGCGAGGCCGCCCGGCCGTTGACCAGCCGGACGACGGCCCGGTCGTCGGCGATCACGACCCCGTCGGGCAGCACGTCCACGGCCTGCCGAGCATCGACGACCATGTGCGCGGTGACGTCCTCGGACGCGCCGGGCCTGTCGGGTACGTCGACGGCAGGATCCACGCGCGGCAGCCTAGTGTGATGCGGGGCGGCGAGAGGGAGAAGCGCTGTGGGCGGCCCCTCCCCCCGGTGGGGCCGCACCGACAACGTTGGTGGACAGCCCCTCCCCCGTGGGGCCCGTCCTCTGTCCGCGTCTCGGGAGTCGCGAACAAGAACTAAGATAGTGGCGACATCGGGGCCTGCACAACGGATTTCGCAGTTTTTCGGACTTTTTGCATTGGAAAGAGTCCCCGGGCGCCCTTCCGAGGCATCAGCTGCTGCGTCGTGCGCGGGCGCTCTCGTGAAGGCAGATCGCGGCAGCCGTCGCCAGGTTGAGACTCTCCGCGCGCCCGGAGATCGGGATCCGGACCCGGTGATCCGCCAGCGCGGCCAGCTCCGCCGGCAAACCCCATGCCTCGTTGCCGAAGAGCCAGGCCGTGGGCCCGGCCAGGAGGTCGCCGGAGTCGTCGACGCTGAGCTCGCCGGCGCCGTCGGCCGCCAGGACGACCAGTCCCGCCGCCCGAGCCGCCGCGACCGCGCCGGCCGGCTCGGCCGCGAGGGCGACGGGCAGGTGGAACACGCTGCCGACGCTCGCCCGCACGGTCTTGGGGTTGTGCACGTCGACCGCATGCCCGGCCAGCACGACCGCCTGGGCACCGAGGGCGTCCGCGGTGCGCACGAGGTTGCCCGCGTTGCCGGGGTCGCGAACGTCGGCCGCGACGGTGACCAGGCCGGCGGGCCCGGCCGCGGCCGCGAGCGCGTCATCCATCGGGACGTCGAGGAAAGTGCACACCGCGACGACTCCCGCCGGGCTCACGCTGTCGCTGAGCGCGGCCAGCGCGCGGTCGTCGACGTACGACGTGCGGGGTGCGGCCGCGACCAGGGGCGCGTACTGCTCGGCAGCCGCAGGCGTGCAGAACACCTCGACGACGAGGTCACGCTCGAGGGCGCCCGCGACGGCCTTCGGGCCGTCGGCGAGGAACAGCCGTCGCTCGGTGCGGACCGAACGGCGGCCGAGCCTGCGCGCCTCCTTGACCCGGGCGTTGCCGGCGGTCAACAGCGCCCGTGGTGTCGACAGGCTCGACCCACGAGCCCGGCCGTCGGCCACGGTGGCCTCAGGAGGCCTTGGGTGCGTTGACGTCCTCGGGAAGGGCTGCTTGGGCGGTCTCGACGAGCGCGGCGAACGCCGGGGCGTCGTTGACGGCCAGGTCGGCGAGGATCTTGCGGTCGATCTCGACGCCGGCGAGGTTCAGACCCTGGATGAACCGGTTGTAGGTCATCCCGTTGGCGCGGGCAGCGGCGTTGATGCGCTGGATCCACAGCCTGCGGAAGTCGCCCTTGCGCGCCTTGCGGTCACGGTAGCTGTAGACCAGCGAGTGGGTGACCTGCTCCTTGGCCTTGCGGTACAGCCGCGAGCGCTGACCGCGGTAGCCGCTGGCCCGGTCGAGGGTGGTCCTGCGCTTCTTGTGGGCGTTCACTGCCCGCTTGACGCGTGCCATGGGTGGTTCTCCTTGCGGTTCGGATCTGTGTGTCTCGTGGGTGCGGCTCGCGCGCCGAGCGCGCTCACCGTTCGCGGCGGTCGAGCGCCCCGGCCGCGCCGGGTCGCTCGATGCTCGCTCGGGTCAGCGACCCAGCAGCCTCTTGGCAGCCTTGACGTCGGCCGGGGCGACCTCGACCAGGCCGCTCTTCTGGCGGTGCTTCTTGCGGCTGCCGGTGGTCGGGGCCGAGGCGAAGGCAGCGCCGGACTTCCGACCGGTCTGGAGCCGGCGGAGCTTGCCGGTCCCGGTCACCTTGAACCGCTTCTTGGCGCCGGAGTGCGTCTTGTTCTTCGGCATGGTTCCTCTTCCTGTTCTACGTCGTGGGGCCGGGGGGCGCGGCCCTGCGCTGGATCTGGTGGATCGAGCCCTTCGCTCAGGTCTCGATCGGTTCGCTCAGGCCTCGATCTCGGGATCGAGGTTCTCGCTGCGGCCGCGCTCCTTCTTCGCAGCGACCGCGTGCCCGGCGTTGTGCGCCGTGCGCTCGGCACGCTCCTCGGCCTCGTCGGCGGCCCGGGCGGCCATGCGCTCGGCCTTCGCCGCCTCCATCTCGACCTTGGCCTCGGCCTTCTTCTTGTGCGGCCCGAGCACCATGATCATGTTGCGGCCGTCCTGCTTGGGGGCCGACTCCACGAAGCCCAGCTCCGTGACGTCCTCGGCCAGCCGCTGCAGCAGCCGGAAACCCAGCTCGGGGCGGTGCTGCTCACGACCGCGGAACATGATGGTGATCTTCACCTTGTCGCCGGCCTTGAGGAACCGCACGACGTGACCCTTCTTCGTCGCGTAGTCGTGCGCGTCGATCTTGGGACGGAGCTTCATCTCCTTGATGATCACGTTCGTCTGGTTCCGCCGGGCCTCACGGGCCTTCTGGGCGTTCTCGTACTTGAACTTCCCGTAGTCCATGAGCTTGCAGACCGGGGGCTTGCCCATCGGGGCGATCTCGACCAGGTCGAGGTCCGCCTCCTGCGCGAGCTTGAGGGCCTCGCCCGTGGGGACGATGCCGACGGTCTCGCCGTTGGGTCCGACGAGCCGGACCTCGGGAACCCGGATCCGGTCGTTGATGCGTAGCTCGGTGCTGATGTGTCCTCCATGATGTCGGCAGTGTGGTGCCGCTGGGGTGACCCAGCGTGTTGCGAGTGTCCTGCCGTGAAACGACGAGAGCCCCCGCGCGACGCGCGGAGGCTCCTGGATCGCGTCCGGGGTGGCGAACACCTGTGACCAGGCGCTCCACACCAGGGTGCGGACCGGACCCGACGACCTGGTGGTGCTGCGGTCGATGCGGGTGGGAGGGAGCCTCCACTTGTCGGATCGGTGCCCTCCGGGTGGAGCGACCCCGATCGGTCGGTGACCAGGATAACAACCGACGCGCGTGAGTGGCTATTCCTGACTGATCCAGGCCAGGCCCTCGCCGGTGCGCGCGAGCGTCCAGCCGCGGGCCAGACCCTCCAGCAGCTCGCCCTCCACGGCGTACGTCGCGGGTCCGGCGACGTCGACCACCAGCGCGGCCGCCCCCTCCTGGAGCGCCGACCGCGCCGCGAGCGCCGCGGAGACGGGCACCGGCCGGGCGTCCGAGCGCCAGGCCGTGAGGGTGTCGTGACCTGTGAACGCCAGCAGCGCCTGCCGCCCGTCGCGTCCCGTGAGCAGGGCCGTACCCATGTCACTGGTCTTGTCGTGGGTCGAGTCCCGGTCGTCGACCTCCACCTCCCCGAGCACGGCGACCACGGGCACCAGCACCCGCGCTCGCTGCAGGACGGCGAAGACCTCGAGGTGGCGGGCCGGGTCCTCGGCGTACGCCGCCAGAGCCGCACGCAGCCCGGGGTCGGCCCCGCCGTCGTCGCCGGCGAAGCCCGGGTCGGGGATCCGTCGCGGCTCGGACATGCCGACGATCGTGCCATGCTGGAGGGGTGAACGACGTGTCGTGGGGGGCGCTGGCGCTGGCGTTGACGACGCTCGGCGGGATCTACACCTGGTGGGCGTTGCGGCATCGGGGCTTCGCGGCCGCGGTGCGCGGAGCCGGCCTCACCCTGTTGCCGCTGGCCGCCTGGATGACCGGGCTGCTGCAGGTGTTCGGCTCGGTGACCAACGCGTTCGTCCACTTCTTCACCCGGCTGGTCTTCAGCCCCGTGGTGTGGCTCGGGATCGTCGTGTTCGTCGTGGCGTTCGTGCTGATCGGCGCCTCCCGCGCCGTGAGCAGCCGCCGAGCGCCCGAGCCGAAGGCCCGCCGGCGTCGTACCGACCAACCCAAGGCGGTCGGGCAGACGGCCAAGAGCGATCCCCTGATCGACGACGAGATGGCGGAGATCCAGGCGATCCTGAAGCGTCGCGGCATCTCCTGATGGACGCCGCCGGCGCGGGCGACTCTCCTGTCGCCCGCAACCGCCTGTGGGCCCGGCTCTCGGCGGCCGTCGCGACCCTCGACCCGCCGCCCGCGACGCCCCTGATGGTCGTCGACCTGGACGCCTTCGACGCGAACGCCGCGGACCTCGTCCGGCGTGCGGGTGGCAAGCCGATCCGGCTCGCCTCGAAGTCGGTGCGGGTGCCCGCCCTGATCCGGCGGGCGCTGGCGGCCCCCGGCTTCCACGGGGTGCTCGGCTACACCCTGAGGGAGGCGCTCTGGCTGGACCGGCAGGGCATCTCCGACGACGTCGTGATCGCCTACCCGACGGTCGATCGCGCGGCGCTGGTGGACCTGCTCGCATCACCGTCGGCGGCGGCGCACATCACGCTGATGGTCGACGACACCGCCCAGCTCGACGTCGTGGACTCGGTCCGCTCGTCGCGCGCTCAGCCGGTTCGCGTCGCTCTCGACATCGACGCGGGCCTCCGGTTCGGCGGTCAGCACGTCGGGCCCAAGCGCTCCCCCGTCCACGACGTCGAGGACGTCGTGAGGCTGGCCCGGCACGTCACCGAGCGGCCCGGGTTCGCCCTGGTGGGCGTGATGACGTACGAGGGGCAGGTCGCCGGCGTCCCCGACGACGTTCCGACGCAGCGGGCCCGGTCACTCGTCGTACGCCGCCTGAAGACCGCCTCGATGAGCCAGCTGGCCGAGCGACGGCGGGTCATCGCCCGCCGGCTGGGCGAGCTGGTCGAGCTGGAGTTCTGGAATGCCGGTGGCTCGGGGTCGGTGGAGGCCACCGCCGCGGATGCCGCCGTCACCGAGATCGCGGCCGGATCGGGGTTGTTGGTGCCGGGGCTCTTCGACCACTACCGGTCGTTCGCCCCCCGGCCGGCCGCCTTCTACGGCCTGCCGGTGACCCGCAAGCCGTCCCCCGCGATGGCGACGGTGCACGGTGGCGGGTTCCTGGCCTCCGGGCCGGTCGGCGCCGATCGCGCACCCGTTCCGTGGGCGCCTCCCGGTCTGCACCTGACCTCGCTCGAGGGGGCCGGCGAGGTGCAGACCCCGCTGACCGGCCATCCCGCTGCCCTGCTGCGGATCGGCGACCTGGTGTGGTTCCGGCACGCGAAGTCCGGCGAGCTCTTCGAGCACGCGAACACCGTGCGGCTGCTCGCGGGCGACGCGTTCGTGGACGAGGCCCCGACGTACCGAGGCTGTGGGAGGAGCTGGTGACCGACACCCCCGCCAACGCCCGCACGGTCCTCGACCTCGCCCGATCGCGCCCGCCCACGCTGGACCGTAACCGCCTGATCTGCGTCGACGGGCCGGCCGGGTCGGGGAAGACGACGTTGGCCGCCGAGCTCGCCGAGCTGTCCGGTGCGCCGGTCCTGCACATGGACGACATGTTCGAGGGCTGGCGTGGCCTGCCCCGGGTCACCAGCCAGCTGGAGTCGCTGTTGCTGCCCCTCGCGAAGGGGCGGTCGGGGTCCTACCAGCGGTGGGACTGGCCGGGCAACGCCTGGGCCGAGACGATCCTGGTCCCGCCCGCCCCGCTCCTCGTGCTCGAAGGGGTCGGCTCCGGCTCCGCACACCTCGCCCACCTGGTCACGGTGCTGGCGTGGGTCGAGGTGCCCTATGACCTGCGCAGGGACCGAGGGCTGGAGCGCGGCGGTGTCGGCGTCGCCGAGAACTGGCAGCAGTGGGCGGTCGACGAGCAGGCCCTGTTCGACCGCGAGCGCACACGCGAGCGCGCCGACCTGGTGCTGGACGGCCGGGTCGGGTCGCTGCACGCGTCCCCCCGGACGGGGCGGTGAGCCTTCCATCTTCTCCGCGCCCCGAAACGTGGATCACCCACCGCCACCCGCGGCCCCCGCACCGGGGGTGGGCCGTGCCAGGGTCGGGGCATGGACCCACGCATCTCGTTCGTCACCCTCGCCGCCACCGATCTCACGGCCACCCGCGCGTTCTACGTCGACGGGCTCGGCTGGACGCCGGAGCTCGACGTGCCCGGTGAGGTGGTGATGATCCGTGTCGGCGAGCACCTGGTGCTGTCGCTGTGGGACGAGGCGCAGTTCGAGGCCGAGGTGGGTCCGCTGGCGCGCGGCGACGGCGTACCCCCGTTCACGCTGGCCCACAACGTCGCCACCCGCGAGCAGGTCGACGCCGTCCTCGCCGACGCCCGGTCGGCCGGAGCGGTGGCCGGTGAGGCGACCGAGCGCGACTGGGGCGGCTACACCGGCTACTTCGTCGCCCCCGACGGCGTCCGCTGGGAGATCGCCTGGAACCCCGGGGAGATCGGGCGACTGGTGCTGCCCTGAGGTGGCTAGGGTCGCCTGCATGACCGCACCGTCGGGAGACCAGTTCGAGATCGCGGGCGGGGGCTACCGCGCCGTCGTCACGGAGTCCGGGGCGACCCTGAGGGTCCTGGAGTACGCCGGGCGGCCGGTGCTGCACGGGTTCGCCGAGGACGAGATGTCCGGTGCAGGGAGGGGCCAGCTGCTCGTTCCCTGGCCCAACCGGATCCGCGACGGGAGGTACACCTTCGAGGGACGCGAGCTCCAGCTCGGGCTGACCGAGCCGTCGCGGGGCAACGCCTCGCACGGACTGGCCCGCTGGGCCGCCTGGACCCCCGAGGAGCACGCGGCGAGCTCGGTGTCGCTCGGCTACCGGCTGATGGCGCAGTCGGGGTATCCCTGGACGGTCGACCTGCACGTGCTCTACGACCTGTCCGCCGACGGGCTCACCGTCACCCAGACCGCCACCAACCTCAGCGACCGGCCGGCGCCGTACGCGTCGGGCGCCCATCCCTACCTCTCGGCCGGCGAGGGCCCGGTCGATGGTTGGGAGCTGACCCTGCCGGCGTCGATCAGGCTGCTGCCCGACGAGCGTCTCCTGCCGGCCGGCGAGGAGGACGTCGAGGGCACGGCGTACGACTTCCGGGTGGCCCGCCCGGTGCGCGACTCCCGCCTGGATGACGCCTTCGGACGCCTCGCGCGCGACGACGACGGCGTGGCGACGACCCTCGTGCGCGACCCGGCCACCGGTCGTGGCGCCGCGCTGTGGGTGGACCGGCATCACCCGTGGCTGATGGTCTTCAGCGCCGATGACGGGTGGGACCCGCCTCGTCAGGCGCTCGCCGTCGAGCCGATGACGGCACCGCCGGACGCCTTCCGCAGCGGGCGCGACCTGCTCACCCTCGCCCCGGCCGGTGAGCCCGGCGACGAGGCGTCAGTCAGCTGGGGGATCCGGGCGCTGGAGTGAGTCGCTCGCGGTCCGCGCCAGGAGCATCCTCAGCTGGACGACCGCCACCCTGGCCCGATCACCGTCGCTGGCCTGGACACCGAGCGCCGAGCGGCTGGTGCCGTCGGCGAGGTCGAGCACGGCGAACGGCGCGCCGCGTGGCATGTTCACGGCCAGCACCTCGGCCCACTCGTAGTGGTAGGTCCGGAACCCGTTGACCACCTCGAGCCCGGCCCCGCTCGCGGTCACGCGGCACCGGACGAGCGCCCAGGCCACGACGACCGTGAGCAGGGCGATCAGGACCAGCGTGAGGTTCTGGAAGAACGTCACTCTGGCCCGCACCGCTGGGCCCACCGCCACCCAGGCCGCGCCACAGACCACGACGAGGAGCCCCCCGCAGAAGTAGATCGCCAGTCGCACGCCGAGCGGGCGCCAGGTGTGCGGGATGCTCGGCTCAGAGACGGCAGGCATGGATGTCGGTCACCAGGATCCCTCGAGCCCCGATGGTCCACAGCTGGTCCATCACCCGGTGGGCGCCGGCGCGCGGGACCATCGCCCGCACCGCGACCCACCCGGCGCGATGGAGGGGCGAGACCGTGGGGCTCTCGATGCCGGGCGTCAGGTCGACCGCCTCGGTCACCCGCTCCTCCGGGATGTCGTAGTCCATCATCACGTAGCTGCGCGCGGCCATCACGCCCTCGAGCCGCCGCCGGAAGACGTCCAGACCGGGAGAGGCGTCGCCTCCGCGGGTCACCAGGACGGCCTCCGACTCCAGGATCGGGTCGCCGAAGACGGCCAGTCCCGCCCGGGCTAACGTGCTCCCGGTCTCGACCACGTCGGCGATCACGTCGGCCACCCCGAGGTGGACGCTGCTCTCGACGGCCCCGTCGAGCCGGCTCACGGTAGCCTCGACCCCCCTTTCGGCGAGGTACTGCCGCACGATCCCGGGGTACGACGTGGCGATGCGCGCCCCCTGGAGATCCGCGACGTCGGCGTACTCCCCCGTCGGCCCGGCGAAACGGAAGGTGCTGCGACCGAAGCCGAGCCCGAGCACCTCCTCGGCCTTGGCGCCGGAGTCCAGGAGCAGGTCGCGACCGGTGATCCCGACGTCGAGCGTCCCCTCCCCGACGTACAGGGCGATGTCGCGCGGGCGCAGGTAGAACAGCTCCACGCCGTTGTCGGCGTCGAGGAGGGTGAGCTCCTTGGCGTCCTGGCGCGTGCGGTAGCCGGACTCGCGGAGCATGTCGGAGGCGGACTGCGCGAGCGCGCCCTTGTTGGGCACCGCGATCCGCAGGATCGCCGGGTCGGTCGAGGTGGTCGAGACCATCGGGGTCCTCACAGGTGGGCGTAGACGTCGTCGAGGGTGAGTCCGGTTGCGAGCATCAGCACCTGGGCGTGGTAAAGCAGCTGGCTGAGCTCCTCGGCCGCGCGTTCCGGCGTCTCGTGCTCGGCGGCCATCCACGACTCGGCGGCCTCCTCGACCAGCTTCTTGCCGATCGTGTGCACGCCGGCGTCGAGCGCGGCCACGGTGCCCGACCCCTCCGGCCGGTGCTCGGCCTTGCCGGCGAGCTCGGCCCAGAGCTGCTCGAACGTCTTCACCCGAGAAGGGTAGTTCTCGCTTGCCGTCGCAGACGCATCACGTCCAGGGTGGACCGGTGACCTTCGAGCGGACCTCCTGGCCCCGACACACCCGACGGCTGACCATCCGCCCCGCCACCGGCGCCGACCTGCCGGCCGTGTACGCCGTACGGTCGCTGCCGGAGGTGGCCGAGTGGATGCCGTCCCACCCGCGCAGCTATGAGGACTTCGTCCTGCGGCAGGGCGAGAGCCACGCGATGGAGCGCTGCCTGGTGATGCAGGTGGACGGCGAGGTGGTCGGCGACCTCTACCTCCACGTCGAGGACGCCTGGGCGCAGGCCGAGGTCAGCGAGCAGGGGGCGGCGGCGCAGGCCGAGATCGGGTGGTGCCTGTCGCCCGACCACCAGGGCCACGGCTACGTGACCGAGGCGATGACCGAGCTGGTGCGGCTCTGCTTCGAGGATCTCGGCGTACGCCGCCTCACCGCCAACGCGTTCGCCGACAACGCTGCGTCGCGACGGGTGATGGAGCGGCTGGGGATGGTCTGCGAGGCGCACAACCGCGCCGACTCCCTCCACCGGGAGCACGGCTGGATCGACGGCGTCACCTACGCGCTGCTGAGGGAGGACTGGGAGAAGTAGGCCCTGACACCCGGCTCGGTTTCGCACCTGTGGTGCGACCCGGATGTCAGGACCTACCTGCCAACCCCCGTCAGGGCAGATCCGACTGCGTCGTGCCGCCGTGGAGAGGCGGATAGTGCTTGCCGGGGGCGGGCTGCACCAGCCGGTCGTGCTGTACAGGGGAGGTGGCGTCGTCGTTCTGCGACACGATGAAGGCGCCCGTGGCGACGGCCGCGACCATCGCCGCTGCCGCGGCGAACGCAGTCGGACCGTGGGTCATCGTGTGGGTGATCGAATGCGTGCTCATGGTGTTCCTCTGCCGTCTGGGGCCGGTGCTGCCGGCCGGGAGAACACCCAAGATCCGCCTAAGGGTCCGGTGACGACATCGGGAGGATTCCCGATTCTGGCGGATCCGGGCGGTGCGATGGACCCGGCTCAGCCGACGACGCGCCGGGCCAGGGCCGCGGCGGCACCGCGGTTCTCCACCCCCAGCTTGGCCAGGACGTTCGACACGTGCACGCTGACCGTCTTCTCGCTGATGACCAGGGCGCTCGCGATCGCCCGGTTCGTGGCACCCGTCGCGAGCCGGTCGAACACCTCCCGCTCGCGCGGCGTGAGGCGGCTCAACGGTCCTTCGACGATGGCCGACTCCGGCAGAGGCACCCGGGAGCGTGTGGCGATCCGCGAGGCCTGCCGTTCCAGACCGTGTGCGCCCAGGTCGTGCGCCGTGACCCAACACTGGACGAGGAGCTCCTTGCCGGCGTCACGCGGACCGTGGTTCAGCAGCTCCAGCGCCAGCGCCAGCCGCGGTTCGAGCGCGAAGAGGGTGCCGAACGGCTCGGCGAGGGCGAGGGCCCCGCGGAACAGCGTCACCGCGGGCTGTCCGGCGCACCGGACGGCATACGCCTCGGCCAGGGCGAGCTGGACCCCGAAGTACGATCCCGACCACTCGTCGGTGAGGGCGAGGCGGGCGTACTCGAGCTGCCGCGCCGCGTGTCTGTGCACCCGGAACCCTTGAGCGTCCGGCGCCGACCGCCCGACGCTCAACGCGTGGAACCCGATCCGCGCAGCAGACGCGGCCAGCAAGGGTGAGTCGCAGTCCTCCAGCCGGCCCAGGCACGCCTCGGCGACCGCCAGGCACGTCGCCGCGTCATGACGGAGGTCGGCGAGCCGGATCTCCCTGAGGACGTCGACGTCATCCGGGTGACGTCTGGCCAGCTCGGGATACCTCGCCGGCTCGACTGTGGCGTGAGACCCCGCCTCGACGTCGCCGCGAGCCAGGGACAGCTCTCCGTGCAGATGCCTCCACCGAGCCCCCGGCAGCGGCATGCTGCGGAGCTCCTCCAGCAGGGAGTCCGCCGACTCGAGACGGCCGCCCCAGATCAGGCCGGTCACGATGCTCTCCCCGCAGGTCGGGTGCAGAGTGTGCTCTCCCGCCACGTCGTCTCGGTAGCCGACCCGAGCGACGGACATCCCCTGGGCCACCTGCCCCGACTCCATCAGCCGCCCGGCGAGCAGCCCGACCGAGCCCAGCGTCCACTCGACCATCCCGGCATCTCGCGCCACGTCGATGGACTCCCCGACCGCCCCGCAGGCCTCGCTCACGTGCCCGAGCAGCAAGAGCGCGTCGGACTTGAACATCAACGCCAGGAGCAGCGCGTCGACGGCCCCTGAGGCCCGCGCGTCGTGGATCGCCCGGTCCGCGGCAGCCAGGCCGGCCGCGAACTGGCCGTTGACGTCGTGCAGCAGCGCCCGGGCTCCCAGAGCGTAGGCCCGCTCCTCGGTCGGTGAGTCACCGGCGTGCTCGACCGCGAGCCGGATCGCATCCTGCGCCCCGGTCAGGTCCCCGTTGAAGATCGCGGACGTGGCGAAGGACGAGTACGCACGGCTCGCCACCCACGGGTGGGTTCCGGGCGTCAGCATGTCGACCGCACGAGTGTTGAGCTCGTGCCAGCGATGGAGCTCGCCCTGGTCGCACGCCGCTCTGGCCACCGCGAGAAGCAGATCGACCTTGGTACACCCGGCCCGAGCCTCGGCGTCCGGCACCTGGTCCCACAGCGACAGGGCTCGCTGACGGTGGGCGACTGCCTCGGCTGCGCCCATCCTCCATGCCAGCGACCCGGCGCGCACCGAGGCCTCCAGGGTGCGCGGCAGGTCGTGCGCGGCGTACCAGTGGAACGCGAGCCGGCTCAGAAGCGCCAGGCCGGGCTCCGGCCCGGCGTCGGTCTGCTCTTGGAGGATGGCGGCGAGGTCGGCGTGCAGCCGGGCCCGTTCGTCGGGAAGCAGGTCGTCGTAGACGGCCTCACGCAGCAGCCCGTGACGGAACGCCAGTGAGTCCCCGGCGTCACGCAGCAGGTTCGCATCGAGCAGGGCGCGGAGCTGGGTGTCGAGCTGTCCTCGGTCGAGACGGCCCAGCTCCCCGAGCGTGTCGATGTCCAACCGCGTTCCGTCCACGGAGGCGAGCCGCAGCAGCTCGCGCGGCCGCTCCGGAAGGGCGTCCATGCGCGCCAGGAAGAGATGGGCCAGATGACCCGGAATGGCCTCCGGGGCGGCCGCAGCGAGCTCCTCGGCGTACAGCGGGTTGCCCTCGGAACGCTCCACCGCCGAGCGGATCCGGGCAGGATCGACGAGACCGCCCACCGCATGACTCGCCACGATGGCCGCGATGCTGTCGGCGTCCAACGGGTGCAGGTCCACGTGGCGTGCGGTCCGGATCCGGCCGATCTCGGCGAGCGCTCGCCGAGCCGGATGACGTCGATGGAGGTCGTCCACGCGCACCGTCAGCACGAGCAGCAGTCGGCCCCTCGCCGTGCGGGACAGGGCCACCGCGAAGTCCTGTGTCGAGCGGTCCGCCCAGTGCATGTCTTCCATCACGACCATCAGGGGGCCGGCGGCAGCGGCCTCGAGCACGGTCAGGCGCAGATCCTCCAGGACGCGGAAGGCCTGACGTCTCCGTGGCGTCTCCGGGTCGAGAAGGGCCCGCATCCGTCGTGCGCTCGGTCGCCCACCGAGGTCCTCGAGCGGCATGACGAGGCTTCTCACGGCCTCCACCACGGGAGCGAAGGAGATCCCGGCGCCGAGGTCGAGGCAGTGGCCCATGACCACCGTGAAGCCCAGCTCCTCGGCGTGGCGCGCCAGATCTGAGACGAGAGTGGTCTTCCCGATCCCGCCGTCCCCGCCCACCAGTACCGTCTGGCTGCTGCCCGTCAGGACGAGCGACAGGGCGTCGTACAGCTCGGCTCGTTCCCGCTCCCGGCCGAGGAGAGCGGCTGTCCCGCTCTCTCCGGGCATCGGGGCCACCGCCTGGCGTGGATTCTGCACAGTCCCGAGAAGAACTCATCGTAGACCGGGCGGCAGGCCGACCACCTCGGAGTTTTCTCCCTCGCGGTCGGCGTGATCAGGAGTGGTGGGCGGCTCGGATCACCCGCAGGGCGAGGGCCGTCCGCAGGGCCGCCGCCGTGGCGTCGTAGCCCTTGTCCTCCGTCGACCCCTCGAGGCCGGCCCGGGCCAGGGCCTGCTCGTCGTCGTCGCAGGTGAGCACGCCGAAGCCGACCGGCGTCGCGGTGTCGACGGCGACCCGGGTGAGCCCGTCGGTGGCGGCGGAGCAGACGTACTCGAAGTGCGGCGTGCCGCCCCGCACGACCACGCCCAGTGCGACCACGGCATCGTGGGTGCGCGCCAGCTCGGCCGCGACCACCGGCAGCTCGAAGGTGCCGGGCACGCGGACCTCCGTCACCTCGCTCACCGAGTACGCCGCGAGCGCGCGCCGGGCGCCGTCGAGGAGGCCGTCGGTGACCCGGGTGTGCCACCGGGCGGCGACCACGCCGACCGACAGGTCGCTGCAGTCGACCGGCTCGTCGGCCGGAGCGCCGGCGCCGCTCACCGCGCCACCCCGTGCGGGTCCACCGGCGCGGCCGGGGCGGCCGGGGCGGCCGTCGGTCCCGGAGCCGCGGGCGGGGGGAGGTCGGGGATGTGGTGGCCCATCCGGTCGCGCTTGGTGCGCAGGTAGCGCAGGTTGTGCGGGTTGGGCCGCGGGGTGAGCGGCACCTGCGCGTCGACGGCCACCCCGAAGTCGGCCAGCGCGGCGGACTTGTCGGGGTTGTTGGTCAGCAGGCGTACCGAGCTCACCCCGAGGTCGCGCAGCACCTGCGAGGCCGCGCCGTAGTGCCGCGCGTCGGCCGGCAGGCCGAGGTCGAGGTTGGCGTCGACGGTGTCGCGACCCGTGTCCTGGAGCGCGTACGCCTCGAGCTTGGCCACCAGCCCGATCCCCCGGCCTTCGTGGCCTCGCAGGTAGACGACCACCCCGCGGCCGGCGGCGACGATGCGCGCCAGGGCGTCGTCCAGCTGCGGTCCGCAGTCGCACCGCTGGGAGCCGAACACGTCGCCGGTCAGACACTCCGAGTGCACCCGGGTCAGGACCGGCTCGGGGCCACCGACGTCGCCGTACACCAGGGCGAGGTGCTCGGACCCGTCGATCCGCGAGCGATAGCCGTACGCCGTGAAGTCGCCGTGCCGCGTCGGCAGCCAGGTCTGTGCGACCCGCTCGACGAGTTCCTCGGTGCGGTGGCGATGACGGACCAGGTCGTCGATCGAGATCATCGCGAGCCCGTGCTCGTCGGCGAACGCGCGCAGCTGCGGTGCCCGCCGCATCGTGCCGTCGTCGTTGACGATCTCGACCAGGACGCCGACCGGGGTGAGCCCCGCCAGCCGGGCCAGGTCGACCGCCGCCTCGGTGTGACCGCGGCGGGTGAGCACACCGCCCTCGGAGTAGCGCAGGGGGAACACGTGCCCGGGCCTGGTGATCTCCCACGGCTCGGTCGCGGAGTCGGCCAGCACCCGGGCCGTGTGCGCGCGGTCGGCGGCGCTGATGCCGGTGGTCACGCCGTCGCGGGCGTCCACCGAGACCGTGAACTGCGTGCGCATGCGGTCGCGGTTGTGCGGCGTCATCAGCGGGATCTCCAGCCGGTCGAGCATCTCGGCCGGCATCGGCACGCAGATCACCCCCGAGCTGTGCCGGATCGTGAACGCCATCAGCTCCGGCGTGGCCTTCGCCGCCGCGAAGATGAGGTCGCCCTCGTTCTCGCGGTCCTCGTCGTCGACGACCACGACGGGTCGGCCCGCTGCGATGTCGGCGATCGCCCGGTCGATGCGGTCCAATTCCACGGTCATCGTGTTCCTCCGATGGTCTCGACAGGCTCGACCGACGGAGTCGGGCGCTCTTCCGCGGTGGCCCGCAGCCAGACGACGAACCCCCAGATCACCAGCCCGCCGTAGACGACGTACAGGATCGCGGTCGGGTAGTAGTGGCTGTGCCACAGCAGGGGTACGCCGACCAGGTCGACCGCGATCCAGGCGAGCCAGAAGTCGTTCCAGCCCCGGGCCATCGCGTAGGTGGCGACCATGGACCCGACGAAGATCCAGGCGTCGCACCAGTAGTACCACCGCGGGGCCGGCCAGCCGGCGCCGATCTCGGCGAAGACCTTCTGGCAGACCAGCACGCCCGCCACCCACACCAGCAGGTAGCCGAGACGCTCGCCCGCACGGGCCCAGCGGGGCGTGATCGCCGGGGCGTCGGCCGCGCGGAGCCCCTTCACCTGGCGCCACCTCCACCAGCCGTAGATGCTGGTGATCACGAAGAAGACCTGCCGCCCGGCCTGGCCGAACAGCGGTTGCTGCGCCCCCTGCTCGAAGGTCGCGGCGATGAAGACGCTGAACAGCAGGACGTTGCCGACGATCCCGACCGGCCACGCCCAGACCCGGCGGCGCAGGCCGCCGACGGCGGAGGCGAAGCCGAAGGCGTTGCCCAGGATCTCGCGCCAGGTGATCGGATGGCCCGCGATCGTGACCTGGGCGTCGTAGAGCCACTGGAGGAGGTTCATCGACGTGCCCCCCGCAGCTCGAGCTGGCGCGCGACGTACTTGCCGATCACGTCGACCTCGAGGTTCACCGCGTCACCCGGCACGCGGAAGCCGAGGGTCGTACGTCGCAGCGTCTCGGGGATCAGGCTGACGGTGAACGACTCCTCGCCGGCCTCGACGACGGTCAGGCTGACCCCGTCGACGGTGATGGAGCCCTTGTCGACCAGGTAGGGCGCCAGCTCGGCCGGCATCGAGAGAGTGACGACGTCCCAGTGCTCCCCCGGGTCGCGACGTACGACGTGCCCGACAGCGTCGACGTGGCCCTGCACGAGGTGACCGCCCAGCCGGGTGCCGGCGGTGACGGCCCGCTCCAGGTTGACCCGGTCCCCGCGCGTGAGTGACCCGAGCCCGGTCTTGGCCAGGGTCTCGGCCATCACGTCGGCCGTCCACGTGTCGGCGGCGACACCGTCGGTCGAGCCCGTGGAGACCACGGTCAGGCAGACCCCGTTGACCGCGATCGAGTCGCCGAGCCCGACGTCCTCGAGCACGCTCGCGGCGCGAACGGTCAGCCGGACCGCGTCCGACTGCCGCTCCAGCGCCTCCACGGTGCCGAGCTCCTCGACGATCCCGGTGAACATCAGTCGGTTCCTCTCGTGGTCACGCCGACCCGCTCGCCTGACGGGGTCGGCCGGCTCATGGTGATGCGTACGTCGACGTCGTCACCGGCGTTCAGGGGCTCCAGGACGGTCACGTCGGTGACGGTGAGGTGCAGCGCATCGGTGATCGTGGCGATTCCCAGGTCGTCCACGGCCGACCGCCCTGCGCCGAGCAGCATCGGGGCGACGTAGGCGATGACCTCGTCGACGAGGCCGGCCGCGAGGAACGCCGCGGCCAGGGTCGGACCTCCTTCGAGCAGGACGTGCTGCCGGTCGAGGGCGAACAGGTCCTTCAGGGCCGCCTCGGGGTCGCGGGTGCGAAGGTGGACGGACCCGGCGGCGGCGTCGAAGATCCGGCGGCCGGGATCCAGGTCACGCTCGCCCATCACGGCACGGAGGGGCTGCCGGGCGAGCGGACGTCCCTCGGCGTCGCGTGCGGTCAGGTGCGGGTCGTCGACCACGACGGTGTTGCTGCCGACCAGCATCGTGTCGACCAACGTGCGGAGGCGGTGACCGTCCAGCCGCGCCGCCGGACTCGAGACCCAGCGGCTGGTGCCGTCGGCGGCCGCACTGCGTCCGTCGATCGTCGTGGCGAGCTTCCAGGTGACGAAGGGCCGGCCGTGCTCGACGGCGAAGGTCCAGACCCGGTTGAGCTCACGGGCCTCGTCGGCGAGCAGTCCCGTCTCCACCTGCACCCCGGCGGACCGCAGGGTCGCGGCGCCGCCCTCCGCGACCGGGTTGGTGTCGCGCTGGCCGACCACCACGCGGCGCACGCCGGCCCGGATCAGCGCCTCGGCGCAGGGGCCCGTGCGGCCGGTGTGGTTGCACGGCTCGAGGGTGACCACGGCGGTCGCTCCGCGAGCGGCGTCACCGACGAGAGCCAGCGCCTCCACCTCTGCGTGCGGTGTCCCGGCGCCCCGGTGGAAGCCCTCGGCGAGGGTCCGGCCGTCGGCGCCCAGCAGCACGCAGCCCACGCGCGGGTTGGGACCGAGGGGTACGCCCGGGCTCGCGGCCAGCGCGAGGGCGCGGCGCATCGCCGACAGCTCCGTGTCGCTGGTGGTCATCGCGTCCTTCGGATCCGCTCACGGATTCCGGGGCGCGGTGCGGGCTCGTGGTCTCGACTCCGCTCGACCGACGAGCCGGACACCTGCGTGCGCTTCCCATCCGGACTTTGACCGTCGGTCCAGGAGTTGCACCTGGTCAACCGGTCACTGGCGGTGACCGGGTCGCGGACTCCTGAGCGAACTCAGTCACCGCCGGTGCGGAGTTTCACCGCCCCCAGAGCACGCGAGCACTTGGCTCTTGCTGCCACCCAGCCTACGCCCGGCCGGGTGGCCGCGGGACATGGCATCCGTCACGCACGTCCGGCCGTCGCGCCCGCGCGGTCGCGCAGTGCCGCGACCATCGCGTCGGGGTCGTCGGCGTCGAAGACCGCGGAGCCGGCAACGAACACGTCAGCGCCGGCCTCGGCGCAGCGCTCGATCGTCTCGAGCGACACGCCGCCGTCGACCTGGAGCCACGTCTGGACGCCGTGCTTGTCCATCAGGGCGCGGGCGCGGCGGATCTTGGGCAGGCAGAGGTCGAGGAACTTCTGCCCACCGAACCCGGGCTCCACGGTCATGATCAGCACCATGTCCAGCTCGGGCAGCAGGTCCTCGTAGGGCTCGATCGGGGTCGCCGGCCGGAGCGCCATGCTCGCGCGCGCGCCCTGCCGACGGATCTCGCGGGCCAGCCGGACCGGAGCCGCGGCTGCCTCGACGTGGAAGGTGACGCTGCCGGCCCCGGCCTCGACGTACGCCGCGGCGTGGCGGTCGGGCTCGGTGATCATCAGGTGGGCGTCGACGGGCACCGGGCTCGCCCCCACGAGCGACTCGACCATGCGAGGCCCGAAGGTCAGGTTGGGCACGAAGTGGTTGTCCATCACGTCGACGTGGATCCAGTCGGAGCCGGGGACGCGCGCCACCTCCGCGCCGAGGTCCGCGAAGTCGGCGGTCAGGATGCTCGGGGTGATCTGGATGGCCACGGCGTCAGCGTAGGTGCTCGCGCGTCAGGGGGTGAGCTTCTCGAGCCGGGTCTGCAAGGCAGCGGCACGGTGCGCATTGCCGTGGAGCGCGACGTAGCGCTGTCCGTACGTCGCCAGCAGGGCGTCGTCGAGCCGGCGTACGGCGCCGGGCGGGTAGCGGTAGTCCATCCGGGCGAGGATCGTCGCCTCGTCGGTGGCGCGGAGCACGTCGCCGAGCTCGTCGAGAGAGGTGATCCCGAGCTCGAGCAGGAGCCCGGAGACCCACGCGTAGTGGTCGCTGCGGGACCAGCCGGCGTCGGCGTACTGCCCGGCCAGGAACGCCGCCAGCTCGCGGGCGTCGAGCCGCGGGTCGTCGTCGCTCGCGGAGGCGGGCAGATGGTCGCCCGACCGCGCGGGCGCCCGCAGCCGGTCGCGGATGGTGGCGAACTCCTGGTCGGCCAGCTCCAGCAGACCCGCCGCGAGGGTGAACCGGCGGTCGAAGTCGTGGGTGTGCTCGGCCGGCACGGTGCCCTTGTAGCGGATGTCGTGCTCGAACTCCGCCCACGCGTGCTGCAGCACCGTGCGGATCTGCACCTGCACGTTCCGGCCGAGCAGGTGGGCGTATGCCGGCTGCCCCTCCCGGGCCGCGTCCAGCACGATCTGCAGATGACGGCTGGCATACCCGAACCGGCCCTCGCTCGCGGTCTCGCGCCCGAGGTCGCGGTCGTCGGCGACCACGACCTGGTCGGCCAGCAGGTCGGCGACCGCTGCGACGTCGTCGCGCACGTAGGTGATCACTCGCACGCCCAGCTGGTCGCCGATCTCGCGCAGCGGGTCGGTGTACAGCCGCACGCCGTCGCGCGACCTGGTGGCCTTCTCGGCGAACGAGGCGACCGACTTGGTCCGGCCCGAGATCGTGAGGTAGTTGATCCCGGCCTCGTCGAGCACGCTGGTCACCAGCTGCACCGCCTCCGCACCGGCGAGCACGAGGTCGTCGTGGGCGGCTGCGTACGTCGCGACGGCGGCCTGTGCGGGATCCTCGGGGTCGACCGGCTCGCCGGGCTCGCCGGGGGCGCCGCCCGGACGGTTCGCGAGGTCGAGGGGCTCCGTCATGACTGCTCCTCCGCGCTGTCGCCGTCCCCGCGACCGGTGGTCGAGGTGAGGCCGTTCGCCTCGTCACGGTCGGCCCACTCCCGCAGCGGCTCGAGGTCGAAGACGTGGTCGTCGATGTCCTCGTGCAGGTCGCCGATCTCGGCGAACCGCCCCGGGACCGTACGGATCGTGAAGTCGTGGGGGTCGACGTCGTCGATCTCGTCCCAGCGCACGGGCGTCGAGACCCGAGCGTCAGGGACGCCACGCACCGAGTACGCCGCGGCCATGGTGTGGTCGCGGGCGTTCTGGTTGTAGTCGACGAACAGGTGACGGGGGTCCCGGTCCTTGCGCCACCACAGTGTGGTCACGTCGTCGGGCATCCGGCGCTCGACCTCGCGCGCGAAGGCCAGCGCTGCACGGCGTACCTCCTGGTGGCCGTGGTCAGGCTTGATGCGGACGTAGACGTGCAGGCCGGAGCCCCCGCTGGTCTTGGGGTAGCCGACCGCGCCGAGCTCGTCGAGGATCTGGTGGACCACTGCGGCCACGCGCTGTACCTGCGGGAAGTCGCTCTGCGGACCCGGGTCCAGGTCGATGCGCCACTCGTCGGGCCTCTCGGGGTCCTCACGGCGGCTGTTCCAGGGGTGGAACTCGACCGTCGACATCTGGACCGCCCAGACGACGGCGCCGAGCTCGGTCACGCACAGCTCGTCGGCGTACCGGTTCCAGCGCGGGAAGTGGAGCCGCACGGTCTCGACCCAGTCGGGCGCGCCGGAGGGGATCCGCTTCTGGTGCACCTTGTCGCCCGACAGCCCGGTGGGGAACCGGTGCAGCATCGTCGGCCGCTCGAACAGGGCGTTGACGATGCCGGGCCCGACGCTGAGGTAGTAGTGGACCAGGTCGAGCTTGGTGGCGCCGCTCTCCCCCGACTTCTGGGGAGGGAAGTACACCCGCTCCGGGTTGGTCACCTTGACCACCCGGTTGTCCACCTCGATCTCCACGAACGGCGACGCCATGCGGCCACGCTATCCAGCGGGACGGCCCCGTGGCGGTGCGCGAGCCACGTTTCGCGGCGCGGGAAGGGTGGATGTCCCACCGCCCGGGCGTGCCCGGGGCCGCAGGTCAGCGGGGTCGGAGCAGGGCCAGGAACATCGCGTCGGTGTCGTGGCGGTGGGGCCACAGCTGCGCGGTGCCCTCGAGCGGCCCGTCGCAGCGGGGTACGTCGGCGCGGAGCCCGGCCGCGGCGGTGAGCAGGGGCCGGACGTCACCGAGCGTCACGTCGTCGCGATCGACGAGGACCGAGCCGACGAGGTCACCGGTCTCGGCCCGCACCGGCGAACAGGTCGCGTAGAGCACCACGCCGCCGGGCCGGACGAGGGCGAGCGCCCGGTCGACGAGCGCCAGCTGGAGCGGCACGAGGGCGCGGAGATCCTCGGGCCGCCGCCGCCAGCGCGCCTCCGGGCGCCGACGGAGCGCACCCAGGCCGGTGCACGGCGCGTCGACCAGCACCCGATCGAAGGACCCGACCGGCCACGGGGGCGCCGTCCCGTCCTCGACCGTGACGGTCTCGACGCCGGGCGGGGCCGGCCGGGCGGGGTCGAGACCGAGTGCGCGGCGTACCAGCTCGGCGCGGTGGGGCAGGACCTCGTTGGCGACCAGTCGCGCCCCTCTCCCTGCCGCGAGCGCGGCCAGCAGCGCCGCCTTGCCGCCCGGGCCGGCGCAGAGGTCGAGCCAGCGCTCGTCGGCGCCCTCGACCGGTGCTGCCGCCAGGGCGTGGGCGACCAGCTGCGACCCCTCGTCCTGCACCCCCGCGCGACCCTCCGACACGGCGGGAACGGCCGCCGGACTGCCGCCCGAGGAGACCACGCCGTACGGCGAGAAGGTCGTCGGCTCCCCCGGCAGCTCCGCGACCGTCGAGCGCCCCGGCCACGCCACCAGCGTGACAGCCGGAGGCTCGTTGTCGGCGGCGAGCAGGGAGTCGATCTCCTCGGCGCCGACGGCGTCGGTCAGGGCGTCGACGACCCACTCGGGATGGGAGAAGCGCGTCGACCGGTCGGCGTCCACCCCGTCGAGCCAGCTCTCCAGGTCGTGGGCCGACACCCGCCGCAGCACGGCGTTGACGAACCCGGCCGGGCCGGGTCCGACCTCCGAGCGCACCAGGTCGACGCTCGTGCTGATCGCGGCGTGCGGTGCGACCCGCATCCCCAGCAGCTGGTGACACCCGAGCCGCAGCACGTCGAGGACCTTGGCCTGCGTGCCGGCGAGCGGGCGGTCGATGCACGCGGCGAGGATCGCGTCGTAGGTGCCCTGCCGCCGGATCGTGCCCGCGACCAGCTCCGTCGCGAACGCCGCGTCACGGCCGTCCAACCGGTACTTGCCCAGCAGGTGCGGCAGGACGAGGTTGGTGTAGGCGCCCTTCACCCGCACCGCCTTCATCGCCTCGAACGCCGCCCGGCGGGCCGGGTCGGGCTTCGCGCTCACAGCTCGCCCGCGAGGAACCGCTTGGCCAGCGACCTCGGGGCCACCGCCAGCCACGCCTCGGTGAGCACCTCGCGCAGCTCCTCGACGTCGAGCTCGCCGACGCGGCTGCGTGCCAGCAGCACGGCGTTGTGGTTGCGGAAGTGGTCGATGGTGAAGAACGGTCCCGGCGCCTCGACCAGGGCGGCCTTGTCGCCGGCGTCGGCGGTGCGGATCACCAGGAGATCCTGGTACTCCTCGCCCGTCTCCGGGTCAACCGCGTCGTGGCGAGGGGCACGCGCGAGCACGAAGCCGCGCGGCTTCGGCTTCTGCCGGACCAGGTACGTCGGGCGGTCACCCCACGACGTACCCAGCTCGACCTCGGGCAGCGCCCTGCAGATCGCGTCGATGTCGGCGATGCGGGCACGGCGCGGAGAGCGGCTCACTCCAGCACCTCCCCTCCGGTCAGTCGGAGGCCACGGGCCCAGTCGGCGGCGGGCATCGCTCGCTTGCCGACCGCCTGCACGTCGCCCAGGCGCAGGGCAGCGGTGCCGGTGCCGACCACGACGGCGGCCTTCCCCGCGACGATCTCTCCCGGCGGGAGCCGGCCGTCGGCAGGCGTGAGCGGTCCGAGCTTCACCCGCTCCCCGGCGTACGTCGTCCAGGCGCCGGGCGCCGGCGTGCAGGCCCGCACCTGCCGGTCGATCGACGCGGAGGCCTGGGTCCAGTCGACCCGGGCGTCGGCCACGGTGATCTTCGGGGCGAACGACACGTCGTCGCCGGCCTGGGGGCGGGCCTCGAGCGAACCGTCCGCGAGGCCGTCGAGGGTGGCCACGAGAAGCTCGGCCCCGCCCTCGGCCAGGCGCCCGAGGAGGTCACCGGCGGTGTCGTCAGGCCGGATCGTCTCGGTCATCACGCCGTACGTCGGGCCGGCGTCGAGCTCCTGGACGATCCGGAACGTCGTCGCGCCGGTGACGTCGTCCCCGGCCCAGATCGACCGCTGCACCGGGGCGGCTCCCCGCCACGCCGGCAGCAACGAGAAGTGCAGGTTGACCCAGCCGTGGGGCGGGATGTCGAGGGCCGACGGGGGCAACAGCGCGCCGTAGGCCACCACGGGGCAGACGTCGGGTGCCAGCTCGCGCAGCGCCGCCTGGAAGTCGGCATCGCGCGGATGTCGCGGCTTGAGGATGGGGACGCCGAGCGCCACGGCGGCCTCTGCCACGGGCGAACCGGCGAGCCGACGTCCGCGGCCGGTGGGGGCGTCGGGGCGGGTGACCACGCCGACCAGGTCGTGACCGGAAACGGCGACCGCGTGCAGCGACGGCAGGGCCGCCTCGGGAGTGCCGGCGAAGACGACCCGCAGGCCATTCACAGACCGAGCCCGCCGGTCGGGTGCGGCGAGACCTTGACCGTCGGCGATCCGGCCAGCCCGAACCACTGCGACTCGCGGATCTCTCGCATCGCCTGCTTGCGCAGCTCGGGCGTGAGGCGGTCGATGAACAGGATCCCGTCGAGATGGTCCGTCTCGTGCTGGATCGCGCGGGCGAGCACGTCGCTGCCCTCGATCGTGACCGGCTCACCGTGCAGGTCGAACCCCTTCGCCACCACCGAGAGGGCGCGGCGACAGTCGACGGCGATGCCCGGGATCGACAGGCAGCCCTCGTCGCCGTCCTGCATCTCCTGCGACAGGTCGAGGACCGGGTTGACCAGATGGCCGACGTCGCCCTCGACGTACCAGGTGAACACCCGCAGGCCGACGCCGATCTGCGGCGCGGCGAGCCCCGCGCCGGGAGCCTCGAGCATGGTGTCGGTGAGGTCCTCGACGAGCCGGCGGAGCTCCTTGTCGAAGTCGACGACCTCGATCGCCTGGGTGCGCAGAATCGGGTCGCCGAGAAGGCGGATCGGCTGGATGGCCACGCCGCGAGTCTAGGAGTCGTCAGCCCCCGCACCAGTCGCCGGGCAGCGGCCGATCTCGCAAGGAGACTCCGTCGCCCGGCGCGGCCGGCCGGTGAGGAGGACGTCGGTCGTCGACCCGTCGTACACGCCGCTGGGGATCGGGTACATCGGGTGCCGGGCCGGCAACCGATGGTGGTGCGCCCGCTTCAGCAGGCCCTGCGGCTGTCCACGACCGAGCTCGTAACCGACCACGGGCGTCACGGTGCCGGTGCGGGTGCGCAGTTCCCTACAGGCTCATCGGGTCCACCTGGATGCGGACCGGGTCGAGCTTGCGGGCGGAGCGGACGCGCTGGACCTCGCCGAGCGCCCTCGACAGGGTCGGGCCGTGGACACGCGGCACCCGCACCACCATCCGCGACTCACCGCCGGCCGTCTCGACCGGGCCGAGCAGCTCGGTGCCCGGCGGCCGGTCGAGCAGGGTGACCGCGTCGTCCACGGCGCCGGGGTCGCCGGTGATCGTGGCCAGCCGGCTCGCGGGCGGCAGGTGGGCCTCGGTCCGGGCCGCGGCCTCGCGCCGGGCGAACCCGGCCGGGTCCCAGCGCACGAGCGCCTGCAGCGCCGGGTGGGCCGGGTCGCCGACCGCGACGACGCCGGCCCCGGGGCCGGCGAGGCCGGCCGCGTTCAGCCAGCGCCGGAGCGCCTCCTCCTCGGTGCGCAGGTCGGGCCGAGCGAGCGCCAGCCAGGTGTCGAGGAGCACCACGGCGGCGTAGCCACCTGCGGCGACGGGCTCGGCTCCGGGCGTGGCCACCACGATCGCCGGTCGCGCCGCCACCGACGCGGCGACGTGATCGCCTCCCGAGGTGACCACCGGCGTGGACGGGAAGGCGCGGCCGAGCTCCTCGGCCGTCCGCAGCTCCCCCACGACCGGGGCGCGCAGGCCACGGTGACCGCAGACCGAGCAGACCCAGGCCTCGTCCACCGCGCCGCACCACCGGCACGCAGGGGGGACCGCGGGACCGGAGACCTCCAGC
The DNA here is from genome assembly GCA_025924815.1 of Nocardioides sp. Classification (GTDB taxonomy): domain Bacteria; phylum Actinomycetota; class Actinomycetes; order Propionibacteriales; family Nocardioidaceae; genus Nocardioides. The sequence goes on from JAICHQ010000019.1 coordinate 39,259, forward strand.
GGCCCGGTGCACACCCCGCACCGAGCCGGCGTCCGGCATCGCTCGCACGCCAGTGAGGCGGCGTACCCGCGTCGCGGAGTCTGGACCAGCACCGGCCCGCGGCCGAGTCCGTCCACGACGGCGTCGTGGACCTGCTTGGGCATCCGGGTCGCACGCGTCATCGGGTCGCGCTCGAGCTGGTGGTCGGTGGCCCCGGCCATCGAGACGGTCACCGCCGCCCGGAGGGCCGCCCGCGGAGCCGAGATCTCGTGGGACCACCCGGTGGCGAGGAGCTGCCCGGCCTCGACGCTGCGGGCGAAGCCACCCACCAGCGCCGCCGCGTCCTCGAGCTGGGCCCGCGTGAGCAGCACCTCACGGGCGTGGGGGTACGGCGCGCGCGGCTCGGCGTGGAGGTCGTCCCCGTCGTCCCAGATCGCCACCAGCCCGAGGTCGTGGACCGGCGCGAAGGCCGCGGCCCGAGTGCCGACGACGATGCGGCGGGTCCCGCGCGCCACGGCGAGGAACTCACGGTAGCGCCGTGCCGGCCCCGCGCCGGCGGTGAGCACGACGTGGTGGCCGGGGCCGAGCAGGTCGGTCAGGGCGGCGTCGACACGCGTCACGTCGCGCCGGTCGGGCACCACCAGCACGCTGCCGCGGCCGCCGGCGAGGGTCAGCGCCGCGGCCGAGGCGAGCACGCGCGGCCAATCCTCTCCCGGAAGCGCCGACCACACGGCGCGCGGAGCGCCGCCCCCGGCCAGGTGCGCGAGGAAGGCGTCTGCCGCCGGGTACGCCGACCAGGCGGCACGCGCTGACGCCGCGTCGACCGAGACCTGCGCCTCGGGCGGCGACGGCTGCTTCTCCGTCGTGGCGTGGCGCGGCGGGACCGCGAGCCGGAGCACGTCGGCCCGGGTGCCGGCGTAGCGCTCGGCGAGCGACGCGGTCAGCTCGGCGACGGCCGGACGCAGCACCTGCTCGGCGCTGACCAGCCGTAGCAACGGGCTCAGGTTGCCGGTGTGGTCGGTGTCGACGGTGCGTGCCACCACGAAGCCGTCGAGCGACCGGCCGGCGAAGCGCACCTTGACCCGCGTGCCCGGTCGGGCGCGGTCGGCCATCGAGGCGGGCACCGCGTAGTCGAACGGACGGTCGAGGTGGGCCAGCGGGGTGTCGACCAGCACCCGAGCCACCGGGTCGGTCTCGGCGACGGGCTCGGCCTTCGCGCTCCTCCTCGGACGTTTGCCACGCACCGCCGCCCGAAGACCCGGCAGGGTCTCCGGGACGGACTCACCGCGCTCGGTCACGCGGGCTGTTCTACCAGCAGGCGAGGACGCCTGGTTTCCCCTGGTTTCGGCTGCGCGGGGCGCACACAGGCTTCCCGCCGCGGCAGCAGAGCAGCCGACGGCAGCACGATCGGATGCTGCCTGCCGGGTTCGGACTACGTCGACGTCCTCCACCCCGCAGGTTCCCGCACACAGCGGTGACGTATCCACCGTTCCACGCGAGTAGACGGTGGAAAGGTCACCGCCACCCGGGAGACCCGCGGACAGCTCAGCCGGCGATTCCGGTGATTCCAGCGGCCTTGCGCAGCTGCTCCACCCGGTCGGTGCGCTCCCAGGTGAACTCGGGCAGCTCGCGGCCGAAGTGGCCGTACGCCGCGGTCAGCGCGTAAACGGGCCGGAGCAGGTCGAGGTCCTCGATGATCGCGGCCGGGCGCAGGTCGAAGACCTCGAGCACGGCCCGCTGGATCTCCTCGTCGGTGACCACGCCGGTGCCGAACGTCTCGATGAACACCCCCACCGGCTGGGCCTTGCCGATCGCGTAGGCGACCTGGGCCTC
>JAICHQ010000020.1 GCA_025924815.1 Nocardioides sp.
AGTCGTTCACCCCCGACCTGATGCCGGCGGTCGGCGAGGCGCCCCACCTGCGCGGCTCCTTCGTCGCCGCGGGCCTGAACTCCGTCGGCATCCTCTCCGCCGGCGGCCTCGGGCGGGTGCTCGCGCACTGGATCATCGACGGCCTCCCGGACGTCGACGTGACCGGCTTCGACGTCTCGCGCTTCCGCACCGACCAGCTCGAGCCGTCGTACCGCCGCGACCGCACCAACGAGATCCTCGGCACCGTGTACTCCGCCCACACCCCGGGCAAGCAGCTGCGCACCGCCCGCGACCGGCTGCTGTCGCCGGTGCACGAGCGGCTCGTGGAGTACGGCGGGCTGCTGCGCGAGGTGTCCGGCTGGGAGGGTGCGGACTGGTTCGCCGGGTCCGGCGAGACCCCGAGCGCCGAACCGACCTGGGGACGGGCACCGTGGTTCGAGCGGTGGGAGGCCGAGCACCGCACCGTCCGCGAGGGCGTCGGGCTGATGGACATGTCGTTCATGGCGAAGTTCGCGGTGACCGGCCCGGAGGCAGGAGCCATGCTCGACTTCCTGTCCGTCGGCGACGTGAACGGCGACCCCGGGTGGATCACCTACACCCAGTGGCTCAACGACGACGGGCGGATCGAGGCCGACCTCACCGTCTCCAAGCTCGCCGACGACCGGTTCTGGGTCGTCGCCTCCGACACCGCGCACGGCCACGTCGCGGCGATGCTCCGGCGCGCGGCCCGGGGCCGCGAGGTCATCGTCGAGGACGAGACCACGTCGTACGCACAGCTCAACGTGCAGGGGCCGCTGTCCCGCGACGTGCTGGCCGCGCTCACCGACGCCGATCTGTCGACGAAGGCGTGGCCGTTCCGTGGCGTGCGGGACGTCGAGGTGGCCGGCGTCCCGGTGACCTGCGCCCGGATCACCTACCTCGGCGAGCTGGGCTACGAGCTGTACGTCGCCGACCGCGCTCTCGAGCTGTACGACGCGCTGGCCGCGGGCGCGGGCGTGCAGCCGGTCGGGCTCAAGGCGCTGGCCAGTCTGCGGATGGAGAAGGCCTACCGCGACTACGGCCACGACATCGACAACACGGACTGTCCGTTGGACGTCGGGCTCGGCTTCGCGGTCGCCTGGGACACCGACTTCCGCGGCAAGGCCGCGCTCGAGAAGCGGCGGGCCGACTTCCCGTCGACCCGGCGGCTGGTGCAGATCAGGCTCGCCGACCCAGAGCCGCTGCTGTACCACGCCGAACCGGTGCTCCGCGACGGCGAGGTGGTCGGCTACGTCCGCGCCGCGTCGTACGGCTGGACGCTCGGCGCCTCGGTCGGCCTGGCCTTCGTGACCGGCGACGAGAGGGTGACCCGGGACTTGCTCGACGCCGGCACCTGGGAGGTCGACATCGCCGGCGAGCGGTACGCCGCGGAGGTCTCGCTGCGGCCGATGTACGACCCCACGTCCGCACGCGTGCGGGCCTGAGCCGCGGGACGCCATATCGAAGGTGCCATCGATGACACCGTCCGTATGACGTTGCCAGAGGTCAGAGGGTGATCACCAGCTTGCCACCGACCCGGCCGGCGGCGAGGCGCCGGTGGGCGTCGGCGGTGCGCTCGAGGGAATACGTCTCGGCGACGTGCGGGCGTACGCCGGCGGCCACCTCCGCGGCGAGCTCGTAGAGCTGGTCGCGGCCGGGGCGCACCAGGACACCGTGGAGATCGATGTTGCGGTCGATGGCGAGGTCGAGGTCTCCGGTGAGGTCGACGATGGTCGCGGCGTGACCACCGACCCGGACGTGCGGCAGGGACGGCGCGAGCCGTCCACCGACCAGGTCGACCACCGCGTCGAGCTCGTGGCCGAGCGCGGACACTGCAGCCGCGGCCGGGTCGGGCACGGACCGGTCGACCCAGACCTCGACGCCGAGCTCGGTCAACCGGGCACGATCCTCGACCCGGCCGGCCGCGGCGACGTGCAGCCCCACGCCGCGCGCCATCTGCACCAGCAGGTGTCCCACGCCACCGGCAGCCCCGTGGATCAGCACCCAGGACCCGGCCACCAGCGGCATCCGCTGCAGCACCTGGAGCGCGGTGCAGCCGGCCATCGGGAGGGCGGCCGCGACGATCGGGTCCAGCTCGGGCGGCCGCGGGGCGACGTACTCCCGCCGGATCGCGACCCGCTCGGCCAGGGCGCCGTTCGTGGTCCCCTGCACCGGCACCAGGGCCCAGACCGGTTCCCCGCTGTCGGCGGCGCGGCCGGCGAGCTCGTAGCCCACGACGTACGGCGCGCGGACGCCGGCCCACGAGGGGTCGGTGACGTTGCCGAGGTCGACCGGGTTCACGCCGACGGCCTCGACCTCGACCAGCAGCTCGTCGCTGGCCGGCACCGGCTCCGGCACGTCGACCAGGACCAGGGCGTCCGGGCCACCCGGCCGCTCGACGACGACGGCCCTCACTTGGGGGGCATCCTGATACCGCCGTCGACGCGGACGACCGCGGCGTTCATGTAGGAGTTGCGCACGCACTCCAGGACCATCGACGCCAGCTCGTCGGGCACGCCGAGCCGCTTCGGGAACAGCACCGACTCCCCCAGCCGCGCCTTGAACCCCTCGGCCTGCTCGCCCTCGCCGTAGATCGGGGTGTCGATCAGGCCCGGCGCCACCGTGTTGACGCGTACGCCGATCGCGGCGAGGTCACGGGCGACCGGAAGGGTCATTCCGACGATGCCGCCCTTGGAGGAGGAGTACGCCGCCTGCCCGATCTGGCCGTCGAACGCCGCCACGCTCGCCAGGTTGACGATCGCGCCGCGCTCGCCGGACGCGAGCGGGTCGAGCCGCGACATCGCCGTACCGGCGATGCGGACCATGTCGAAGGTGCCGATCAGGTTGATCGCGATCACCTTCTTGTACAGCTCGAGGTCGTGCGCCGACTCGTAGGTGCCGTCGCGGCCGACGGTGCGGGCGGCCGGCCCGATGCCCGCGCTGTTGACCGCGATCCGCAGCTCACCGAGCGACGCGGCCTGGTCGACTGCCTCGACGATCTGCGAGGTGTCGGTGACGTCGACGTGGGCGAACGAGCCGCCGACCTCGTCGGCCAGAGCCCGGCCCTTGTCGTCCTGCACGTCGGCGACGACGACCCGCGCGCCGGCTGCCGCGAGCTGCCGGGCGACGGCCGCACCGATGCCCGAGGCGGCGCCGGTGACCAGGGCGACGTGTCCTGAGATCTCCATGTCGCGGAGCCTAACGAGGGGGTCGTGCGTCCCAGAACGCGCTATGCCGCGTCGTCAGGCACACGACTCTCACAGATCCGTCTCGCCCCGCGCGACGATCACGACCGGACCGGTCAGGGACACGCGCCCCTGGTCGTCCCGGGACACCTGCAGGGTCCCGCCCGGTACGTCGACCCGCCACCGTCCCGGACCCTCCGCGGCCACCGCGATCGCGGCGGCACAGGCACCCGTGCCGCACGACCGCGTCTCGCCGGAGCCTCGCTCGTGCACGCGCATCGCGATGTGGTCGGCGCCCCGGCGTACGACGAACTCGACGTTGACGCCGTCGGGGAAGAGGCTCGCGTCGTACGCCGGCTCGTCGTGGAGCCGGCCCGCCTCGGCCTGGTCGTCGACGACCACGACCGCGTGCGGATTGCCGACGACGACGTGGGTGGCCGGCCACGAGCGGTCGCCGACCGACACCTCGGTCTCGCCGAGGACCGTGGCCGCACCGAGGTCGGCGGTCCACAGATCGCCGTCGGGGGTCAGGGTCTTCACACCGGACCGGGTGGCGATCCGGATCGGCCGGCCGGCCGGGACCAACCCTTCGTCGACGAGGTGGCGGGCGAAGACGCGGATCCCGTTGCCACACATCTCGGCGGCACCCCCGTCGGCGTTGCGGTAGTCCATGAACCACTCGGGGAGGTCGTCGGTCTCAACCGGCGAAGCGAGCGCGGTGGTGAGGATGACGCGGAGGACTCCGTCGGCGCCGATGCCCGCGCGCCGGCCGCAGAGCGCGCGAACCCGCTCGACGGAGAGGTCGCCGTGGACCGATCCGTCGTGGTCAGGAAGCAGCACGAAGTCGTTCTCCGTGCCGTGGCCCTTGAGGAAGCCGTAGCCCGGGCGCGCAGTGCTCACCCGACCAGTGTCCCAGGCGCTCCGGTCGAGGGCAGGGAGGTGCCGACCGAGAGGCTCGGGGCCGCGTGGTACGAACGTCTCGGCACACGCGAGCGGAAGGAGCCGGGGTGGCGCTGCTCGAGGTGCGCGGGCTGACTCGGCGGTACGGCGAGATGACGGTCCTCGACGGTCTGGACCTCGACCTGGAGGCCGGACAGCTGCTGGCCCTGGTCGGCCGCAACGGGTCCGGGAAGTCCACCGCCCTGCGCTGCATCGTCGGCACCGACCAGCGCACGAGTGGCGAGGTCACGCTCGACGGCCGGCCGTACGACGAGCGCGCTTCGTGGGTGCGGGCCGCGGTGGCCGTGGTCATGGACGACCTCGACTTCTTCCCCGACCTGAGCGTGATCGAGCACCTCGACCTGATGGCCGCCGCGCACGGGGTGGCCGACGCCGAGAAGACCGTCGACGACGTGCTCGACGACCTGGACCTCGCCGACCAGGGCGACCAGCTCCCGCACAGCCTGTCGTCGGGTCAGCGCCGCCGGCTCGGCCTGGCCACCGGGCTGGTGCGGCCGAAGCGGCTCCTCGTGCTCGACGAGCCCGAGGCACGCCTGGACGCCGAGGGCCGCGCCTGGCTGGTCGACCGGCTGCGCCGCGAGAAGGAAGCCGGCGTCGCTGTCCTCCTGGCCAGCCACCATCCGCAGCTGGTCGACGCCCTGGCCGACCACGTCGTCCGCCTCGGCGAGCCCGACGAGCACGGCGAGCCCGGAAGCTCCGCACAGCCTCGGGGCTCCGCGTGACGGAGCCGGCGACTGCCGCGGGGTCGGTCACCGTCCGGGAGCTGCGGCGCGACGTCCGCGGGTGGCGGCGGGCCCGGGCGACGGCCCCGCTCTCGCAGATCGTGGAGGACGCCTACGTCTGGGTGTTCTCCGCGCTGGTGGTCGGCTCCGAGGTGGGCAGCGTGCTGGTCAACCTGTCGCGCGAGTCCGACACCGCCTGCACCACCGCCGGCTGCCAGGGAGCGCGGGCGATGCTGCCGTGGCTGGTCGCGTCCCTGGCGGTGGTCGCGGTGCTGGGCACCGCGCGGATGCTGGGTCCGGTCTTCGTCACCCCGGCCGTGGGGTCGTGGCTGCTCACGACCCCGATCGACCGCGGCGGGCTGCTGCGCCCCCGGTTCCTCAGCGTCGCCTCGGCGGCGGCCGTCGCGGTCGCGCTACCGACCGTGGCGGCGGCGGCGCTCAGCGGCATGGCCGCGGCGCCGGCCGCCCTCCTCGTGGTGGTGACGGCAGCGGTCGGCGGCGTCGCGGTCGCCGGCGCCGCGCTCGCCCAGGCCGCCCGCCCCTCGGCCACCTCGCTGGTCGCCTGGCTGCTCGCCGGCGCCACGTGGCTCGCGCTCGTCGCCACCGGCGACGGACGACCGCTCGTCTCCGAGCCGGTCCACCGTCTGGATCCGACGCTCTGGGCGCTGCTGGCAGGTGCGGCCGTCGCCGTCGGGGCGGCGTCCCTGCTCGCCGTACGCCGCCTGACGTCGCTGCCGGCGCGCACGGTGACCCCGGGCGGTCGCCTGGTGCCGGCCGTGTCGGGCGCACTGGCCTCGCTCGACCCGGCCCTGGCCTACGACGTGGTGCAGGTTCACCTGGCCCGCGCTCGCGGCTTCGTGCGGTCGCACCGCGGCGGCCCGCACGGCCTGGCGGCGGTCTGCTGGCGCGACGTGACCCGGCTGCGCCGGTCTCCCCGACCGACCCTGGTCCTGCTGGCCGGGGTGGCCGTCCCGGTCGCGGCCTGGCGCGCCGGGGCCGGCACCGTCGACGTGCTCGTCGCGGCGCTCGTCGGCTTCGTGGCCGGGGTCCCGCTGGTCGGGTCGCTGAGGTCGTGGACCCTGACCCCCAGCCTGGTCCGCACGCTTCCGTTCCGCACCGACCAGGTGCTGCACGCGGCGCTGGTCGTCCCCGCGTGCGTGCTGCTGGGCTACGGGCTGGCCGTCATCCCCGTGCTGCACGCGGCCGGCGTCGGCTGGTCCGATGCGGTGCTGGTCGGCCCGGCCGTGGGCGTCGTCGCGCTGACGTCGGGCGTCCGGTGGATCGCGGGCCGACCCCCCGACTACTCCCGGCCACTGGTCTCGACGCCCGCCGGCGGCGTCCCGACGAACCTCTACGGCAGCGTCGTGCGCGGCTTCGACGTGCTGCTGCTCACGGTGTCGCCGATGCTGATCAGCCCGACCGTCGTGGGCGCCTGGGTCTCGATCCTGCTCAGCGTCGTCGTGGTCGAGGTCATCGTCCGCCGGCGCTGACCGCCTCGACGGCCACGACGGCCCGCTCGACCCGGTCGGGGTCGTCCCAGCCCACCCAGACCACGCGGGGGTCCTTGCGGAACCAGCCGTCCTGGCGCCGCGAGAAGCGCCGGGTCGCCGTCGTGGTCGCCTCGACCGCCTCGTCGAGCGTCGTCTCGCCGTGGAGGTACGCCGCCACCTCGCGGTAGCCGATCGCCGTACGGGCGGTGCGTCCCCGGGCCAGGCCCGCGTCGAGGAGGCGGCGCACCTCGTCGACGAGTCCGGCGTCGAACATCCCCCGGACCCGTCCGGCGATCCGGGAGTCGAGCGTCGGGCGGTCGATGCCGACCCCGATCTGGATGCTCCACGGATCGGCGTACTCGTGCTCGGGGAGGGTCGCGCTGAACGGCCGGCCGGTGATCCGCACGACCTCCAGCGCCCGCACGATCCGGCGACCGTTGTCGGGCAGGATCCGGGCGGCCGCCCCGGGATCGACCTGGGCGAGGCGACGGTGAAGCTCCGGGGCACCCATATCGGCCAGCTCGGCCTCGATCCTGCGGCGTACGTCGGGATCGGTGCCGGGGAACTCGAAGCGGTCCAGCACCGCGCGGGTGTAGAGAGCCGACCCGCCGACCAGCACGGGGGTCTTGCCGCGGGCGCGGATGTCGGCGACCGCGGCGCGGGCCCAGCCCTGGAACTCCGCGACGGTCAGCGGCTCGGTGACGTCGAGCAGGTCCAGCAGGTGGTGCGGGATGCCACGGCGATCGGGCTCCGCGAGCTTGGCGGTGCCGACGTCCATGCCGCGATAGACCTGCATCGCGTCGGTGTTGACGATCTCACCCTCGAGGCGCGCGGCGAGGTCGAGGGAGAGGCCGGTCTTGCCCCCGGCCGTCGCGCCCACCACGGCCACGATCGGGCGCGGAGCGCGGCGCGGCATGCGGTCAGTCTCGCAGCGGAGCGCACCCCCTCGACGCCGGGCTTACTGTGGAGTCATGCCGGGGCTGCGGGAGGACGGGTTCGACGAGGACTACGGGCCCGACGACGACACACCGCCGTACTGGTTCCCCGGCACCCGGATGCCCGACGAGGCCCGCCGGATCGGGCTGACCCATCATGTGCCGGAGGGCGCCCTCCTCGACTTCGCCGGGCGGCTCGACCCCCGGCGTCCCTACCACCGAGCCGTGGCGTGGGTGATGCTCGCCGTGTTCGGGCTGCCGGTGGTGTTCCACGCGATCGGGCTGGTCGAGAGCCTGGCACCTCATTGAGGCCGCGCGCAGCTGCCCAGAGGCGCCCGCGCAGGACTAGCCTCGGTGCATGGGATTCCTCGACGACGCCACTGATCGCTGAATGACCCACCGGTTCCGGGTCGTCCCCGCGTCCTACGTGATGCTGCTCAGCCCGGGACGGGGCGGTGACGACGAGGTGCTGCTTCAGCTGCGGCAGAACACCGGCTACATGGACGGGCACTGGGCCTCCGCCGCGGCCGGGCACGTGGAGCGCGCGGAGACCGCGTACGACGCCGCCCGCCGCGAGGCCCGCGAGGAGATCGGCGTCGAGCTCGGCGAGCTGACCTTCGTGACCTCGATGCAGCGCACGCAGCACGGCGACCCGATCGACGAGCGCATCGACTTCTTCTTCACCTGCCGGTCGTGGACGGGCGAGCCGCACATCGTCGAGCCCGAGAAGGCCGCGGCGCTCCAGTGGTTCCCCCTGACCGCGCTGCCCGACCCGGTCGTACCGCACGAACGTGTCGTCCTCGACGGACTGGGTACGGGTCTTCCCAGCTACACGACGTACGGGTTCTGACGCGACGCGCCTGGGGAGGGCGCGGGGGGGACAGGGAATGATGGTGACCGACTTGGGTGACATGCCGACGCCGGAGATCGAGCCCGCGGAGCCGCCACCGGGAGGCGTGGACGCGGTCGAGGAACAGGAGTACGACGTCGACCCCGTGGTGCCGGACCTGACCGGGTTCGGGAACGCCACGCCGCATGACCAGGTGCCCGACGCGCTGACCGAGCCCGAGGACACCGACCAGGGTGCGAGCAGCGACGGGGCGAGCGAGCCGGAGAAGGAGACGCCGGCATGACCGACGGCAACCGGGAGGACCGCGGCCACGAGCAGCCCACCGAGCTGCGCGACTCCAGCCCGAACGCGGGCGGTCCCGACCGCGCCGCGGGCGAGATGGGCGTCAGCAGCGAGCGCGTCGGCCCGACCGGCGGCGGTGAGGGCACCGACGGGGAGAGCGACACGACCGAGCCCGCGCACACCGACCACGGCGGTGACCTGGTCGGCTCCGACGCCGAGTTCGACCAGGCGGAGGAGGCCAACCCCGAGGGCGTCGACCCTAAGGCCGGCTACCCCTCCCCCGACCCGCGCAGCGACCACGCGCCGTACAAGGACGCCTGAGCCCGCAGGCCGGATGCCGGCCGGGGTCGGTCAGCCGCAGCTGGTCGTCGCCGCGGAGAGCGGGGCGCCGAGGGTCGGCATGCCGAGGCCGACCGCGTTGGACGGCGCTGCGGTGCGCGACTCCCACGCGTCGCCGGAGCGGGTACGCCGATGGGCGAGCACGCGTCCGTCCGCGACGAGATGGTGCGGCGCGGCATAGGTGATCTCGACCTCGACGACGTCGCCCGGGCGGATCGCCGGCGGGGCCGGGGCTCCGACAGGTGGCTCCTGAGGCGCTTCGACATCGAAGTGGACGAGGCGGTTGTCGCGGGCCCGGCCGGTCATCCGGTGGGTGGCGGCGTCCTTGCGGCCCTCGCCCTCGGCGACGAGCAGCTCGAGGCGCCGGCCGACCTGCGCCCTGTTCTCGGCCCAGGCGACCTCCTCGACCGCCTCGACCAGGCGCCCGTAGCGATCACGGACGACCGCCGCAGCCACCTGGTCGGGCATGGTGGCCGCCGGGGTGCCGGGCCGGATGGAGTACTGGAAGGTGAACGCCGCCGCGAAGCGCGCCTCGCGCACGACCTCGAGCGTCTGGGCGAAGTCGGCCTCGGTCTCGCCGGGGAAGCCGACGATGATGTCGGTGCTGATCGCGGCGTCGGGCATCGCGGCGCGGACCCGCTCGATGATGCCGAGGTAGCGCTCGCGTCGGTACGAGCGACGCATCGCCCGCAGCACCCGGTCGGAGCCGGACTGCAGCGGCATGTGCAGCTGGTGCATGACGTTCGGCGTCTCGGCCATCGCCGCGATCACGTCGTCGCGGAACTCCGCCGGGTGCGGCGAGGTGAAGCGCACCCGCTCGAGGCCCTCGACCTCACCGCAGGCCCGGAGCAGCTTGCCGAACGCCAGCCGGTCGCCGAACTCGACGCCGTACGCGTTCACGTTCTGCCCGAGCAGCGTCACCTCGCTGACGCCCTCGTCGACCAGCGCACGCACCTCGGCCAGGATGTCGCCGGGCCGGCGGTCCTTCTCCTTGCCGCGCAGGCTCGGGACGATGCAGAACGTGCAGGTGTTGTTGCACCCGACGCTGACGCTGACCCACGCGGCGTACGCCGACTCGCGCCGCGTCGGCAGCGTCGACGGGAACACCTCGAGCGACTCGAGGATCTCGACCTGAGCCTCCTCCTGCACCCGCGCCCGCTCCAGCAGCACCGGCAGCGACCCCAGGTTGTGGGTGCCGAAGACGACGTCGACCCACGGCGCCTTCCGCGTGATCGTCTCCCGGTCCTTCTGCGCCAGGCAGCCGCCGACGGCGATCTGCATGCCCGGCCGTCTCGCCTTCACCGGCGCGAGGTGCCCGAGGTTGCCGTAGAGCTTGTTGTCGGCGTTCTCCCGGACCGCGCAGGTGTTGAACACGACGACGTCGGCGTCGGCGCCGGCCGGTGCTGCGACGTACCCGGCCTCCTCCAGCAGGCCGGTCAGCCGCTCGGAGTCGTGCACGTTCATCTGACACCCGTAGGTCTTGACCTCGTAGGTGCGCGCGACGGTGGTCCCGGTGCTGCTCATGACAGTCGCCCAGCGTACGGCGCACCCCGCGACGGTGCGGAATCGCGCGGCCTCGTTGCGCCTCGGGCCCGGACGTCGCAGAGTGGCCCCGATGACCGACAACGCTGGACCCCACGGCCTGCACCGTCGCTCACTGCTGCTCGGCGGGGCCGGGCTGGGCGCCGGGCTGGTGACCGCCTCGCCGCTGCTGGAGTTCGCCGAGGCCAGGGCGGGGACGCGCACGCGGAAGCGCTTCCACGGCCGGTTCACCGAGCGGGACACGCCGGACTGGCACTACCTCCCGTTCACGGTGCCGCGCGGCATCCGGGCCCTGGGGGTGCGCTACGACTTCCAGCCTGTCGACACCGGCGTCGGCTTCAGCACCAACGTCGTCGACATCGGGATCTTCGACGCCTCCGGCAAGGGGCTCGGGAACGCCGACGGGTTCCGCGGGTGGTCCGGTGGGGCGCGGCGGCACTTCCGGATCACCCGCCACTGGGCCACGCCCGGCTACCTCGCCGGGCGGCTCACTCCCGGCCGCTGGCACGTCGCCCTCGGCCCGTTCCTGATCACCCCGCCCGGCACGCCGTGGTCGGTGACGGTCACGATGGAGCACGGAGATCCCGTGGAGCCGGCGTTCGAGCGGCATCCGGCGCCGACCTCCGTGCCCGGCACGGGTCCCGGCTGGTACCGCGGCGACCTCCACCTCCACTCCGTGCACTCCGACGGCAGTTGGCGGCCCCGCGATCTGGTCGAGCAGGGCCGGGCCAACGGGATGGACTTCATCGGCACCTCCGACCACAACACCAACTCGGCGACCCGCGTGTTCGGCTGGGCGGCGCCCGAGGACTTCCTGGTCGTCAGCGGCGAGGAGGTCACGACCCGCAACGGGCACTGGCTGGCGACCGGGACGAGATCCGGCACCTGGGTCGACTGGCGCTACCGGGTCGAGGACGACCGGCTCGGCCGGTTCGCCGACCTCACCCGCGACCGCGGCGGTCTGGCCGTCGCCAACCATCCCTACGTCCCGGTGCCGGGGACCCGCTGGGACTTCGGCACGACGTACGACCACATGGACGCGGTCGAGGTCTGGAACGGACCCTGGACCGGCCTGAACGCGCTGTTCAACAAGCAGACCCTCGCCCACTGGCAGACGCTGCTCGCGAGCGGGCAGTTCGTCCCGGCCGTCGGGAACTCCGACTCGCACCACCCGGGGCAGGTCGTGGGACTCCCGCAGACCGTCTACCGCCTGCCCACGTTGTCGTCGGCGGCGATCGTGACCGCCGCCCGCGGCGGGCACTGCTGGATCGCCGAGTCGTCGGCGGTCGACCTGCAGCTCACCGGCACCAGCACGGGACCGTCCGCGGCGGTCGGCGAGGTGGGCGACTCCGTCGAGCTCGAGGGCGGTGGGCAGCTCGCGGTCGAGCTTCGCGCGTCGGGCGTCCCCGGCACGCTCGCGCAGCTGATCGGGAGGTCGGGGACCGTGCTGGCCGCGGCGTACGCCGAGAGCGACGGGACGCTCGTGCTGACAGCCGACGTCGACCGCTCCGAGGCGTTCGCCCGGGCGGAGGTACGTCGCGTCACCGGGCCGGTCGACCAGACGGCCTACCAGGCGGGACTGCAGATGGTCGCGCTGACCAACCCGGTCTTCATCCTGTGACGCGCGGGGCCTCTTTTGCGGGATAGTCCCCGACACGATGGTCGAGTTCCGGAGGGAAGATCGACCATTTCGTCGGGGACTATCCGAAATCGTCGCCAGCCCGGAAACGTCAGGGCCGGTCGGCCAGCAGGTGCTCCTCGAGGAACTGCAGAGCAGCGGGGTAGGCGTCGAGGCGGTTCGCCCGCTTCGCCAGTCCGTGCCCCTCGTCGGCGTAGACCCGCAGCTCGCACGGCACGCCCTTGCCGTCGAGCGCCGCCTTGATCTGCTCGGCCTCCGAGAGCGGGACCCGCGGGTCGTTGGCTCCGTGGATCACGAACAGCGGCGCCGCGATGTCGTCGAGATAGGTGATCGGCGAGGCTCGCAGCAAGAAGTCCCGGTCGTCGGTCAGGGAGCCGTACTCGCGCTCGCGGACGGCGCGGCGGTACTCCGAGGTGTTCTCCAGGAACGTGACCAGCGAGGACATCCCGACGATGTCGACGCCGGCCGCCCAGAGCTCGGGCTGCATGGCCACTCCGGCCAGCACCATGTAGCCGCCGTACGACCCGCCCCACAATGCCGACCGGGCCGGGTCGAGCCCGACCGATGGCAGCCAGGCATGGATCGCCGCCAGATCGGCGACCGAGTGGAGCCGCAGGTCCCCGTCGTCCAGCGACACCCAGCGCTTGCCGTAGCCCGCGGACCCGCGGATGTTGGGCACCAGGACGTCGAACCCGGCCAGCGCCAGGGCCTGGAGGGTCGGGGCGAACCCCCGGGCGGCCTCCGCCTCCGGGCCGCCGTGGATGTGCACGACCGAGGCGCCGCGGGGGTTGTCGGGGGCGGCGTACCGGAAGCAGGGCACCGCCTCGCCGTCCGGCGTCGGGATCCGGTGGACGGTGGGCGTGACCAGCCGGCCGCGCACGTCGGCGGGGATCCCGTCGCGGCCATCGACGAGCACGGTGACGGCGCCTGTGGTGGCCTCGACCCGGACGATCGAGCCGGGATCGGTCGGCGTCACCGTCGTGACCGCGAACGCCGAGGAGTCGGGTGCCCAGACCACGCTCATCGGGACGACCGGATCGAGGTCGACGGCGGCGACGCGGGCTCCGTCGACGTCGTGCACCGCCAGCCGGTCGAGGCCGTCGAGGTGGACGGCCACCACCATCAGCCGGCCGTCCGGGGACAGGCGCGCGCCGAGGTCGTGCCCGTCGTCTGCCACCAGCGTGCGCCACGCGCCGTCGCGGCCGAGTCGCAGGACGGCGTGGAACTCCCGCTCGTGGTCGGAGGTCAGCACCAGGGCGCCGTCGTCGGCGGTCCACCCGGCGACGTGGTGGTCGGCGTGCTCGTCGGCGTCGGTCACGTCGTGCCGGCCCGTGCCGTCGACCACGACGATGCTGGTGGAGCTGGGCTGCAGACTGAACATCGTGACCGCGACCGACTTCTCGTCGTGGGACACGTCGGTGGTCGCGACGTACCCGCCCCCGTCGTAGACGACGCGCTCCTCCCCACTGGTGAGGTCGCGGACGACGACATCCATGTCGACGCCGTTGCGGCGGTTGGTGGAGTAGACGATCGAGCTCTCGGTGACGTCGAGCAACGCGTTCATGTGGGCCTCGTCGTGCACGAGCGGGGTGAGGCCGTCGAGGCCGAGCGGCGACGCGGGTGGCTCGATGAGGTCCAGCAGCGAGATCTGGTAGTTCTCGTCGCCGCCCTGGTCGTGCTGGACGACGACCGCCCGGCGGCCCGGCACGTATCGACCCGTGCACCGCGAGGCGAGGTCCGTGAGCGGCGTTCGGGCGCCGTCCCCGGCGATCTCGACGAGCTGCTGGCTGCCGAGGTCGTCGTGGCCGGCCAGCACCCGGCCCTCGACGTCGACGTCGAGAGCCGTCCAGGTGCGGGTGTCGAGGAGCAGGCGGAAGAGGTCCGAGGAGGAGGTCACCAGCGGAGACTAGACGCCATTGCGACCGCCCTCTGTCAGCCCGCTGACACCCAGTCGAAGATCTGCGCGGCGACGTCCTCCGGGGTGCGGTCGGTGTTGTCGATCCGCAGGTGGGGGAAGTCCGCGATGACGTCGTCCGCGGGTGAGGGGACGCCCGTGTTCATCTGGATCCGTTCGAGGTCGCGGACGTTGCCGTCGGACCACGCGAGGTCGCGCTTCGACTTCTTCTCCGCCAGCCGGTACGGCGTGCGGTTGCGGCCGAGCCGCGTCTCGAGGTCGGCGTACAGCTCCACGATCGCGACCCGGCTGCCCGCCTCGACGAACGGCGTCAGGTGTCGACGGACGGCCGCTGCGTCCGCGGGCAGGTCGAGGGCCCAGACCAGCGTGAAGACCAGGTCGACGCCGGCGCCCGCCGCCTCCTCCAGGACGCGCTGCCGGAACTCCCCCATCAGCGTCTGGAAGGCCGGGCTCTCGAACGCGAACACGTCGAGCAGGGGCTCGATGACGTGGTGGTTGTGGAACAGCCGGAAGTCGCTGGCGTCCGCGATCGCCCGGCCGACGGTCATCTTGCCGACGGCGGGCGGCCCGAACACGAAGAGCAGCGTCACGCGACCAGGGTGGTCGATGCCCCGTCGCGACGCGAGCCGATTACGCCTGCTTCGACTCCTGCTCGGCGACCTGTCGGCGTACGTCGTCCATGTCGAGCCCGCGGACGGCCCCGATCAGCTCGTCGAGGGCCGGAGCCGGGAGGGCGCCCGCCTGCCGGAACACCAGTACGCCGTCCCGGAAGGCCATCAGGGTCGGGATCGAGGAGATCTGCAACGCCCCGGCGAGCATCTGCTGCTCCTCGGTGTCGATGCTCGCGAACGTGATGTCGTCGTGGGTCTCCGAGGCGGCCTCGTAGACCGGCGCGAACATCCGGCACGGGCCGCACCAGGAGGCCCAGAAGTCGACCAGGACGATCCCCTCCTGGGTCACCGTCTGCTGGAAGGACTCCTCGGTCAGGGGGAGGGTGGCCATCACATACCTTTCGCGACGTGGTCTCGATACGCCAGCACCAACGCCGGGTGACGGCCCGACATTCCGGCGACCGGCGCCGACGTGTCACATCACACCCGCTGGAGCACCTCGACCCGGTTGCCGGCGCCGTCGTGGGTGTGGAAGCGGAGGTAGCCGTCGAAGCTCTCGCGCTCCCCGTCGTCGACCTCGAAGCTCGCCGCGCGCAGCGATGCCGCAACAGCGTCGAGGTCGTCGACCACGAATGCCGGGTGGGCCTTGCGGGCGGGAGCGAAGGGGTCCTCCACGCCGACGTGGACCTCCGCGCCGACCGCACCCCGCCCGTCGTACGCCCGGAACCAGACGCCGCCACGCCCGCGCAGCCCCGCGGGCTTGTCGACCTCGGTCAGCCCGAGGGCGTCGGCGTAGAAGCACCGGGCGGCGTCCTCGCCGCCGGGCGGGCAGGCGACCTGCACGTGGTGGAGGTCGATCACGGGGCCTCCGCTGTGGAGCCGGTCGAGCCGGTCGAGACCCGGGCGACCACGAAGATCCGGCGGAACGGCAGGACGACGCGGCGGTCGCGCTCGGGGTACGCCGCGCGGAGACGCCGGCGGAACTCCTCCTCGAACCGCGGGCGGAGGTCGTCCGGCAGGGCCTGCAGGGTCGGTCGGGCGCCGGTGCCCGAGACCCAGGTGAAGACCGGGTCGGGCCCGGTCAGCACGTGCAGGTACGTCGTCTCCCAGGCGTCGACGTCGCATCCGAGCCGGGCCAGCGCCGCGAGGTAGACCGCGGGGTCGTGGCTGCTGGGCACCGCGACGCCCGCCACGTGCTCGGCGTACGGCGCAGCGGCGGCGAGCTCGCGGCGGATCGTGTGGCTGGGCTCCTCGAAGTTGCCGGGCACCTGGAAGGCGAGCCAGCCCCCCGGCGTGACCCGGGCCACCAGCCTCGGTAGGAGGTCGAGGTGTCCGGGCACCCACTGCAGCGTGGCGTTGGAGACCAGTACGTCGACGGGGTCGGCGGCGTTCGCCCAGGTGCGGAGGTCGGCCACCTCGAAGGTGATGCCGCCATCGACGGCGTCGGCCTTGGCGATCATCTCCGGGCTGGAGTCGAGGCCGCGGATGTCGGCGTCGGGCCACCGGTCCCGGAGCAGGGCCGTCAGGTTGCCCGGGCCGCAGCCGAGGTCGACCACGGTGGACGGCCTCTCGGCGCCCACGCGGGCGAGCAGCTCCACGAACGGGCGGCCGCGCTCGTCGGCGTAGGTCAGGTAGCGGTCAGGGTCCCAGGTGTGCGGCACGACGTCCCTCCTCGATCTCTTGACGTCAAGATATCTTCACTGTCGAGGCACTTCCTCTTGATGTCAAGATTCTCGACAGGCTCTAGACTGCGATGGTGCGGGATGAGGTGGACGAGCTGCTCGAGGCCTGGAGCCGCGAGCGCGGCGACCTCGACCTGGCGCCGGTCGCCGTGTTCAGCCGGGTCAGCCGGCTCGCCCGCCGGCTCGAGCTGGCCCGCCGCGCGGCGTTCGCGACGCACGGGATCGAGCAGTGGGAGTTCGACGTCCTCGCCGCGCTGCGTCGCGCCGGTACGCCGTACGAGCTGTCGCCGGGCCGTCTGCTGCGCGAGACGCTGGTCACCAGCGGCACGATGACCAACCGGATCGACCGCCTGA
The DNA here is from genome assembly GCA_025924815.1 of Nocardioides sp. Lineage (GTDB taxonomy): Bacteria > Actinomycetota > Actinomycetes > Propionibacteriales > Nocardioidaceae > Nocardioides. Next base: position 16,525 of record JAICHQ010000020.1, read on the forward strand.
GCACCCGCGGCTACGTCGAACGCTCTCCGGACCCCGACGACCGGCGCGGCGTGATCGTGCGGCTGACCGATGAGGGCAGGGCGGCCGTCGACTCGGCGTTCGCCGCGCTCCTCGACGCCGAGCGGGCGCTGCTGGAGGACCTGCCCGAGCGCGACCGTACCCGCCTGGCCGCGCTCCTCCGCACCCTCCTCGCGCCGTTCGGCGAAGGCTGACCCCGGCGGACAGGACGTCCTACTCGAGCATCTCCGCGGCCTCGAGCCACTCGGCCTCGAGGGCCTCGCGCTCGGCCGCCAGCTCGGTGAGCCGGGCACCGAGGAGCGTCAGTCGCCCGTGGTCGGACGCGTGGGCGAGCACCTCGGCGTTGAGCTCGGCCTCCTGGGCCGCCAGCTGGTCGAGCCCCTTCTCCACCCGCGCCAGTGTCTTGCGCGCCGCCCGCTCCTCCGCGCTCCCCGCCCGCGCCCCCGCCGAAGTGGGAGTTTCCCGGGCTCGAAGTGGGACTTGTCCCGAGCCCTCGGTAGCGGACAAGTCTCCTCTCGGACGTGGAGAAGTCCCACTTCGGCGGTGGAGGTAGTCGTCTACGCCGCCCGGGAGCAGGGAGAGCCGGCCGTCGTCGAGCAGGCCGTAGACGACGTCGGTGACCCGCTCGAGGAAGTACCGGTCGTGCGAGACGACCACCAGGGTGCCGGGCCAGTCGTCCAGGAAGTCCTCCAGGACGTTGAGGGTCTCGATGTCGAGGTCGTTGGTGGGCTCGTCGAGGAGCAGCACGTTCGGCTCGGCCAGGAGCAGCCGGAGGAGCTGGAAGCGGCGGCGCTCGCCGCCGGAGAGGTCGCCGATGCGCGCGGTGAGCCTGTCCCCGGTGAAGCCGAACCGCTCCAGCATCGACGACGCGGTGACGTCCCCGGTCGCCGTGCGGGTGACGCGGCGGACGGACTCGATCGTCGGCAGCACCCGCCCCTCGGGGTCGAGTACGTCGAGGGCCTGGGTGAGGTGCTGCAGCGAGACCGTCCGGCCCTGCTTCACCCGGCCCGCGACCGGCGCCAGGGTGCCGTCGAGGAGCGCGAGAACCGACGACTTCCCGGCGCCGTTCACGCCGACGATGCCGACCCGGTCGCCCGGCCCCAACCGCCAGGTGGCATGCGAGAGCAGGGTCCGGTCACCGCGCACGAGGTCGACGTCCTCGACGTCGAGGACGTCCTTGCCCAGCCGCTGGCTGGCGAACCGCTGGAGCTCGAGCCGGTCGCGCGCCGGCGGCTCGTCGGCGATCAGGGTCTCCGCGGCGTCGATGCGGAACTTGGGCTTGGAGGTCCGGGCCGGCGGACCCCGGCGCAGCCAGGCGAGCTCCTTGCGGGCGAGGTTGCGGCGGCGTGCCTCGGACGACGCGGCCTGCCGCTGCCGCTCGGCCTTGGCCAACACGAACGCCGCGTACCCGCCGTCGTAGGAGTCGACGAGGCCGTCGTGCACCTCCCAGGTGCGCTCGCAGACCGCGTCGAGGAACCACCGGTCGTGGGTCACCACGACCAGCGCGGACGGGAGGGCGGCGAGATGGGCAGCGAGCCAGGCCACCGCCTCCACGTCCAGGTGGTTGGTCGGCTCGTCCAGGACCAGCAGGTCGTGCTCGCGCAGCAGGAGCTCGGCCAGGGCACAGCGCCGCCGCTCGCCACCCGAGAGCCCCACCACGGCCCGGTCCAGCTCGACGCCGGAGAGCAGCTCGTCGACGACCTCGCGGGTCTGCGGCTCGGCGGCCCAGACGTGGTCGGGCCGCCCGGCCAGCACCGCGTCGCGCACCGAGTGGGTGTCGTCGAGGGTGTCGCCCTGGTGGAGGTAGCCGATGTGGAGGCCGCGCGCGGTCGACACCCGGCCCTCGTCGGGAGGCTCCTGACCGGTCATCACCTGCAGCAGCGTGGTCTTGCCGTCGCCGTTGCGGCCGACGACGCCGACGCGCTCGCCGGCCGCCACGCCGAGCGACACCTCGGTGAGCAGCGGGCGCACGCCGTAGGCCTTGGAGACGCGTTCGAGGTTGACGAGGTTGGCCACCGCTACTACTCCCCGGCCACCACATGGGCACCGGCCACCGGCCCGTGCACGACCAGGACCACCCGCTCGTCGTCCTCCCCGGCGAGCGTGCCCGCCACGCCCCGGGCATGGTCGGCCGACTCGCAGAGGAACACGCAGGTCGGCCCGGAGCCGGACACCAGGCCGCGCAGGGCGCCGGCGTCGACCCCTCCGGCGACCAGTCGTGCCAGGTCGGGGCGCAGGTCGCAGGCCGCCTGCTCGAGGTCGTTGTGCAGGGCAGCCGCCAGCCGGCGAACGTCGCCGCTCGCGAGCGCCGCGAGCACCTCGTCGGGAGGTGCCGGCAGCTCGGGCGCGTCCGGGCGAAGCTCGTCGTGGTGGCGGTACACAGCCGGCGTCGACATCCCCTTCGCGGACGGCACCACGACCCACCACCAGGAGCCGGGGTCGTCGACGCGGGTCACGACCTCCCCGTGCCCTTCGCCGAGCGCCGAGCCGCCCACGAGCGCGAAGGGCACGTCGCTGCCGAGCCCCGCCGCCAGCGCGAGCAGGTCGTCGTCGGTCGTGCCGAGACCGTGCAGCCGGTCGAGCGCGAGCAGCGCGGCCGCGCCGTCGGCCGACCCGCCGGCGAGTCCGCCGGCGATCGGGATGCTCTTGTCGACCCGGACCTCGGCCCCCAGCGACCGACCGTGGTGGGCGCCCAGCACCGCGGCCGCGCGGTCGACGATGTTGTGGCCCGGCCCGGGCAGGTGGCTCGCGTCGATGTACGCCGCGACGTCGGTCGCCACGGTGAGGCCGTCGTGGCCGGGAGTCGCGGTGACCGTGACGTCGTCGTACATGCTGACGGCCTGGTAGACCGTGACCAGGGTGTGGAAGCCGTCGGGTCGCGGCGACCCGACGCCGAGCAGCAGGTTGATCTTCGCCGCTGCCCGGACCGTCACCTGCTGGTCCGAACGGCTCATCCCGCTTCCCCACTCCGTTGCTCGGCGGAGGACCGGAGCGCGGGAGACGAACCGCCTGGGGGGGCGTTGAGCGCCTCGGCGATCCGCGCGAAGTCGGCGACCCCCAGCGACTCGCCGCGGGCCATCGGGTCGATCCCGGCCCGGGTCAGGGCGGCCTCGGCCGTGTCGCCGGATCCCGCGACGGCGCGGAGCGCGCCGCGCAACGCCTTGCGTCGTTGGGCGAACGCCGCGTCGACGACGGCGAAGACCTGCTCGCGGGTGGCCGACGTGGTCGGCGGCTCGCGGCGGCGCCAGGCGACCAGCCCGGAGTCGACGTTGGGCGCCGGCCAGAAGACGGTGCGCCCGATCGCGCCGGCGCGACGTACGTCGGCGTACCAGGCGACCTTGACGCTGGGGATCCCGTAGACCTTGCTCCCGGGCATCGCCGCCAGCCGGTCCGCGACCTCGGACTGCACCATCACGAGCCCCTTCTCCAGGCTCGGCAGCAAGGCGAGCAGGTGCAGCAGCACCGGGACGGAGACGTTGTACGGCAGGTTGGCGACCAGGGCGTTCGGCGGGGGCCCGGGGACCCGCTCGATGCGCAGCGCGTCGGCTGCGACGACCTCGCAGCGGCCGGCCAGGTCGGGCGCGTACGTCGCGAGCGTCTCGGGCAGCGCCGCGGCCAGCACCGGGTCGATCTCGATCGCGACGACCCGGCCCACCTCGCCGACCAGCGCCAGCGTCAGCGACCCGAGTCCCGGCCCGACCTCGACGACCACGTCGTCGCGGTTCAGGTTCGCCTCGCGCACGATGCGGCGCACGGTGTTGGCGTCGATCACGAAGTTCTGCCCGCGCTGCTTGGTGGGGCGCACGCCGAGCCGGGCGGCGAGGGCACGAACGTCCGCCGGCCCGAGCAAGGTCGGGCCGGCGGCCGTCATGTCGGCCAGCCTATGGGGGGAGTCAGGCAGGCCGGGCAGCGACCGTGAGCGCCCGGTCGGGACCCGAGGGGGGCGGATCCCGCGGCACCGCCACGGTCGGCGCGTCTTAGCGAGGCAGCCCCAGCGACGCGGCACAGGCCGGCCAGGCGCCGTACCCTCCGCTGGCGTCGCGGACCTTGGTCGCGATGGCGATCTGGGTCAGTCGCGAGGCGCTGCTGGGAAGCCCGCTTCCGCCGTACGCCTGCCACGTGCCGAGCGAGAACTGAAGCCCGCCGTAGTAGCCGTTGCCGGTGTTGGTGGCCCAGTTCCCGCCCGACTCGCACTGGGCGAGGCGGTCCCAGACCGTGCTCCCGCCGGCGAAGTTCGTCGTCGCCACCGTCTTGGTGCCGACCCGCTCGACCTCGGCGACGGGGGCGCGCAGCACGTGCTGCGAGAGCACGCGGCGAGCCACCAGATGTCCGTTCTCGAACCGGATCCGGTAGGTGACGTCGCGCAGACCGTCCTGACCGCTGCGTACGACGGTGCTCCGGCCCTGCATCATCGAGGAGTCGTCGCGGGTGACCGTCGCATACGGCACGGCCTCGCCCGAGATGTGCTTGCGCACCACGCGGACGCGATCGAGCACGACCTTGTCGCCCTCACTCAGCGTGTGGTGCAGACCCGGATGGACGACGTCGTCCTTGCCGAGCTTCAGGTCGAGCGCCTGCAGCGCCTGGCCGACGGTGTACGCCGGGACGGTCTCGTGCACGGCCTTCTTGCCACCGATCACGAACGTGAGGCGTTTCGGCGTCGCGATGGAGATGCGGAGGCCGTCACGCGTGATGCCGGCCCCGCGGCTCACCGACAGGTGGGCCCGGTCGAAGCTCCGGTCGACCTCCTGCAGGGCGCCGCGCACGTCGGTGGCGGTGACCCAGTACGTCGTGGTGTCGCCGTCGACGTCCAGCTTCAGCCGCTTGCCGTAGCGGACCGCGATGCTGGTGCCGTCGTGCACGGGTGCGCCGACGGAGGGCGCGACCTCGTCATGGGGGCGCAGGGAGATGCCCTCGTCCTTCAGGACCTGTCCCACGGTGTCGCCGGCGGTGGTCACGTGCTCGATGTGGCCGTCCACGTCGAGGGTCACGTCGCTTCGCGCGTGGGCGATCGACGCATAGCCGACGGTGGTGCCGACGACCGCCACGAGGGCGACGGCCCCGGCGACGACCAGGGCGGCCTTGCTCTTGCGAATTCGTGCGAACGTCTCGCGCACAGCTCTCCAGACATCGTGCTCTCCGGGCCTCGGGGCGGCACCGGCCTCCACCACTGCCGCCAGGGCACTCATGGAGAAGGCTGCGCACGATTCGGCACGCAGCCCCGGCGCCGGCATCGCGCGAAGCGCCCGATCCCGGCCAACAGCCTCAAGACCATACGGACGCCCCGGAGGGCGCCCAACTCCTCGACCGGGAATGTGACGAGGCTCTCGTTGTCCGAAAACCGCCGATCACCGCGGAGCGGCGGGCGTCACCACGGGCCACCGAAGGCCGCCTCGGTGTTGCCGTCGATCGCCTCGCAGAGGGCGGTCAGGTCCTCGCCCCGCACCTCGGCCATCGCCCGCACGGTCACCGGCACCAGGTACGAGGCGTTGGGCCGGCCGCGATAGGGCATCGGGGTCAGGAACGGCGCGTCGGTCTCGACCAGCACCCGGTCCAGCGGGGTGACGGCCAGCGCGTCGCGCAGGGGCTGGGCGTTCTTGAACGTGACGGTCCCGGCGAAGGAGAGGTAGGCGCCGCGGTCGAGACACGCCCGGGCGAGGCGGGGGTTGCCGGAGAAGCAGTGCATCACCCAGCGCTGCGGCGGGCCGTGGGCGTCGATCACGTCGAGCACGGCCTCGTGGGCGTCGCGGTCGTGGATCACCAGCGTCTTGTCCAGGCGCTTGGCGAGGTCGAGATGCCGGGCGAACGACTCCACCTGCGCCTCCCGGCCGTCCGGTCCGGTGCGGAAGAAGTCGAGCCCGGTCTCGCCCACCGCGCGCACCCGGTCGTGCGTCTGAGCGAGGCGCTCGATCTCGGCGAGCGCCTCGTCGAGCCGCCCGTCGGCGGCGAGCCGCGGCGCCTCGTTGGGATGCAGCGCCACCCCTGCCACCAGCGCGTCGTGCTCCTCGGCGGCGCGGACCGCCCAGGGGGCCCCGGACAGGTCGCATCCGATCTGCACGATGCGGCGTACGCCGACCTCGGCGGCGCGGGCGATCGCCTCTCCGGTCTCCAGCCAGTCGCCGTCGGCGATGTCGAGGTGACAGTGGTTGTCGACCACGGGGTGCGGCAGTGGCTCGGGCGATGGCGGACGTGCGCGGTCGCGGTGCTGCCCCTGCTCGTCGTGCTCGGCCCGGCTGCGCATCGGCCCCTCGTCCCGCGCCTCGGCCGGTCCGGACTTGCTCATGCGTCCTCCCCCACTCCGTGGACCGCGTCGTACACCGTCCGCTTCGGCAGGCCGGCGCGGCTCGCCACCGCCCGGATGGCGTCCTTGCGGCTCGTCCCGCGCCCCTCCTCGGCCGCGACAGCGGCGCGCAGCGATCCGGGGTCGGCGGCGACGGGCGGCGACACGACCGCCCCCGAGACGACGACGGTGACCTCGCCGCGGACTCCCCCGGCGGCCCAGTCCGCCAGCTCGCCGAGCCCGCCGCGGCGTACCTCCTCATGGGTCTTGGTCAGCTCCCGGCACACCGCGGCCGGCCGCGCCGGCCCGAAGGCCTCGGCCATCGCCGCCAGGGCCGTCGCGGTCCGGTGCGGGGCCTCGAAGAACACCAGGGTCCGCTCCTCGTCGGCGAGCCCGGCCAGCCGTCGCGCGCGCTCGCCCGCCTTGCGCGGCAGGAAGCCCTCGAAGCAGAACCGGTCGACCGGGAGCCCGCTGACGGCCAGGGCCGCCAGCACCGCCGACGGGCCGGGGACCACGGTCACCGGGACCCCGGCCGCCACCGCCGCCGCCACCAGCCGGTAGCCGGGGTCCGAGACGCTGGGCATCCCGGCGTCGGTGGCCAGCACCACCCGGTCGCCGGCGAGCAGCCGCTCCACGAGCCTGGGGGTCCGTGCCGCCTCGTTGCCCTCGAAGTAGGAGGTGACCCGGCCCTTGACGTCGACGCCGAGCTCACCGGCCAGCCGGGCCAGCCGGCGGGTGTCCTCGGCCGCGATCACGTCGGCGCCCGCGAGCTCCGCGGCGAGCCGCGGCGGGGCGTCGGCAGCCTGGCCGATCGGCGTCGCCGCGAGGACGAGCACGCCGATCGGGGAAGCCACCGGCCGATCATGGCATCCCCGTACAGTTGCCGACCGTGACGACCGGAGCCGCTGCGCCACCTCGGCGGCGCCGGATGAGTGGTCTCTCCCACGACGCCGACGGTCACCCGGTCCCGCTGGCCCAGGAGCGGGCGCGGCGGCGCGGGCGCTTCGAGGACCCCTTCGTCGGCTGGACGGCCACACTGTCGATCACGCTGCTGGCGCTGTTCCTCCGGCTCTGGAAGCTCGGCACGCCGCACGCCTTCGAGTTCGACGAGACCTACTACGCCAAGGACGCGTGGTCGTTGTGGCACTTCGGCTACGCCCGCGACTACATCGACAACGGCGGTGGCGTGGCGAACAAGCACATCCTGGCGGGACAGACGACCGGGCTCTGGAAGCCGAACGCGTCGATGTCGGTCCACCCCGAGGTGGGCAAGTGGCTGATCGGCCTGGGCGAGAAGATCTTCGGCTTCGACCCGCTCGGCTGGCGGATCGTGCCGGCCGTCGTCGGCGCCCTGCTGGTCCTGGTGATGATCCGGTTCGCCCGCCGCCTGACCGGCTCGACCCTGCTCGGCTGCGTGGCGGGGCTGATCGTGGCCTTCGACGGGCTCGAGTTCGTGCTGTCCCGGCTCGCGCTCCTCGACATCTTCGTGGCCTTCTTCACCCTCTGCGCCGTTCACTGCCTCGTGCTCGACCGCGACTGGTACCGCGCGAAGCTCGCCCGCCTGGTGCCCGAACAGATCCACGACGGAGGATGGGGGCCGGTCAGGGCACTGCTGTTCCGGCCCTGGCTGCTGGTCTCGGGGATCTGCTGGGGCCTCGCGTGCGGCAGCAAGTGGGAGGCGATCTACCCGCTGGCCGCCTTCGGGATCCTCGTCGTGGCGTGGTGCGCCGGCGCCCGCGCGTCGTTCGGGGTGAGCTTCGCCAGGCTCAAGTCGCTGGCGGCCGACGGTGTGACGGCCTTCGTCCATCTCGTGCTCGTCGGCCTGATCGTCTACATCGCCACGTGGACGGGGTGGCTGATGCACTCCTCGCAGTACGTCCACTACCTGTCGGACACGCAGTACACCCACTACGTCTCAGGCGGCAGCGACTGCGGGAAGAACATCACCTACGACAACAGCCTGCACTGGCCGACGGCCGACCAGCCGGTCAAGCACGGGCTCGCAGGGCTCGCGCAGGGCCTGGACTCGCTGTGGCACTACCACCGCGACGTCTATGTCTTCCACACCCACTTCCTCACCGGCTGCACCCATACCTACGCCTCACAGCCACGCGGCTGGCTCCTGCTCAACCGGCCGGTCGGCGTCGACGCACAGACCGGCATCAAGCCGGGCGTCGACGGATGCGACGCGCCGGCGAAGAGCGACTGTCTGCGTCAGGTGCTGCTGCTGGGCTCCCCCGCCGTGTGGTGGGGCGGCGTGCTGGCGCTGATCTTCGCTGTCTTCATGTGGGTCGGCGCACGCGACTGGAGGTTCGGGGTCGCGGTGGTGGGAGCCGCGTCCTCCTGGTTGCCGTGGTTCTTGTACGACGGGCGACCGATCTTCAGCTTCTACGCCATCGTCACGCTGCCGTTCCTCGCGCTGGCCCTGACCCTGGCGATCGGCAAGATCCTGGGCTCCTCCCCCGAGCCCACCCCGCGCCGTACCGTCGGGGTCGTCGTCGGCGGCTCCTACCTCGTCCTCGTGCTGCTCAACTTCGCCTGGTTCTGGCCCATCTACACCGACCAGCTGCTCACCCACAGCGAGTGGCTCCAGCGCATCTGGTTCTCCCGCTGGATCTGACGAGCGACGCCCGCAGTGGTCCCGGCCGCACATGCCGATGGCGGGTGAGGTCCGCCGGACCTCACCCGCCAGTGATCGACCTAGGACGCGGTCAGCGCACGATCACCGTGGCCCGATGGCTGCTGGCCAGGCCCGGGTTGCCGGCGTACACCGCCCGGTAGGTCGTCCGCTTCTTCGGCTTGACGGCCCGCGCGAAGTGGCCGCCTGCCTTCGTCTTGACGATGCCGATCTCGGTCCACTTGCCACCCTTCGGCTTCGCCCAGATCTGGATGGGACGCTTCGAGACGCGGACGGTGGAGTCCGCGGTCGAGAGCGTGCCCCGCAGGACCGCCTTGCTGCCCCGGTGGATGGCCTTCGGCGCCGACAGGCTCAACTTGGTCGGGAACAGCTTGTCGGTGCCGGTAGCCTGCCCGCCGCTGCTCTTCGCGATGACCGAGACGGTGTAGGTGAGCTTGTTGCTCAGGCCCTTCAGGGTCGTGGAGGTCGCGCTGGCGCCGACCGACTTCTTGACGGCCGGGTGTCCGGGCGCCTTGGCCGTGACCGCGTAGCCGGTGACCGGCGCGTAGTCGAGCGCAGCACCGGCATGCCAGGTCACCTTGCTCCGGTGGTCGCCCCCGGTCGCCGACACGTGCGTCGGCGCCGCCGGCGGGCAGTGGCTGGTGTGGACGTTGGTGGCGCCCGCGGTGACCGTGGTGCCGCTGACCGTCCCCGTGTTGCGGTTCCAGTTGCCCTCGAACGTCGCATTGGTCAACAAGACGTTGGTCTTGGACTGCGAGGCCGGTTGCCACTGTCCGACCGCCACGCCGTACGGAGTGGATGCCGACGGACCGGTGAGACGGAAGAGGTTGCAGTCGACGGCTGCGGTCGTCTTGCTCGCCTGGGCGGGGTTCGAGACACTCACCGCGAAGTCGGCGTCGCCGCCGCTGAAGACGTTGCGCTTCACCTCGACCCGCTGCGTCTGGAAGATCTCCACACCGGCGCGGAAGGCGGTGGGCGAGGCAGGATTCGCGTGGCTCAGGCTGATGTGGTTCTCGGCGACAGCGCCGTGCGCGAGGCCTTCGACGAAGATGCCGGCGGCACCGTCACCGCTCGCCGTGCTCGGGTTGCCGATCGTGGACCTGAGGACGGTGAACCGCATGTCGTCCGTCACGTGCACCCCGGCGAGGCGGTACCCGCTCATCGACGACGTGTTGTCGACCTTCACCTGGTCCGTAGTCGCGAAGGTCACGGACGAGCCGGCGGTGTTCTTGATCTCCACCCCGTAGTCGCCGCCCGTGACGGTCACGTCGTTCACGCGGCCCTTGGCGCCGTCGAACATGATCCCGTCGACGCCGGAGACCCCGCTCGCGTCCAGGGTCAGATGCCCGATGGTCATCGTCGCCGGCGAGCCCGGAGCGCCCGCTGCGTTCGTGATGACGGCACCCGAGTAGGAGCCGGGACCGGCGGTGATCGTATGACCGTTGCCGTCGATGGCCGACCCGTCCGGCACGACCCAGGTCGCGTCCAGGGTGCAGTCAGCAGTCAGGCTGATCGTGCCCGTGCCGCTGGTGGGACACGTCCCTTCGGCCTGCGCCGCTTGCATCGGCATCAGCAGGCCGACCACCACGGCACCGGCCGCGCCCAGCCCCCAGACATGCCTCGTGGGCATCATCCTTGTCTCCCCCCAGTCATGACGGGCCGATCCCCGATGTCGGCCCCTGTGAGGTCCCAGCCTCTGGTCGACGGCGACGTTAGGAAATAGTCAACATTGGGTATCCCACCGGGTCCGTCCGGGCCAGGAGGCAAAATCTCGGTCCGACGGGGTCCCGCGAACCTACGGGCACACGCCGGCGGCTACTGGTGTCCGGCGATCGCGTGGGGCACGTAGGGCTCGCCGAGCTCGGAGATCTCGTCCTCGCTCAGGACGAGGTCGACCGCGGCCACCGCGTCGGCGAGGTGACCCGGCCGGGTGATTCCGACGATCGGTGAGGTCACCGCCGGCTGGGCCAGCAGCCAGGCCAGCGCCACCTGGGCAGGTGGCACGTGGCGACGCTCCGCGACGGCGAGCACCTTCGCAACGACGTCACGGTCCTTGTCGAGGTAGAGGCTCCGGCCGAACTCGTCGGTCTCCGACCTGGCGGTCTCGGAGTCCCAGGGTCGCGTCAGCCGCCCGCGCGCGAGCGGGCTCCACGGGATGACGCCCACACCCTGGTCCTGGCAGAGCGGAAGCATCTCCCGCTCCTCCTCGCGGTAGATGAGGTTGTAGTGGTTCTGCATGGACACGAACCGCGTCCAGCCGTGGCGGTCGGCCGTGTGCTGCATCGCGGCGAACTGCCAGGCATACATCGACGAAGCGCCCAGGTAGCGCGCCTTGCCGGCCCGCACCACGTCGTGGAGTGCCTCCATCGTCTCCTCGACGGGGACGGTCGGGTCGAAGCGGTGGATCTGGTAGAGGTCGACGTAGTCGGTGCCGAGGCGCGTCAGGCTCGCATCGATCTCGCGCAGGATGGCCCGGCGGGACAGGCCGGCACCGTTGGGCCCGGGCCGCATGCGGCCGTTCACCTTGGTCGCCAGCACGACGTCCGCACGGTCGGCGTGCTTCCACAGCGAGCGGCCCGTGTACTCCTCGCTGGTGCCGGCGGAGTACACGTTGGCGGTGTCGAAGAAGTTGATCCCGGCGTCGAGGGCTGCCTTGATGGTCTCCTCCGCGAACGCCTCGTCCCTGACCCACGGACGCCCCTGACCGCCCTCGCCCCAGCTCATGCAGCCCACGGTGATCCTCGAGACCTGCAGACCGCTGTCGCCGAGCCTGGTGTACTTCATGCGCTTCCTCCTCCGACTCCACCTCGTCCCCACCCTGTCACGCGGCGGGACGGCTCTCCGCGGCGGCCACAGCACATCGGACGGACGCGCGGGCGCTGTTGCGGACCAATGACCCGGATGGACTACGACGACGAGCCGGCGTCTCGCGAGAGGGAGGTCTCGAGCGAGGAGACCGGGGCTGGGACACGTCACGCGTGCGTCGATACGACGCACGCGTGACGCCTAGCCCCCCGGCCAAACGTCGGGATCCTCTGCACCAGGGCTCGGATCCCGACGTCGAAGAATCTAGTCTTTCGGGTGGCCCGGAGTAGTCCAAACGGGTCAGATCGGCCAAATTTGCCTCCAAAGATCGGCGTCTTGTCAGATTTCTTGCCCAGATCGTCGATTGCTCGGCCACAATCGCGCTATGGACGTCCTGGAGGCAGACCTCCTCAAGGAGATCGACCCGGCCGAGCTGGGCCAGCGGATCCGTGCTGCCCGCGTGGCGAAGGGTTGGAACCAGACCCAGTTGGCCGGCCAGGAGATCTCGGTCGGCTACGTGTCGCGCATCGAGTCCGGCCAGCGCCGGCCCAATGCTGCGACGCTCGAGACGCTGGCGGCGCGACTCGGCGTACCCACCGAGCACCTGCTCCGTGGTGTCACCGCGCGCGAGTACGACGAGATCAAGCTGACCCTCGACTTCGCCGAGCTCTCGCTCGAGACCGGCCAGCACCTCGAGGCCGAGACCCAGGCCCGCCAGGCGGTCGACCGCGCCACCCTGGCTTCCCAGGACGAGATGGCCTTCCGTGGCCACTACCTCATCGCGCGCGCGCTCGAGGGCCAGGGCAACATCGACGATGCGATCATCGAGCTCGAAGCCCTGGTCTACTCCAAGCGCGGCGGGCTGGTTCGCATCAAGGCAGCGATCGCGATGGTGCGGTGCCTGAAGAGCTCCGGAGACTTCACGCGCGCGATCGAGGTTGGCGAGCGCGTCATGGCATCCCTCGCCGGCTCGCACATCGACAGTTGCGACGAGGCCGTGCAGCTTGCAGTCACCGTGGCGTCTGCGTACTTCCTGCGCGGCGACTCCGGCCACGCCATTCGCATGTGCCGGAAGGCGATCGTCAACGCCGAGGCCCTGGAATCGTCCGTCGCCAGGGCGTCGGCCTACTGGAACGCCAGTGCGTTCGAAGCACAGCGCGGGTCGGTCGCCAACGCGGTTCCTCTCGCCGAGCGTGCACTGGCGCTGCTCGCGGAGGGACAAGACACTCGCAACGTCGCCAGACTTCGCAACACCCTCGGTCGCATGCAACTCGAACTCGACCCGCCCGACGTCAACGAGGCGATGCGGCATCTCGAGCAGGCCGCCGAGGAGCTGGTCTGGTCCAGCGCCAGCCCCGGGGAGATCGCCTCCAATCGGCTGGGCATCGCGCGTGCTTACTACCTGGACGGCGATCTCTTGCAGGCCCGCGAAGCCTGCTCCGAGGTCATCGCGGCTCTCAACGGGGAAGATCCGATCCTGACTGCAGATGCTGAAGCGCTCAGTGGCCAGGTTGCCGCCGCTGGTGGCGATCTCGATGGAGCCAGGCGCGCCTACCGTCGGGCGGTGTTCGTGCTCACCGGTATCGGTGCCGATCGTGACGCAGCACAACTCTGGTTCGAACTCGCCGACCTCTTCGAGGACGTCGGCGACATCGAGGCTTCACGCGACGCGTATCGCAGCGCGGCCGCGTCGTCGGGACTGAAGTCCCGGCCCAAGGTTCGAGCGGGAGTTCCTCAGTTGTAGCTGCTGATCAGCAGCAGTGGTCGTACGACGCCATCTTCGCAGGTGACCTGCCGGCGTCGGCGCCGGTCGCGGGCGAAACCGCGATGATGCCCAGCGCAGCGACCATCGAGAAGGCCAGTGCCGCGAACTTGGTCTTGGTGTGACGTGCCATGTCAGTGATCTCCCTGTGGTGGTGCCGGTCCCCGAGCTCCGGGAGAAGCATGCTGCTGCTCTGGCAAATTTGGAAGTCTTGACAAGCACCCACGTGCCGTGTGTGGCTGCTGTGACGACCCCGCCGGAGCTGCTCATAATCCCTGACCAGCGCGGTGAGCGTGAAATCGAATCGGTTAGGTAAAATGCCGGGGAATTCGCTGAAACTGCCGCACCGACAAGCGCGACGTGTAAACTTGAGTCAACATCAGATGGCAACCCCCCCGCCATCGGATGCCACTCATCGGATGGCAACCCCCCAGCCATCAGGTGGAAAGCTCGCAGGCGCCAGCCCCCCAGGCCGAATGCGAGACCGCGACTGGTTCTCTTCCAATCGCGACCGGCCCCCCGCATCCGTGCGGGGGGTCCTTACATTTCCCGTCCTTTTAGCTTTTGACAAGAGGCGCGGATAAAACTCGGCATTTACGCTCCGGGGCCCCGCTCGGAGCTGGACTAGACCAGTTGCCCACGTCTGGGCCGTTCGTCCGCGGCACCGACCGCCCTTGGGCCCTCCTCTGTCCGCGAAAGCCCTGGTGCCCGGGGGGCCGATGTACCCTGCTGGTCTGGCCCACCAAGACCATTTTTGTCTAGTCCATCTGCACTAGGCGCCGCGCATCGACCCTCACAGGCCTGGCGCCCCTCGACGTCACCGGCCCGTGTGGCAGGCTCGCGGGCATGCTCGACGAGTCCGCGAAGCGCATCCTCGACCTCGAGGGCGGCTGGTGGCGGCACGCCTCCACCAAGGAGTCCGCGATCCGCGAGCTTTCGGGCGAGGAGCCCACGGCGTACTACCGGCGGCTCGGCGAGCTGATCGACGACCCGTCGGCGCTGGCCCACGCCCCCGTGCTGGTACGCCGCTTGCGCCGCCAGCGGGCGGGTCGCCTCGACTCACGCTCCGGACGCCGGCTCGCCGGCTGACCACGCCCCGGGCTCGCCCGAGAAGCCCGGCACGGTGGCGGCGTACGGTCGAATCCATGACGCACCGAGCCGAGGTCAACGAGCTCAGCGTGGACGTGGCGGTGATCGGCTGGGGCAAGGCCGGCAAGACCCTGGCAGGAGCGTTGGGCCGCGCCGGCCGGAGGGTGGCGCTGGTCGAGCGGTCGCCGCAGATGTACGGCGGCACCTGCATCAACGTCGCGTGCGTACCGACCAAGGCACTGGTGCACCGGTCGTCCATGCGGCGGAAGGACGACGACCCCCAGACGTGGTTCACGGCGTCGGTGGAGGAGCGGGACGCGCTGATCGGCAAGCTCAACGCCAAGAACCACGCGATGCTCGACGTCGTAGACACGGTCACGCTGATCGACGGGGCAGCCCGGTTCGTCGGGCCGCACGAGGTCGAGGTGAGCGCAGGGGCGGACCGTCTTCGGGTCACCGCGGAGACCATCGTGATCAACACCGGAACCGAGCCGGCCCACCTCGAGGTGCCCGGCGCGGACCGCGACCACGTCCACGACTCGACGACGCTTCAGCACGTCGATCCCCTGCCGAAGCGGTTGGTGATCGTCGGCGCGGGCTACGTGGGCCTGGAGTTCGCCGGCATGTTCGCCGGCTTCGGCTCGCAGGTCACGGTGCTCGACCGCAACGAGCGCTTCATGGCGCGCGAGGACGACGACGTCGCGGACGGCGTCCGGGCCCTGCTCGAGGAGCGCGGGGTGAGACTGGTCCTGGGTGCGGGCGTCGAGCAGATCACCGAGGACCAGGTGATCGCGTCGGGCGAGGCGTACGACGCCGACGCGGTCCTCGTCGCCACCGGGCGCACTCCGGTGACGCGCGACCTCGGTCTGGACGCAGCCGGTGTCGAGACGGACGACCGGGGATATGTCCGGGTCGACGAGCACCTGCGCACCACCGTCCCGGGCGTCTTCGCGGTCGGCGACGTCAACGGCGGGCCCCAGTTCACCTACGTCTCGCTCGACGACCACCGGATCGTGCTCGACCAGCTGACCGGCGACGGCTCGCGCACGACGGCGGACCGCGTCGCCGTCCCGATGACGACGTTCCTCACTCCTCCGCTCTCGCGGGTCGGCCTGGACGAGACGCGGGCGCGCGAGCGAGGCGGCCCGGTGCTCGTGGCCACCAAGGCGGTCGCCGACATCGCGGCGATGCCGAGGCCGAAGCTGCTCGGCGAGACCCACGGCCTGATCAAGGTGATCGTCGACGGAGAGACCGACCTGGTGCTCGGGGCCACCGTCTGGTGCACCGACTCCCAAGAGGTGATCAACCTGGTCGCGCTCGCCATGCGCGCCGGCGTCACGGCGGGTCGGCTGCGCGACGGGGTCTGGACCCACCCGTCGAGCACCGAGGCGCTCAACGAGGTGCTGGGCGGTCTGGTGCCGCTCGGTGAGGCACGCCCTCGACGCTGAGGCGAGAAGGGTCACCGACGCGTGCGTCTACCGGCCGATGCGATCGACGTCGTCTCACCCATGAGGTCGACGGGAGCTATAGCAAACACCGTGTACCGCGTTGCGATGGGTGGAGCTGAGGGGACTCGAACCCCTGACCCTCTCATTGCGAACGAGATGCGCTACCAGCTGCGCCACAGCCCCGGTGCGTCGCCTGGTCGGTCACCATGAGTGACGCGACCGGCACGGCGACGCGAGGCAGAAGGCTAGCACCGGAGGCCGGTGCGGCCAGAATCGACCCGACGACCACCGGGATCGGCCCGAGCGGTCAGGAGCCGACGGCCTCGCCCTCGGCGTCGTCCTTGCGGGACACCCGACGACGGACCCGCTCGACAGCCTCCGCCGCGTCGGCCTCACGGGCCAGCGCAGCGTCGGCCTCGGTGCGGCCGGACGTCCAGACGCCCGTAGCGTCGAGGTCGATCGTGCGCACCGTGCGGCGCGCCGGCGGCTTCGAGACGTACGTCGGCAGCGTCACCGGGACCGGGTCCCACAGCTTCGGGTCTCGGGGAGTCGCAGCCGCCGTCTGCTCGGTCGCGTCCGGCGGAGCCTCCGCGGTGGCCTCGAGATCATCGTCGGCGTCCTCGCCGAGGACCGGCGCCCACGCCCGCTCCTTGCGGACCATCAGCCGGCAGGCCACCAGCCAGGCCGCGAGCAGGGCGGCCGGGATCGCGGCGTACGGCCAGGCGAGGCGACCGAGCGCCCCGGCGGTGACCACGCCCACCAGCGCGAGCAGCAGCAGGCACAGCACCCGCCGACGGCGTCGCCTGGCCCTGTGCGTCGCGCCCCGCTGGGCGGCGTACTGCTCGTCGGCGGTCGGGATCGCGGCCGACGGCTTGGTGGTGGCGACGGCACCGGCGGCGGCGCTGGACGGCGTGACGACGAGGCGGGCCTTCCGGGCGCTGACCGGCTCACGCCGGGCGAGCACCCGCATGCTGTGGGAGAACCGGTCGATCGAGCGACCTCGGACGACGTCGTCGTGGTGGCGAAGCGCCTTGGGGATCAGATAGGCGGCCCAGGCCACGGCCAGGGCCACGAAGATAGGTCCGCTCAGGTCCACGAGCCGACCCTAGGTTCGGCGGCACAGACGCCCGGGGATGTCAACAGGTGTGTCGCGAAATGACTCCTGTGACTGGTGTGGTCACGACTTCGGCTGCTGCGACAACCGGGCCAGCATGCCGTCCGGGCACTCCTCGACCGTGATCGCGTAGATGCGGTGGTCGCGCCACGCGCCGTCGATGTGCAGGAACCTCGGGGCGTACCCGACCTCGCGGATCCCGAGCTTCTCCACCACCCGCAGGGAGTTGGAGTTCTCCGGCCGGATCGCGATCTCGATGCGGTGCAGTCCCGCGGAGCGGAAGCAGTGGTCGATGACGAGTGCGACGGCCGTGGGCATCACGCCACGGCCGGCCACGTCGCGATCGAGCCAGTAGCCGATCGAGGCGAACTGCGCGGAGCCGCGGACGATGTTGTTGACCGTCACCTGGCCGGCGAATCGACCGTCGACCTCGACCGCGAACGGCATCCCCAGACCCGCCCGGGCGTGGCGCTGCATCCGGGCGACCAGGGTGCGGAAGCTGGCCGGCCGCTCGCCGCCGCCGGGCGGGACGGTCGCGTCCCAGGGCTGGAGCCAGGCATGGTTGCGACGCCGTACGGCGCGCCAGGCGCGGGCGTCGCGGTGACGCAACGGCCGGAGCGTGACATCACCGTGGTGCAGCGTGACCGGCCAGCCGGGGCTCACGGGGTCGTCCCCACGGTCATGCGGGACCTCCGCGCCCTTCGGTGGCGGGAGGCCCGGAGGTCGGGTGGTCACTGCCGACGACCTGCTCCACGGCATGGACGAGGAGCGGCTCGAGGACGGCGATGGCGTCCTTCACCCCGCCGCGCGAGCCGGGAAGGTTCACGACCAGGCAGGTGCCTGCGACGCCGGCCAGGCCACGCGACAGCGACGCCGTCGGGACGCCCTTCGCGACCCCGTACGCCCGGATGGCCTCGGCGATGCCCGGCACCTCGCGGTCGAGCAGCGGCCGGGTCGCCTCGGGAGTCCGGTCGGTCGGGGTCAGGCCGGTGCCACCGGTGGTCAGCACGACCCGGGCGCCGCCCTCGACCTCGAGCGAGATGGCGGCGCCGACCGGGTCGCCGTCGGGCACCACGACCGGCGGATCGCACGAGAACCCCAGTGAGACAAGGAGATCCACGAGCAACGGGCCGGTGGTGTCGTCGTACACACCGGCGGCCGCTCGGTTGGACGCGACCACCACTGCAGCGCGCAGCTGAGTCATCGCACGAAGTCTCCCGACGCGCCGCCCGACTTGCGCAGCACCCGGACGTCGGTGATGACGGCACGCTTGTCGACGGCCTTGACCATGTCGATCACCGTGAGCCCGGCCACCGCGACCGCGGTCAGCGCCTCCATCTCGACGCCCGTGCGATCGGTGGTGCGCACGGTCGCGGAGACCTCGACCGCGTCATCGGCGACCTCGAGGTCGACGGTGACCGAGGACAGCGCGAGGGGGTGGCACAACGGGATGAGCGAGGACGTCTGCTTGGCGCCCATGATCCCGGCGAGCCGGGCGACGGCGAGCGTGTCCCCCTTGGGTACGCCGGCGCCGCGCAGCAGCGCCACGACCTCCGGCGACACCAGCACGCGACCGGCCGCGACGGCCTCGCGCGCGGTCACGTCCTTGCCCGAGACGTCGACCATCCGGGCCGCGCCGGACTCGTCGACGTGGGTGAGTCGATCGGCCATGCAAACCCCCTGTTGGGTCTCAGAAGTCCTCGTCGAGCGGCAGGACGGTCACTGTCTCACCGGCCGCGACCGAGGTCACGGACTCTGCCACGACGATCAGGGCGTCGGACTCGGCGAGGTCGCCGATCAGGTGCGACCCCTGGTGTCCGACCGGCGTGACCGCGAGCCTGCCGTCCACCACCGAGAGGACGCCCCGGGCGAACATGCGGCGTCCGTCCGGGGCGCGCAGGTCGCGGGTCAGCATCGCATCGGCCGTCGGCCGGGTGTAGGGGGTGCGTCCCAGCATCAGGCGGATCGCGGGGAGGACGAACTGCTCGAAGGAGATGTACGACGACACCGGGTTGCCGGGCAGCGTGACGATGGGGACGGCCTCCTCACCGACGGTGCCGAACCCCTGCGGCTTGCCCGGCTGCATCGCGACCCCTCCGAACCACACGGTGCCGAGCGGAGACAGGGCCTCCTTGACGACGTCGTAGTCGCCCATGGAGACCCCCCCACTGGTGATCACGAGGTCGGCCCGGACGAGCTGGTCGTGGAGGGCGGCGAGGAAGGCCCTGGGCTGGTCGGGGACGATCCCCACGCGGTAGGCGATGGCCCCGGCCTGCCGGGCCGCCGCGGCGAGCAGGAACGAGTTGCCGTCGTAGATCGAGTCGCGACCCAGCGACGTCCCCGGCTCGCGCAGCTCGGACCCGGTGGAGATGACCACGACCCGCGGCCTCGGCCTCGACCGGACCGACGGCCGGCCGACGGCGGCGAGCAGCCCGATCTGCCGCGCCCCAAGGACAGTGCCGGACCTGACCAGCAGATCTCCCTCGGAGACGTCCTCGCCCTTGGGGCGCACGTGCTGCGCCAGCTCCGGGGCGCGGGAGATGACGACGTGAGCGACCCCCCGGTCGGTCCACTCGTAAGGCACGACGGAGTCGGCGCCCGCCGGCACCGGAGCGCCGGTCATGATCTTGACCGCGGTGCCGGGGGACATCGCGAGCAACGACGCCTGGCCGGCCCCGATCTCGCCGACGACCGGCAGATGGACCGGAGACTCCTCAGTGGCGGAGGCGACGTCGGCCCGGGCGACGGCGTACCCGTCCATCGCGGAGTTGTCGAAGCCCGGCAGCGCCACGGACGCGTGCACGTCCTCGGCGGCCGCGAGACCGAGGGCCTCCATCAGCGGCTGGTCGAACGCCGGGAGCGGGTGGATCGTTCCGAGGATCCGCTCGCGGTGCTCCTCGACGGAGACGAGCTCGTCAGTCATGCTCCAAGACGCTACCGGTCGCCACGCGCTCGGCCGCGTCGGTCTCCAGCGTCACGTCGCCGACGACCTTCACCTTCGCCCCGAACGTCCAGTCGCCGTTGACCGTCAGCGACGACGCGTTGCGCAGGCTCGGTGCCCCGTCGGGGAAGCGACGCTCGAACTCGGGCACGAGCTTGTAGAAGGACGGGTCGAGCTCGACGAACGGGATGTCGGAGGCCGGGTCGAGCACGAAGTCGCCGCCCACGTCGTACACGTCGGAGCGCAGCACGAGCAGATCGTTGGTGGTCTTCACCGGGACGAACCGGTCGCGGCCCACCTCGATCGTGCGGGCACCCTCGAAGAGCTCGATCGCGGCGCCCATCGCCGTCTCGATCTGGATCACCTCGGGGGTCGAGGAGTCCGACGGGTCGACGTTCTTGACGTTGCGGATCAGCGGGAGGCCGAGGATGCCGTGCCGGGCGTCGAGCGCCTCGACCATCGCGCGGAGGTCGAACCAGAGGTTGTTGGTCGAGCAGAAGCGGTGCCGATCGAGGTCGGCCAGTGCCTCCTGGTCGTCGGGCGAGGTCTGGGCCGTCTCGCGCAGGACGATGCGGCCGTCGGAGATGCGTCGGGCGAAGTGACCGCCCTTGCGGTCGGACGGCGTACGACGGACCGCCTCGATCGCGAACGGCGTACCGCCCTGAGCGAACCAGCCGGCGATCCGGGCGTCGGGGACCGCTCCGAGGTTGTCGCTGTTGGACACGAACACCCGCTCGTAGCCCTGGTCGATCAGGGTCTGGAGGAGACCGGTGCCGCGCAGCGCGGTGTAGAGGTCGCCGTGACCCGGAGGGCACCACTCGAGATCGGGGTCCTTCAGCCAGCTGACGGGCGTGAGGTCCGCGACGTTCAGCTTCGGCTCGCGGTTCTGCAGGAACTCCAGGGGCAGGCCCTCGACGGGCAGGTCGACGTACCGGGCCAGCGCGGCCATGGTGTCGTCGGAGGTGCGGAAGCTGTTCATGAACAGCAGGGGGATCGCGGCGTCGTGCTCGCGGCGCAGGTGGAGCACCTGGCGGGCGATCACGTCGAGGAACGACATCCCGTTGCGGACGCAGAGCAGGCTCTTGGCCCGCTCCATGCCCATCGAGGTGCCGAGGCCGCCGTTGAGCTTGATCACGGCCGTGGTGCGCAGGGCTGCGGACGCCGTCTCGTCGTCGACCTCGACCTCGGCCAGCGGCTCACTGCCCACCGGCTCGATCGTCGACTCGGCGATCAGCCCGGTCTCGCCATGCTCGAGCAACCGGTAGTAGTGCGCGAAGGTGTCGATCGCCACGGGGTCGATCCCGGCGTCGGACATCTTGGCGCGAGCACGCTCCAGTCCCGCACTGCTCATGCCTCGATCGTAGGCTGGCCGGGTGCCTCCATCGCAATCCCGACCGGGAGATCCGTCGACGTCGTCCGCCGCCGTGGCCAAGATCGCGCTGCGCGACCAGGTCCGCACCTCGCGCAACCGCCGCTCCCTGGCCGAGCTCGGCTCGCTGAGCCGCGACCTGACCGCCGTCGTCACCGCTCGTGACGAGGTACGCCGCGCGGCCACGGTCGCGCTGTACGTGTCGATCGGCAACGAGCCCGGCACCGGCACCCTGCTCGAGTCCCTGGCCGCGATGGGGAAGCGGATCATCGTGCCCGTGGTCCTGCCCGACCTGGACCTCGACTGGGGCACCTGGCGCGGGCCGGAGTCGCTCGTGCCGGCCCGGCGCGGCCTCCTGGAGCCGGCGGACCGGCTGGGTCTCGACGCGATCGCCACGGCCGATGTCGTGCTCGCGCCCGGCCATGCCGTCTCGCTCACCGGGGCCCGGCTCGGGCAGGGCGGCGGTTGCTACGACCGGGCGCTCGGCCGGGTGCCGGTCGGCACTCCGGTCGCCTGCCTGCTGTACGACGACGAGGTCGGGCTCGACGTACCCGTCGACGACCACGACCGCCCGGTCACCGCGGCCGTCACGCCCACCCGCTGGATCCCCCTGCGTTGACGGGGGCGCCGGGCGGTCGGCGGCGGCGAGCCCACCGCCCGAGGTGTGATTGCGCGGTGGGCGTAGGATTGGCAGTCGCCGGCAGAGAGTGCCAGCCGACGTCATCCAGCACCGTCGAACCGCCAGCATCGCACCGATCCGAGGACCATCCGCGTGCCCACCTACCAATACCGCTGCACCGCTTGCGACCACGCCTTCGAGCAGTTCCAGAGCTTCACCGACGACGCCCTCACGGTCTGCCCCGTCTGCGGCGGTCGGCTGCGCAAGGTCTTCAACGCCGTGGGCGTCGTGTTCAAGGGATCGGGCTTCTACCGCAACGACAGCCGCGGCGCGGCGAGCTCCACCGACTCGACCTCCGGCGACAAGGCGGGCGCCGGCACCTCGAGCTCGACGGGATCGTCGGACACCGCCTCCTCGGACTCGGGCTCCTCGTCCGCCAAGACCTCCTCCGCAGGCTCGTCGGGTTCGTCGTCCGCGGCGTCGACGAGCTCCCCCAGCAAGGCGGGTTCATCCGCGGCCGGCTGAGCCCGGTGGCACCTGTGGAGAGGCTCCGCGGGCACGACGGTCGCGGTTCTACCGTCGAGGGATGGCCCTCTCGTCCGACCTGTCGGTGCCCGGCGACCGGCGCACCCGTCTCCGTCGTGCCGTACGCCGCGCCGTGCTGGCCAGGCGGCGCCTGCTCGCGGCGCTCTGCGCCGCGGTGGCGGTCGTTGCCGGCGTGCAGGCCGCCCGCCCGGGCGAGCGGCCGACCGTCGCGGTGACCGTCGCCGCCCACGACCTGGCCTCCGGCACGGTGCTGACCCGGGCCGACCTGGTGGTCCGGCACTTCCCGGCCGGCGTCGCGCCGGCCGGGTCGGAAGGACGGGCCCTCGGCCGCACCCTGGCGGCTCCGGTCCGCCGGGGCGAGCCGGTGACCGACGTCCGCCTGGTCGGCCCGACACTGGTGTCGGCGTCCCCCGACCGGGTCGCACTCCCGGTGCGGATCGCGGACGCCGATGCCGTGGCCCTGTTGCGTCCTGGTGACCACATCGACCTGGTGGCCGCGGATCCGCGACGCGGCACTGCGGCGTACGTCGCCATCGACGTTCCGGTCCTGGCACTGCCGCTCTCCTCCGGCCGCGAGAGCGCAGCGTCGGGCCTGACCGGTCGACTCGTGGTCGTGGCGGCGGCATCCGCAGACGTCGGCCGGATCGCGGGTGCAGCCGCGACCGATCTCCTCAGCGTGGTCCTGACCGGCTAGCGTGACCGGGTCAACCCCTAGGCCGCTGCGGCGGCACGAGGAGAGTGCTATGACCGGGTTCAAGAACTTCATCCTCCGCGGCAACCTCGTCGAGCTGGCGGTGGCGTTCATCATGGCGACGGCGTTCGCAGCCGTCGTCACGGCGTTCACCGCCATCGTCCTGGATCTGGTCGGCAAGGCCGGCGGGAGCTCCGACTTCAGCAACTACACCCCGGGCGGGGTGCACGTGGGCGTGTTCATCACCGCCGTGATCACGTTCCTGATCATCGCCGCCGTCGTGTACTACCTCGTCGTGACGCCCTACACCAAGGCCAAGGAGCGCTTCTTCCCGGACGAGCCCGAGGGTGCGCCGGCCGACGTCGCCCTGCTCGAGGAGATCCGCGACCTGCTCGCCCGGCAGGGCGGGAGCAGCACCACCCTCTGACGCAGCCACCGGCGGCTGACCGGTCTCGACCGGTCAGCCGTGGTGGGGCGGCACCTGGCTGCGCAGCCAGCGGTCCTGGGCTTCCTCATCGGGCGGGCGCGGATCGCGCTCGTCCTTCGTCGTGTCCGGCAGGACGTCTCCGAACACCGCCGCCAGCCGCCGGTGACGCTCGGAGGCGGACTCGCCGGTCTGTTCGCGCTCTGCCGCGGGCCGTTCGTCGGTCATCGGCGACTCATGCGCAGAGGCCGTTGGCGAGGTTGTCGGCCGC
>JAICHQ010000021.1 GCA_025924815.1 Nocardioides sp.
AGCGCCTTCTCCTTGCGCTTGCGGTGCTTGAGGACGCCCGCGGCCTCCTCGATGAACCCGCGGCGGTCTTCGGGCGTCGCGTGCAGGATCGAGTCGAGCTGGCCCTGCCCGACGATCACGTGCATCTCGCGACCGATGCCGGAGTCGCTGAGCAGCTCCTGGACGTCGAGGAGGCGGCACGGCGTGCCGTTGATCGCGTACTCGGACCCGCCGGACCGGAACATGGTCCGGCTGATCGTCACCTCGGCGTACTCGATCGGCAGCGCGCCGTCGGTGTTGTCGATGGTCAGCAGCACCTCGGCGCGGCCCAGGGGCGGGCGTCCGGCCGTGCCGGCGAAGATGACGTCCTCCATCTTGCCGCCGCGCAGGCTCTTGGCGCCCTGCTCGCCCATCACCCAGGCCAGGGCGTCGACGACGTTGGACTTGCCCGAGCCGTTGGGACCCACCACGCAGGTGATGCCCGGCTCGAGCTGGAGCGTCGTGGACGAGGCGAAGGACTTGAACCCCTTGAGGGTCAGGCTCTTCAGGTACAACGTGGCTCCTCACCTCGGCCGGACTGCGACGGCGCGCCGACAGGTCGTCGGACTGACTGCAGGCGCGCGGAGGACGAGCGGGGGAAGTGCAGCGATGCTCACCCTACCCAGGCGCGCCCCCGATCCCGGGCATTCCGGGCATACCGTCGCGAACATGACGCGGGCAGGACGCGAGCGCCACCCGGCGCTCGCCGGGAAGGTGTCGTCGGCCATGCCGTACGACGACACCTATCCCGAGGGCTCGGTCCACGTGGGGCTGCCGTCCACGTCGATCACGATGATCGTGGCCTTCGACGATGCTCTCGACGTCGGCTGGCTCCGCTCGCCCGAGCACGCGACGTACTGGACGAGCGCCTCCGGTCTGCACACCGAGCCCGCCGTGATCCGTACCCACGGCCACCAGCACGGGATCCAGCTCGAGCTGACGCCGGTCGGCGCCCGGGCACTCCTCGGGCTCCACGCAGGGGAGCTCGCCGCGACCACTACTGACACCGAACGGCTGCCGCTCGGCCTGACCGGGTCGGAGCACGCCTGGATCGCCGAGGGCGCGTCCGACGGCGTACGGCTTCACCGTCTGGAACAGGCCCTGGCCTCGCGCCTCGGTCATCGGTGCGGCGAGGCTCCGGACGAGGTCACGGAGGCCTGGCGGGTGCTGGGGGCGACCGGGGGCCGAGCCCGCATCGACGACGTCGCCCGGCACGTGGGATGGAGCCGGCGGACGCTGCTGCGAAGGTTCACCGAGGAGCTCGGCGTGTCGCCCAAGAGGGCTGCCCGCCTGTTCCGGTTCGAGCGCGCGCGCCGCCTGCTGATGAGCGGTCACAGCCTGGCCGGCACCGCGTCGTACGCCGGTACGCCGACCAGGCGCACCTCGGTCGCGAGTGGCGCGCTCTGACCTCCCAGACCCCGACCGAGACGATCCACGGCCCGGTCGCATTCGTTCAAGACGACCCCTGGAGCGATGGGCGAGGATCGTCCTCATGAGCAAGACGACGCTGTTCCACAGCCTGTCCTTCCACGACCCCGCTGCCGCCATGACGTTCCTCGAGGCGGTCGGCTTCACCCGGGCGGCGGTGTACACCGACGACGCCGAGCCCCGCCGGGTGGTCCATGCCCAGTACGACTGGCGCAACTCCGGCGGCGTCATGTTCGGTTCCGCACGCGCCGACCCCGGCGACGGCACCGCGTCCACGGGGCACGGCCAGTGCTACTGCGTGGTCGAGACCGACGCCGAGGTCGACGCCGTCCATGACAGGGCCGTGGCGGCCGGTGCGACCTCGCTACGCCGGCCGGAGGACCAGGACTACGGCGGCCGTGCCTGCACCGTCCGCGACGCCGAGGGCAACCAGTGGAGCTTCGGGAGCTATCCCGGCGAATGACGCCCCGCAGGCGGCGAACCGGACGAGCTCCTCCGGATCACCGACGGCGCAACCGGTCGCGCAGCACCATGAGCTGCTCGCGCTCGCCGTCGGTCAGCGAGTCCATCCCTCCGGCGCTGATCTTGTCCAGCAGCGCGTCGAGGGCGGCCTGGTCGCGCGAGACCGGCGGGGTCACCGTCGGCTGCCACGGGCCCTGGACCACGGTCGGACCCGAGGCCGAGCGCCGTTGCCGCTTGGGTTTCGGTCTACGCCGGAGCCGGAGTGCGGGCACCCCACGCCACTCCGCCATCAATCCCATCGACCGGGCGACGATCGCGGTGAGCACCAGGCCGAGGGCGAAGTCCGTCAGCAGCAGCCACTCCCGGTTGCCCACGTAGCTGAGCACCGAGATGGCGACGATGATCGCGCCGATCACCCAGCCGGGGATGTTGAAGAAGAAGCGCCGGTGGGGCTCCTCGGCGATGAACACCAGCAGCACCATCAGCTCGACCTGGTTGAGCGAGCAGAGCATGTAGGCCCCGGACGCGAGTCCGTTGGAGATCGTGGTCAGCTCGACCAGCGCGACCCAGACCAGCCCCAGACCCACGGCCACCAGCCCGAGGAACCAGGCCATCTTCTTGCGGCCGAGAAGGCCCTCGATCTCGCTCCCGAAGTACCAGAAGATGAAGATCGTCAGCACGTCGAGGAGGCCGATGCCGAACGGGTAGGCGATCGGCCAGGTGACCAGCTGCCACACCTGGCCCGACACGACGTCGTCGGGGGTGAGCGCGAGGTGGCTCTGGACCACGCCGTTGCTGCCCTCGAAGGCCCACTCGACGATCGACGCGATCGCGAGCACGAGGACGAGCACCGTGGTGGTGACCTGGATGCTGCCCAGCCGGAACCAGCCGTCGTCGGACCCGCGGCCTGGTCGGGCCATCCCCCATCGCATGCTCACGGGCTCACGCTATCTGCCGACGGCCTCCGACGCCGACACCCAGGAGGGGCCGCCCGGAACGGACGGCCCCTCCAGCAGCTGGTCGGTTCGCTCAGAACGCCCCCGTGCCGTTCGGGGTGCCGAGGCCGGTCGGGCCGTCCCAGCCGGCGCGGGCGTTGCACCACTGGCTCGTGGGGCACGGGCCGTTGCTGCCACTGACGACGTCGTTCAGGCTCCCCGGGTGGGAGTACGGCGTGGTGTTGCTGTAGCCGCCGCCGGCCAGCGCGTAGACCGAGGCGATGATCGGCGACGACTCGCTGGTGCCGCCGTACTGCGACCACGTGGAGCTCCTGGTGCTCGTGGGCGCGTAGACGCTCAGGCCGCCGGTGTTCGGGTCTGCCGCGGCGGAGACGTCGGCCATGGCGCGCTTGGCACAGCCGGTGCCGAAGGTCGACGAACCCGCGACGGCGGCGTTGTAGGTCGAGCAGCCCGAGCCGGCTCCGCTCCACACGGTCTCGCCGACCCGGGTGGAGCCCGTCATCTTCAGCGTCGTGCCGCCCACCGCGGTCACGTAGCTCGAGGAGGCAGGGTAGGAGCCGCCCTGGTAGCCGTTGTCGCCGGTCGACGCGGTCACCGCGATGCCCGGGTGGTTGTAGTACTTGCCGTACGTCGTGTCGGGTGCGTCGCCGCCGCCGTAGCTGTTGGAGATCGCCACGACGCCCGGCGTCCGGGCGGCCGTGTTGACCGCGGTGCCGAGGTTGGCGAACGACGACGACTTGGCCTGCACCACGAGGATCTTGCAGTCGGGGCAGGTGGCGGAGACGGCGTCGACGTCGAGGGCCTGCTCCTGCGACCAGCCCACGTCGGTGCGCGGGAGGCTGGTGCCGCCGTTCTGGTCGATGATCGTCAGACAATGGTTGGCCGTGGTGCAGGCGGGCATGCCGTAGTAGTTGCGGTAGATCGTGAGGTCGCGCTCGAGGTTGGGGTACCCGTAGGCGTCGACGATCGCGACCGTACGACCGGCGCCGCTCGTGCCGTTCAAGCCATAGGCCGCGCGGACCTGGGCCGGCGAGAGAGCCGTGGACAGCGGCTTGGTCGCCTGCGGGATGGCGCCCTTGCTGTTGACCAGGACCTTGGACATGCAGGCGGCGTGGCCCGCTGCCGGCGTGGCGCACACGCGCTGCGCGTGGAGGCCGGAGAGGTGCGTCAGGTGTGGCGACGCGGCGTCCGCCCCCTGCACTCCGGCGGTCACGGTGGTGACCGCGAGTGCGCCCGCACCAAGGAGTGCGGCGATGATTCTCTTGTTCACGAGTGTTGGCTCCTGGCTCGACGGCCGGCCCCCTCGGCGACCCGGCGCCGCCTCCGGCAACGGCCGGACTCTGCCGCACTTCGGCCCCGAAGGGAACGAACCCGCGGGTCAATTCTTTGCAGCCGCAAGAACCTGCAACCTTCGCCCACCCGCAAGGGTGGGCTGGCCGACGCGTCGGGGCCGCCGGGGGCAAGGGCGTTGACCCAGAACCGATGGACGATCTCGTGGTGCCGCCGTCGGCGCCATGAGGGCGCGCAGAGCCACGGGGGGCGGAGGATCTCCGCCGGGTGCCGACCCGGGCAGGGTCAGGCGGGCTGCATCTCCAGCTGGTCGGGGTCGAGGTCGAGGACGTGCGCCGCCTGGGTGACTGCCAGGCGGTCGTTCTCCTCCATCAACCGGGTGACCAGCGTCTCCAGCTCGGCAATCCTGGCTCGCAGCTGGTGGTTCTCGACGGCCAACCGAGCGGTGAAGCCGCGATCCTGCTGGAGATGGCCGATCAGAGCCTTGGCCATGTGTGAAGCGCCTTCCGATGTCGGGACCGCCCGTGGTGGGGGCCGTCTTCAAGAGTGACACTCAAGGGGTCGCGGGTCAATCTCACGCGGGCACCCTCCGGGCCCGGGGCACCGGTTGGCAGCGGGGGCAGAAGAAGGACGACCGGTTCATGAACTCCACCCGCCGGATCGGGGTCCCGCAGCGGTCGCACGCCTCGCCGGCGCGGCCATAGGCGTGCAGGGAGCGGTCGAAGTAGCCGGACTCGCCGTTGACGTTGACGTAGAGCGCGTCGAAGCTCGTGCCGCCCTGGACCAGCGCCGCGCCCATCACCGCCCGCGCCTGCGCCAGGATCCGGCGTACGTCGGTCGGGCGAAGCCGCTCGCCGGGCCGGTCGCCGTGGATCCGGGCGTGCCACAGCGCCTCGTCCGCGTAGATGTTGCCCACGCCCGAGACCAGCGTCTGGTCGAGCAGCAGCCGTTTCACTCCGGCCGTGCGCCGCCGGACGCGGGCCACGAACAGGTCGTCGTCGAACTCCGGGTCGAACGGGTCGCGCGCGATGTGGGCGATCTCGGGCGGCAGCTCGGCGCCGCCCTCGGAGAGCGACAGGCCGCCGAACATGCGCTGGTCGACGAAGCGCAGCTGCAGGTCGCCGAGGTCGAAGCGCACGCGCAGGTGCCGCTCGTCGGGGTGGCCGGGCTGCTGGACGAGGAGCTGCCCGCTCATCCCGAGGTGGCCGAGCAGGGCGTCGCCGCTGTCGAGCGGCAGCCACAGGTACTTGCCCCGGCGACGCGCGGCCACGACCCGGCGACCGGTCAGCGCGGCGGCGAACCCGGCCGGCCCGCGATGGTCGCGGCGTACGGCACGCGGGTGGAGGACGGCGACCGCGTGGATGGTGCGGCCGACGACGTGGCGCTCGAGCCCGTCGCGGACCGTCTCGACCTCGGGCAGCTCGGGCACGGTGGTCGGCTCGACCGCTCAGTCGTCGGAGGTCGAGACGACCTGCTCCGCCATCGACTCCGCGACCGGGTCGGTGACGCCCAGGGACGCCGCCAGCTCGCCGTACGCCGTCTCCGCAGCGGCCTGCTCGGCCTCCTTCTTGGAGCGGCCCACGCCGTTGCCGTAGAGCTGCTCCCCCACGCGAACCTGGGCGGTGAAGGTCTTCATGTGGTCGGGGCCCTCGTCGGCGATCAGGTACTCCGGCACGCCGAGGCCGTGCTCGGCGGAGAGCTCCTGGAGCGAGGTCTTCCAGTCGAGGCCCGCGCCCAGGGCGGAGGCGGCCTCGATCAGCGGGTCGAACAGCAGATGGACGACCTCGGCGGAGCTCTCGAGCCCGCCGGAGAGATGGACCGCGCCGATCACAGCCTCGACGGTGTCGGAGAGGATCGACGCCTTCTCGCGACCGCCGGTGGTGTCCTCGCCGCGGCCGAGCTTGATGTAGGCGCCCAGGTCGATCTTGCGGCCGACCACCGCGAGGGCGCGGGCGTTGACCACCGCCGCCCGGAGCTTGGCCAGATGACCCTCCGAGAGGTCGGGGTGGGTGCGGAAGAGCGTCTCGGTCACCACGACACCGAGCACCGAGTCACCGAGGAACTCCAGGCGCTCGTTGGTCGGCAGGCCGCCGTGCTCGTAGGCGTACGAGCGGTGCGTGAGCGCGCGCTCCAGCAGCTCGACGTCCAGGACCGGTTCGCCGAGCGCGGTGCGCAGCGTCGGGTAGTTCAGGGTCGCCGACCCGGTCTCAGAGGACCTGGCGCCGGGCGCCGCGAGCGCCGTACTGGCCGCACGTGCCACAGGCGCGGTGGGGCAGGTGCTTGGCGCCGCACGCAGGGTTGGCACAGGTCACCAGGGTCGGTGCGACGGCCTTCCACTGCGAGCGCCGGTGGCGGGTGTTGCTGCGCGACATCTTCCGCTTCGGGACTGCCACAGTTCTTCTCCTACGTCGTGTGGGCCTGACCGGTTGGACAGGTCCGCGTGCGTTGCCTTCAGTCTTCGTGCTGCTCGGGCTCGGCCAGCGCACTGAGCGCCGCCCACCGCGGGTCGACCGGCTCGCCGTGCCCGTGGTCGGGATCGTCCGCGAGCCGCGCGCCACACTCGGCGCACAGTCCCGGACAGTCATCGGTGCACAACGGCTGGAACGGCAGTGCGAGCACCACCGCGTCCCGCAGCAGCGGCTCCAGGTCGACCAGGTCGTCCCGCAGCTTGCTGACCTCGAACTCCTCTTCCGGATCGACGTCGTGGCCGTCGTAGACGAACAGCTCCTGGAACCTCACCTCGACGTCGTCGGAGATCGGTTCCAGGCACCGCGCGCACTCACCCTCGAGCCCGGCTCGCGCCGTACCCGTGACCAGGACGCCCTCCATGACCGCCTCCAGCCTCAGGTCGAGCTCGACCGGAGAGCCTTCGGGGACGCCGAGGACCTCGATGCCCAGATCTGCCGGGGCCGGAACCGTCCGCGACACCTCGCGCTGGGACCCCGGGCGGCGACCGAGCTCGCGAGTGTCGAGCACGAGCGGCGCTCTCGGGTCCAGTTTGCTCAGGGGATCGCTTTCACTTCTGGCCACAACAGATCGTCTCGTATCGTAACGGGGCTGGTCAGGCCCGCCAAACTCCCGGGCCGGACGCCGAGTCGGCAGGTGACGACTCGGCGACGACTTGGCCTTCTTGCGCCGAGAGCGCGTCAGGCCAGGCGGGACCTCAGCTCGGCGTGCACGAAGTCGGGGACGAAGGCGGAGACGTCGCCCCCGAAGCCGGCGACCTCCTTGACCAGGGAGGAGGAGACGAAGCCGCGCTCGGGGCTGGTGGGGATGAAGACCGTCTCGACACCGGTGAGCGAGGAGTTCATCTGGGCCATCTGGAGCTCGTAGTCGAAGTCGCTGGCGGCCCGCAGCCCCTTGACGATCGCGGTGACGTCGCGCTCGGCGCAGAAGGTCGTGACCAGCCCGGCGAACCCCTCGACCGTGACGTTGTCCAGGTCGGCGCACGCCCGCCGCATCATCGCGATCCGCTCCTCGGCGTCGAAGAGGCGGTTCTTGCTGACGTTGGTGCCGACCGCGACGATCACCTCGTCGAACAGCCGCGCGGAGCGGCGGACGATGTCGAGGTGCCCGAACGTGGGTGGGTCGAACGAGCCGGGACAGACCGCACGGCGCACGGGGCCTCCTGGTGCTGGCTGGCTGGCCCTGGCCGGGCTAGCCCTGGGCGGCGTGAACGTACCAGAGCACGGTCTCGCCGTACTTCTTCTGCCGGCTCTCGCCGAAACCGTCGGGCCAGGCCGGCTCGTCCGCGCGGGACCCGCGCTCGACGACCACCATCGCGCCGGGGACGAGCCAGTCGTGCGCGGCCAGCGAGGCCAGGTCGGCGACCACCTCGGCCTCCGGGGCGGCGTACGGCGGATCGAGGAAGGCGACGTCGTACGGCGCCGCCGGGGGCCGGGCCAGCAGGCCGGCGACCGACCCGGTCACGACGTGGGCCCTGACGAACCCGAGGCCGCGGGCGTTCGCCGAGATCAGCGACGCGGTCCGCCGATCGTGCTCGACCAGCGTGACGACGCCTGCGCCGCGCGACCATGCCTCCAGGCCCACCGCGCCGGACCCGGCGTACAGGTCCAGGAAGCGGAGCCCGGCGAGAGAGCCGCACCACGCCTCGATGGCGGAGAAGAGGGCCTCGCGCACACGGTCGCTGGTGGGGCGGGTGCTGGCCCCCCGGGGCGCCGTGATGCGTCGACCGCCGACGCGTCCGCCGATGATGCGGGTCATGACAGCGCGGGTCCCAGGACCCGGGCGCGCACGCGACACGGCTCGGTCACGACTTCTCCATGAACTCAGACTGCCGTGAATGCTCCAGTTCTGTCACGAGCTGCCGCAGCGCCGGGATCTGCTCGAGACCGGGGTCGGCGGCGAGCATGGCGGTCGCGGTCTCACGTGCCTGGACGATGGTCTTCTCGTCCCGCAGCACCCGCAGCTGCTGCAGTGAGCTGTGGAAGCCCGACTGCGAGTGACCGAGGACGTCACCCTCGCGACGCTGCTCGAGGTCGACGCGGCTGAGCTCGAAGCCGTCCGTCGTGGCCGCGACCGCGTCGAGCCGCGCCCGCGCCGGACTGTCCGCCTCGGCATGTGTCACGAGCAGGCACAGCCCGGGCAGGCCGCCGCGACCGACGCGACCGCGCAGCTGGTGGAGCTGGGAGATGCCGAACCGGTCGGCGTCGAGCAGGACCATCGTCGTCGCGTTGCCGACGTCGACGCCGACCTCGATCACGGTGGTCGCGACGAGAACGTCGGTCTCGCCGGCCACGAAGGCCCCCATCGCGCGGTCCTTCTCCTCGGGGGTCAGCCGGCCGTGGAGGAGACCGAGGCGCAGGCCCCGCAGCGCCCCCTCACGCAGGGACTCGACGACCTCCTCGGCGGCGCTCAGGGCCGGTGGCGCCTCCACCGGCCGTCCCTCGTCGTCGAGGGCCGGCGCGTCGCTCTCGCCCTGCTCGAGCTCGTCTCCGGCGATGCGCGGGCACACGACGTACACCTGGTGGCCCTGCGCCACCTCCTCGCGGACCCGGCTCCAGACCCGGTCGATCCAGCCCGGCTGGTCGACCAGCGGGACCACGGTGGTCTGGATCGGCGCGCGTCCGGCGGGGAGCTCGGCGAGGGTGGACACCTCGAGGTCGCCGAAGACGGTCATCGCCACCGTGCGCGGGATCGGCGTCGCGGTCATCACCAGGACGTGGGGCGGCGTGCCGGCCTTGTCGGTCAGGGCGGCCCGCTGCTCGACCCCGAACCGGTGCTGCTCGTCGACGACGACGAGCCCGAGGTCGGCGAACTGGACGTGCTCCTGGAGCAGGGCGTGGGTGCCCACCACGATCCCGGCCTCGCCGCTCGCGGCCCGCAGCAGCGCCTCGGTGCGTGGCCCCTTGGCCATCGACCCGGTGAGCAGCGCGACCGTGGTCGCGTCGGCGGCGCCGCCGAGCATGCCGCCCTGGGCGAGGTCACCGAGCAGCGCCGTGATCGAGCGGAGGTGCTGCTGGGCGAGCACCTCGGTCGGGGCGAGCAGCGCCGCCTGGCCACCGGAGTCGACGACTCTCAGCATCGCGCGCAGGGCGACCAGGGTCTTGCCGGAGCCGACCTCGCCCTGGAGGAGCCGGTTCATCGGGTGCGGCCGGGCCAGGGCGTCCATGATCTCGGCCGACACCTGCTCCTGCCCGGCGGTCAGGGTGAACGGCAGCCGCGCGTCGAAGGCCGCGAGCAGCCCCCCTCCGCCGACCCGGGCCTGGCCCCCGAGCCGGGCCAGGGCCGCGCGCCGGCGCGCCATCACCAGCTGGGTCACCAACGCCTCGTCGAACCGGAAGCGGCGCTGTGCGTCTGTGACCTGCCCCCACTCGTCGGGCGCGTGGATGTGACGCATAGCAGTCGCGAGGTCGGGCAGCCCGAGCTCCCGACGTACGTCGTCGGGCAGCGGATCGGGCAGGTCGTCGACGACGGTGAGAGCGAACGCGATGGCGCGCTGGAGGTCCCATGAGTCGACCCCCTTGGTCTGGGGGTAGAGCGGGAACAGCGCCTTGATCGACGCCACCGCGGTGCCGATCGTCTCGTCGTAGTCCGCGTCGTCGCCGGACTCGCCGAACAGCGCCATCGTCGGGTTGGTCAGCTGCCACTGGTTGCGGAAGGTGGTCACCTGACCTATGAAGACGCCGCGGCGCCCGACGGCCAGGCGCTCGGCGTGCCACTTGCTGATGTGCGCGGACTTGGCGAAGAACGACATCCGCAGCGACGGGCCGTCGGTCTGGAGTGTCGTGTCGAGTCGGTACGCCGGACGGCGCGTGCGACGGTCGACGTAGGTGTTGACGGTGCTCTCGACGATCTCGCCCACCACCGTGAGCATCTCGCCGCTGCGCAGATCGGTGACCTTGGTCAGCTCGCCGGTGCGGATGTAGCGGCGCGGGAAGTGGTAGAGCAGGTCGCCGACGGTGCGGATCCGCAGGCCCTCGGTGATCTTCTTGACCTTGGCCGGCTTCTGGGCGCCCAGCACCGTCGCGACGGGCGAGTCGAGGTCGATCACGGCGTCTTCACTCCACGGACATCAACAACGGGTAGCGGTCCTGCCCCCCGTCGTACACCACGACGTCGACATGAGCATGCCGGTCGGCGACGTACTCCTGGCACTGCTGCGCGAGGCCGTCGGAGCCGGAGCCGCCGACGAGCGTGACCAGCTCGCCGCCGCCGCCGAGCATCCGCTCGAGGATCTGGGTCGCCACGTCGGCGAGGTCGTGGCCGACCAGCGCGAAGTCTCCCTCGATGACTCCGAGCACGTCGCCGGGCTCGCAGGGGCCGGCCATCGTGATCGCCTGTCGTGCGGCGATGGTGACGGCTCCGTGGCGGGTGTGCCGGGCGGTGGCGGTCATCTCGAGCACGTCGGCGTCGAAGGCCCGCGCCGGCTCGTGCACCGCCAGGGCGGCCAGCCCCTGCACCTGGGCCTCGGTCGGGATGACCACGACCCGGACGTCGAGGTCCTCCTCGGCGGTCCGGGCGGCGATGCGCGCTGCCCGGACGGAGTCGCGGTCGTTGGGCAGGATCACGACCTCGGCCGCGCCGGACCCGGCGACCGCGTCGAGGATCATCCCGGTCGACGGCCGGTGACCCGGGCCGCCCTCGATCACGAGGGCCCCGGCGTCGGCGAACAGCCGCGCGAGCCCGGGGCCGGCGGAGACCGCGACGATCCGGCGGCCGGTGCGCGCCCGGCCCACCGGTCGGCTCGCGGGCCGGGCTGTCTGCTCGGCGAAGTGAGTGACCCGGATGCGGTGCGGACGGCCCGCCGAGATGCCCGCCTCGACCGCCGCCCCGACGTCGTCGACGTGGACGTGGACGTTCCACAGCCCCTCTCCTCCGACGACGACGAGTGAGTCGCCCAGGGGCGACAGGGCCTCGCGCAGCCCCGGGACGGCGTCGTCGGCGGCGTCGAGGAGGTACATCACCTCGTACGCCGGTCCGTCGGCGCGCAGGTCGGTCTCACCGGCGGCGACCGGGATCGTGTGGGTGCCGATCGGCTGCGGCGCGGGCAGCGGACGGCGTCCGGTCAGCACCGTCTCGGCCGCGTCGAGGACCACGCTCAGCCCTCGGCCGCCGGCGTCGACGACCCCGGCGACCCGGAGCGGCTCGAGCTGCTCGGGCGTGTGGGCCAGGGCCTCGCGGGCGGCCTCCGCGGCCGCCGCGAACACGTCCCGGGCACGGGCCCGCTCGTCGGCGGCACGACGTACGGCGGCCTCCGCGGCGGCCCGCGCGACGGTGAGGATCGTTCCCTCGACCGGCGTACCGACCGCGGCGTACGCCGCCTGGCTCGCCTCCGTCATCGCCTCGGCCATCACCGTCGCGTTGCGGTCCGCGGGCGTCGCCCGCCCCATCCGGGCGACGAGGGCCCCGAGGAGCTGGCTCAGGATCACGCCACTGTTGCCCCGGGCTCCCAGCAGAGCCCCGCGCCGGAAGGCTGCGAGGGCGGTCACCAGTTCGGCGTCGTCGGCGGTGGCCTGCTGGATGGCGTCGCGGGCGGCACTCATCGTGAGGTACATGTTCGTGCCCGTGTCGCCGTCGGGCACCGGGTAGACGTTGAGCGCGTCGATCTCCTCCCGAGCCGCCGCCAGGGCGTCGACCGCCACATCGACGAAGCGCCGGACGACCGCGAGCTCGACGCCGCCACCGTGAGGTGCCTCCATCGTGTGCCCTTCGCTCCTCGGGTCGTGGCCCGGGGGATCGGGCGGCTGCCAGGGTAGTGCGCCCGGTCGGACGCGGGCCTCGCACGCCCGCTCCCGGGGCGTGAATTCGTCCGCGTACGGACGTGTCGGATATTCTTTCCCGGTTGCCCGCTGCGCGCGGGCCCCGATCCGTTTCTCTGTCAGGAGTGTCCCGTGGCCGCCGTCTGCGACATCTGCGCCAAGAAGCCGACCTTCGGCAACAACCGGCCGTGGTCGAAGAAGATCACCAAGCGCCGCTTCGACCCCAACATCCAGCGTGTGCGCGCCGTCGTCAACGGCACCCACAAGCGCCTCAACGTCTGCACCGGCTGCCTCAAGGCCGGCAAGGTCAGCCGCTGAGCGACCACCTCACCTGCTTCGCGGAGCCCCGGGCCTGGTGGTCCGGGGCTTCGTGTTGTCGGCTGGACGGCGCACGAGCCGGGGGGCTCAGAAGTGCGTCCACCCGGTCGGCCCGTCGTACGCCGCGCCGTCGACGGTGACCTCGGACCCCTCGGAGACCGACCCGATCACCGCCCAACCGTCGGGCACGCCGGGCGTGGGGAACGTCGCCAGCAGGGCGTGGTCGTCCCCGCCGCCGAGGACGAAGCTGAGCGGGTCGGCCCCGGTGGCCGCGCCCACCGCGACCAGCGGCTCCGGCACCTCGAACGCGTCGCGGCGTACGTCGATCGCCACCTGCGACTCCTCGGCCAGGTGGCGCGCCTCCGCCAGCAGCCCGTCGGAGATGTCGATCATGGCCGTCGCGCCGGCCTCGGCGGCGACGGCTCCCGCGTCGTACGGCGGCTCCGGGCGACGGTAGGCCTCGACGAGCACGCGCGGCGACCGGAACCCCCGGCCCAGCACGGCCAGCCCGCCCGCCGCCCATCCCTGCCGGCCGCACAGCGCCAGCACGTCGCCCGGCTCGGCCCCGGAGCGGAGCACCGGCGACCGGCGGCACGAGCCGAGCACGGTCACCGCGATCACCAGCGAGTCGGCCGAGGTCAGGTCTCCCCCGACCACGGATGCTCCGACGCTCGCGCACTCCTCGGCGAAGCCCTCGGCGAAGTCGAGCGCCCACTGCGCCGGCAGGTCCCGGGGCGCGGCCAGGCCGATCGTCAGCGAGTGGGCACGCCCGCCCATGGCGTTGATGTCGGAGAGGTTCGCGGCGGCCGCGCGGTGGCCGATGTCGGCGGCGGCCACCCAGTCCCGGCGGAAGTGCCGCCCCTCGACGAGCACGTCGGTCGACACCACGACGTGACCGTCGCGGATGCGGAGCACGGCGGCGTCGTCCCCGGGCCCGACCAGTACCTGCTCACCCTGCGCGAAGAGGTCGCGGAGACGTTGGATCAGCGGAAACTCACCGGCCTCCGAGACGGTCGCGTCAGGTGGGAACGACATGCCCCCCATCCCACCAGATCCGGCCCTCGCGCGGGCGCCGGTCGCCGTCGGACCGACCTGTCGGGCGCGGCGTACCGCACGGTAGGTTGTGGCCGGCAGCACCGCGCAGTGCCACCGATCCCCCCTCGACTACTCGGAGGAGACAGAGCATGGTCGTCCAGGCGTACATCCTCATCCAGACAGACGTGGGCAAGGCCGCCGACGTGGCCCGGGCGATCGCTCAGGTCAAGGGCGTCACGCTTGCCGAGGACGTCACCGGCCCGTACGACGTGATCGTGCGCGCCGAGGCCCGCAACGTCGACGAGCTGGGCAAGCTGGTCGTCTCCCGCGTGCAGAACCTCGAGGGCATCACCCGTACCCTGACCTGCCCCGTCGTCCACATCTGACGCGACCCGAATTGACCACGTCCTCCTCGCGCCCCCGATCGTCCACGAGATCCCGCGGCGTGCGGTCGGCTGCGGTCCTGGGCTGTCTGGGGCTGGCGCTGGTGGCCTGCGGCAAGGATCCGGTCAGCATCCCCACCCTGAGGCTCAGCGCCGCCGACCAGGCCGTGTGCCAGCGGCTGACGAACGCGCTTCCAGAGAAGGTCGCCGACCAGGCGCAGCGCAAGACCCAGCCGGCAGCAGCGCTCGGCGGCGCCTGGGGCGATCCGGCGATCGTCGCGCAGTGCGGCGTCCCGATGCCGTCGGACTTCACCCGCACCGCCGCCTGCCAGACCGCGGACGGAGTCGGGTGGTACATCCCCGAGGCCCAGTTCGCCGACGACTCGTCCGATCTCGTGATCGCGACCGCCGGCTACCGGCCGATCGTCCAGGTCGCGATCCCCGCGACGTACCGGCCCAACGGCCTGGCCGCGGTCATGGTCGAGCTGGCGCCCGTGGTCAAGGAGTACACCAAGCTCGTGACCCCTTGTCGGTGACGGCCGCCGGTCAGCGCAGTCCCGTCGTACGCCGCAGCGCGAGCCGGATCAGGCGGTCGACGAGCGCGGGGTAGTCGACGCCGGTCTCGGCCCACATCCGCGGGTACATCGAGGTCGGCGTGAAGCCCGGCATCGTGTTGATCTCGTTGACCACGAGCGAGCCGTCGGGCATCAGGAAGAAGTCCACGCGGGCCAGCCCCTCGCAGCCGACCGCCTCGAAGGCGCGCACGGCCAGGTCGCGCAGCTCGGCCGCGGCGGCCTCGGGCAGATCGGCCGGGACGTCGAGCTCGGTGTGCTCCTCGGGCAGGTACTTGGCGGCGAAGTCGTAGAACTCGTGGCCACCGCCCACGACGATCTCGGCCGGCACGCTCGTCTCCGGCGTACCGTCCAGCGCCTCCAGCACGCCGCACTCGATCTCGCGAGCCCCGACGGCGGCCTGCTCGACCAGGGCCTTCGGGTCGTGCCGGTGGGCCTCCTCGATGGCCGCGTCGAGCTCGGAGGCGTCGTGCACCTTGCTGATCCCCATGCTCGACCCCGCCCGGGCCGGCTTGACGAACAGCGGGAGACCGAGGTCGGCTACCCGGTGCCGCACGCCGTCGGGATCGCGATACCACTCGCGGGTGGACACGGTCACCGACGGCATCACCGGCAGCCCGGCCGCGCGGAGCACGACCTTCGCATAGGCCTTGTCCATGCCCACGGCGCTGGCCAGCACCCCGGCGCCGACGTAGCGGACCCCGGCCATCTCGAACATGCCCTGGATCGTGCCGTCCTCGCCCCACGGGCCGTGGAGCAGCGGGAACACCACATCGACCTCACCGAGGGTCTGCGGCGGCCGGGAGGGCTCGTGGACGACCAGGTCGGTGCTCCCCGACTCGCGCAGCAGCGTGATCGCCGCGCGGGCGCCGTCGACGCTGGGCAGCTGGTCGGCCCCGGTGATCCGCAGCCGTGCGGTGTCGCCCGACTCCAGGACCCACCGGCCGTCGGGAGCGATCCCGATCGGGACGACGTCGTACGTCGCGCGGTCGATCGCCTCGAGCACACTGCCGGCGGTCACGCAGCTGACCGCGTGCTCGCTGGACCGGCCGCCGAAGACGACCGCGACCCGCGGCTTGCGCGAGCGCGAGTCTGGGGGCTGCTCGCTCATCGCAGGCACCCTATCGGGGGTGGCGTCGCGCGCCGACCGGCCCGCCGTACGCTCGCGACATGGCCGACCCGACAGACCCCGCGACCTGGTCCCCCGCCACCACCGCCGTCACCGCGGGCCGCCCACCGCACGAGCCCGACCAGCCTCTCAACCACCCGATCACGATGGCCTCGACGTACGGCGCGACCGGAGGCGTGGAGTACGGCCGGCACGGCAACCCGACCTGGACGGCGTTCGAGGAGGCGCTGGGGGCGCTCGAGGGCGGCCGCTGCCTGGCCTTCTCCTCCGGGCTCGCGACGGTGTCGACCGTCCTGGACCTGGTGGGTCAGGGTGCGGCCGTGGTCGCGCCGCGCCATGCCTACAACGGCACCGTGATGCAGCTGGCCGACCTGGAGGCGCGCGGCCGGCTGACGGCGCGACTCGTCGACGTCACCGACACCGCGGCGGTCGTCAAGGCCTGCGACGACGCGGCCCTGGTCTGGCTCGAGTCGCCGACCAACCCGGCACTCGAGCTGGCCGACATCGAGACCATCGCGCGCGCCGCCCACGAGGCGGGTGCGTACGTCGTCGTCGACAACACGTTCGCCACCCCCCTGCGCCAGCTGCCGCTCGCGATGGGCGCCGACGTGGTCGTCCACTCCGCCACCAAGTACCTCGCCGGGCACAGCGACGCGGTCATCGGCGCGCTCGTCACCGCCGACGACGAGGTGTACGACGCGCTGAAGGGCCGCCGCGACCTGCTCGGCTCCATCCCCGGGACCCTGGAGGCCTGGCTCGCCCTGCGCGGCCTGCGCACGCTGCACCTGCGGGTCGAGCGGGCGGAGAGCAACGCCCGCGCACTGGTCGACCGGCTGCGGGCGCACGACGCCGTCGCCGAGCTCCGCTACCCCGGCTTCGGCGGGATCGTCTCGGTCGTGCTGGCCGGCGGACCCGACGCCGCCGACCG
The DNA here is from genome assembly GCA_025924815.1 of Nocardioides sp. Lineage (GTDB taxonomy): Bacteria > Actinomycetota > Actinomycetes > Propionibacteriales > Nocardioidaceae > Nocardioides. The sequence goes on from JAICHQ010000021.1 coordinate 16,742, forward strand.
GCTGGTGCGCTCGACGTCCTTGTGGGTCCACGCCACCTCGCTCGGTGGCGTGGAGTCGACGTTCGAGCGCCGTCGGCGCTGGAGGTCCGAGCCGACGACCATCCCCGAGGCGCTGGTCCGGCTCAGCGTCGGCATCGAGGACGTGGACGACCTGTGGGCCGACCTGTCGGGTGCCCTCGACGCCGTCGTCCCGTGACGGCTCGCCGTCAGTCCGTCTCCGCCTTGGTGTCGCGGGCGATGAACGACTCCATCATCTCCGGCGCCGTCATCCGCCCGTCGACGACGGCCTCGACGTGCTCGGCGATCGGGGCGTCGACGCCCACCTTCTGTGCCAGCGCCAGCAGCGAGGAGCACGACTTCGCGCCCTCGGCGACCTGACGGGTCGACGCGACGATCTCGGAGGTCGTCATCCCGAGCCCGAGCTTCTCGCCGAAGGTCCGGTTGCGAGACAGCGGCGAGGAGCACGTGGCGACCAGGTCGCCGAGCCCGGCGAGCCCCATCAGGGTCATCGGGTTGGCCCCCATCGCCATCGCCAGGCGCGCGGTCTCGGCCAGGCCGCGGGTGATCACCGAGGCGGTGGTGTTGTCGCCGAACCCCAGCCCCACGGCCATGCCGACCGACAGCGCGACGACGTTCTTGTAGGCGCCGCCGAGCTCGCAGCCGACCACGTCGAGGCTCCGGTAGGGGCGGAAGGCCGGTCCGTGGACGAGGTGCTGCACCTGCTTGGCGACGTCCTCGTCGGTGCTGGCGACCACGGAGGCGGCCGGCTCACGCTGGGCGATCTCGTGCGACAGGTTGGGGCCGCTGACCACGGCGACGCGCCCGGGCCCGGCTCCGGTCACCTCGGCGACGACCTCGCTCATCCGCTTGAGGGTGCCCAGCTCGACGCCCTTCATCAGCGACACCATCAGGGATGACGCGGGGATGTACGGCGCCCACTGCGCGAGGTTGGCGCGGAACGTCTGCGACGGCACCGCGAACACCACGACGTCGGCGCCGGCCAGCGCCCGCTCGGTGTCGTGGGTGGCGGCGACGGTGGGAGGAAGCTCGACCCCGGGGAGGTAGTCGGTGTTCTCGCGGCGCCGGTTGATCGTGGTGCAGACCTCCTCGCGACGGGCCCACAGCGTGACGTCGTTGCCCGCGTCCGCGAGCACCATCGAGAACGCCGTCCCCCACGAGCCCGCCCCGAGCACGGAGACCTGCGTCATGCGCCCCTCGACTTCCGCTCCGGCTTCGCGGCCTTGCGCGGGTTGCCGATCGGCCGCACCCCCGAGGTCCGCGGGTCGAACCGCTCGGCCGGCGCCTCCTCGCCACGCACCTCGGCCACCAGGTCGGTGAGCGCGGCCATGATCCGCCGGGTCGCCTCGTTGACCGTCTTGGTCGTGTGCGGCTGGTCACGCAGGTCGTCGAGCGGGACGGGGTCGCCGACCTTCATCGTGATCGAGGTGCGCGGGAAGAGGTGGGGCTTCTTGGTGTACGGGTAGAGCAGCTCGTGAGCACCCCACTGCCCGATCGGAATCACCGGGCAGCCGGTCTCCAGCGCGATGCGAGCAGCTCCCGACTTCCCGGCCATCGGCCACAGGTCGGGATCGCGGGTCAGCGTGCCCTCCGGGTAGACCACCACGCACTCACCCGCCCGCACGGCGGCGACCGCGGCGTCGAACGCACCCTTGGCGTTCTTGCTGAGCCGCTCCACCGGGATCTGGCCCGCTGCGGTGAGGAAGTACGCCAGCGCGCGGTTCTTGAACAGGCCCGACTTGGCGAGGTAGCGCGGCATCCGGCCGTGGTCGTAGACGATGTGGGCCGCCGTCAGCGGGTCGACGTGCGAAACGTGGTTGAAGACGATGATGCACCCGCCGGAGGCTGGGATCTTCTCGCCGTCGATCCAGGTGCGCCTGGTGGTGGCCAGCAGCGCGGACTTCACGACCGGGACGGCGAGGTTGAAGGCCCATCCTCGCTTCTGCTGCAGTGGTCGCACGGGTCGAGCACCCACCTGCGTCCCTCCCGTCGTGGCACGAACGTCGACTCGATCGGCCCGGCACCAGCGCCGGTGTCCGGGTCAGGCTACTCGGTCACGGCCGGTCGCCGGCCGCCCGGCGGGCCTGACAGGATCGCCCTCGATGAGCGCGTCGTACGTCGTCCTGCTGCCGGTGAAGCCACCGGCTCGGGGCAAGTCTCGGCTCGAGGTCGACCCCGAGCGCCGGCGCGCATTGGCGGCGGCGTTCGCCCTCGACACGGCCCGGGCGTGCCTGGCCGCCGATCCCGTCGTGGCCGTGCTCGCAGTGACCGACGACGCCGGCTTCGCCGACGACCTGCGCGCAGCCGGCTGCGCCACGATCCCCGACGGTGTCGACGGAGACCTCAACGAGTCATTGCGGCTGGCCGCTGCCGAGGCCCTGCGACGTTGGCCGCGGGCAGCCCCGGTCGCGGTCTGCGCCGACCTCCCCGCCCTGCGGCACACCGATCTCGAGGCCGCCCTGGCCTGGTGCGGAACGGGCAGGGGTGCTGCGTTCGTCACCGACCAGGACGGCACCGGCACCACGCTGTACACCGCGCCGTACGCCGGGTTCGAGCCGCAGTTCGGGTTCCACTCCCGCGAGGCCCACCTGGAGGTCGGGGCGATCGAGATCCCGGGAGCACTGACGTCGCTGCGTCGCGACGTCGACGACGCGGCGGCGCTGGCCGACGCGGTCGCCATCGGGCTGGGATCCCATACCCGCAGGGCGATGCTGACCTGATCGGGGCTCACCTCCGGACGTCCTGAATACGACGAAGGGGCCGCCGGCGAACCGGCGACCCCTTCGTGCGGTGACTCAGGACCGCTTGGCGGTCTTCTTGGTCGTCCGCTTCGCCGGGGCCGACTTCTTGGCCGTCGACTTCTTCGCTGCGGTGGTCCGCGTCGCCGCGGTCTTCTTCGCCGGGGCCGACTTCTTGGCCGTCGTCTTCTTCGCCGCGGTCTTCTTCGCCGGAGCCGACTTCTTCGCCGTCGCCTTCTTCGCCGCGGTCTTCTTCGCCGGAGCCGACTTCTTCGCCGTCGCCTTCTTCGCGGTGGTGGCCTTCTTCGCCGGAGCCGACTTCTTCGCCGTCGTCCTCGTGGCCGGGGCGGCCTTCTTCGCAGCGGCGGCTCCGGCGGCCAAGGTCAGCTTGGGCAGCTTCTTGGCACCCGAGACGACGTTCTTCAGATCGGCGCCGGCGGTGAACTTCGGCACGGCCTTCTTCTTCGCGCGGATGCGTTCACCGGTCTGAGGGTTGCGGACCATGCGGGACTCGCGCACGCGCTTCTCGAACGAGCCGAAGCCCGTGATCGCGACCTTCTCGCCCTTGGCCACCTCACGCGTGATCGTGTCCAGGACGGATTCCAGCGCGTGCTGCGCCTGCTTTCGGTTCCCCTCGTAACGCGCGGCGAGCGCGTCGATGAGCTGAGACTTGTTCACGGTTTCCCTTCCAATGAACGAACTGTGGCCGGCCCTTTTGCCCGGCTTCCCGACGAACGCTAGGTAGTCGCGCCGTTCTTCACAATCGCCACGCCGGTTCTGTCGAAGGTTTTTCCCGAGAATCCGGCTCAACCGAGGCGTTCTTCCTCACCCTGGCCGTCGAGTAACGGGCGATGTGGACGTCGCCCGATGGTGCTGCACGGGCGCATCCGTCAGCGATCTCCCTTGCCCGCTTGGAGATTCTTGCTCTCGGCGAGTCGCCAGCGGCCGCGCGGCGATGACCGCGAGGGCCCGGTCAGCGCGTCGCGGGCTTCCAGGTGGGGCGGCCCTGCTCGTAGGTCGCGATGTCGGCCGCGTGCGCGAGCGTCAGGGAGATGTCATCGAGACCCTCCAGCAGGCGCCAGCGCGTGTAGTCGTCGATGTCGAAGGAGTCCTCCACCGCACCGGGACCGTCGCCCGCACGCAGGGTGCGCGCCACCAGGTCGACGCTGATCGTCGTACCGGGCTCGGCCTCGAGGAGCTCCCACAGCCGGAGCACGACCTTGTCGTCGACCTGCGCCGCCAGCAGCCCGGACTTGCCGGCGTTGCCCCGGAAGATGTCGCCGAACCGGGGTGAGAGCACGACCCGGAAGCCGTAGTTCTGCAGGGCCCACACCGCGTGCTCGCGGGACGAGCCGGTGCCGAAGTCGGGGCCGGCGACCAGCACGCTGCCCGCGTCGTACGGCTTCTGGTTGAGCACGAACGACGGGTCGTTGCGCCAGGCGGCGAACAGGCCGTCCTCGAATCCGGTGCGGGTGATCCGCTTGAGGTAGACCGCGGGGATGATCTGGTCGGTGTCGACGTTGCTGCGGCGTAGCGGCACGCCGATGCCGGTGTGGGTCGTGAACGCCTCCATCTCAGACCCCCTCCGGCTCGAGATCGGCGGGCGAGCTCAGCGTTCCGCGGATCGCGGTGGCGGCTGCGACGGGCACGGAGACCAGGTGGGTCCGGCCACCCTTGCCCTGTCGCCCCTCGAAGTTGCGATTGGAGGTCGAGGCGCTGCGCTCCTGCGGGGCGAGCTGGTCGGGGTTCATGCCCAGGCACATCGAGCAGCCGGCCCCACGCCACTCGCCGCCGGCCTCCTTGAACACCACGTCGAGTCCCTCGTCCTCGGCCTGTAGACGCACCCGGACCGAGCCCGGAACGACGAGCAGCCGCGTGCCCTCGGCGACCCGGCGGCCCCGGACGATCCCGGCCGCCAGCCGGAGGTCCTCGATCCGGCCGTTGGTGCAGGACCCGACGAACACCGTGTCGACCGGGATGTCGCGCATCGGTGTGCCGGCCTCGAGGCCCATGTACTCCAGGGCCTTGCGCGCGCCGACCCGGTCGCTCTCCTCGGCGAATGCGTCCGGCTCGGGCACCGACCCACCGAGAGGCACACCCTGACCGGGGTTGGTGCCCCATGTGACGAACGGCGTCATGGCGCCGGCGTCGAGCTCGATCTCCTCGTCGAAGCGGGCGTCGTCGTCGGTGACCAGGCTCCTCCAGTGCTCGACGGCCGCGTCCCAGTCGGCGCCCTTCGGCGCTTCCGGGCGGTCCTTCAGATAGGCGAACGTCGTCTCGTCGGGCGCGACCAGGCCGGCCTTCGCGCCCCACTCGATGCTCATGTTGCACACGGTCATCCGGCCCTCCATCGAGAGCGCCTCGATCGCCGGGCCGCGGTACTCCACGACGTAGCCCTGTCCGCCGCCGGTGCCGGTGTGGGCGATCAGCGTCAGCACCAGGTCCTTGGCGGTGACGCCGGCGGGAAGCTCACCGTTCACGGTGACCGCCATCGTCTTCGGTCGCGCCTGCGGGAGGGTCTGCGTGGCGAGCACGTGCTCGACCTCGGAGGTGCCGATGCCGAAGGCGAGCGCGCCGAAGGCGCCATGGGTGGAGGTGTGGGAGTCGCCGCAGACGATCGTCATGCCGGGCTGGGTCAGACCGAGCTGCGGGCCGATGATGTGGACGATCCCCTGGTCGAGGTCGCCGAGGGAGTGCAGGCGGATGCCGAACTCCTGGGCGTTCCGGCGCAGGGTCTCGACCTGGGTGCGGCTGACGGGGTCCTTGATCGGCTGGTCCCAGTCGACGGTCGGGACGTTGTGGTCCTCGGTGGCCAGGGTCAGGTCGGGACGGCGTACCGGACGGTCGGCCAGCCGCAGACCGTCGAACGCCTGCGGCGAGGTGACCTCGTGGATCAGGTGGAGGTCGATGTAGAGGAGGTCGGGCTCGCCGCTTCCCGGGACGGCCGACCGGACGACGTGCTCGTCCCAGACCTTCTCGGCCAGGGTCCTGCCCATTTCTCTCCTCCTCATGAGGCTCGGCGACGGCGGAAAGGATACAACTTGCGTCCCATGATCTGAGACGGCAATATTGCCATATGGACACCACTAGCGGCGTCGGCGTCCTCGACAAGGCGGCGCTCGTCCTCACAGCCCTCGAGTCCGGTCCGGCCACGCTGGCCGGGCTGGTCACCGCGACCGGCCTCGCCAGGCCGACCGCGCATCGCCTCGCGGTCGCGCTGGAGCACCACCGGCTGGTGGCCCGCGACCTGCAGGGACGCTTCGTGCTGGGGCCGCGCCTGGCCGAGCTCTCCGTCGCTGCGGGCGAGGACCGGCTGCTGGCGACCGCGGGCCCGGTGCTCGCGCGGCTGCGCGACATCACCGGCGAGTCGTCACAGCTGTGGCGTCGGCAGGGCGACTACCGCGTCTGCGTGGCCGCCGCGGAGCGTCCGTCGGGCCTGCGCGACACCATCCCGGTGGGGTCTCAGCTGACCATGCGCGCCGGCTCGGCCGCGCAGGTGCTGCTCGCCTGGGAGGACGCCGAGCGCATCCACCGCGGCCTGCAGAACGCCGCCTTCTCCGCCGCAGCCCTGTCCGGCATCCGCCGTCGCGGCTGGGCGCAGTCGGTCGGCGAGCGCGAGCAGGGAGTCGCCTCGGTGTCGGCCCCGGTGCGCTCCCCCTCCGGCAAGATCGTCGCCGCCGTCTCGGTCAGCGGTCCCCTCGAGCGGCTCTCCCGCCAGCCCGGCCGGATGCACGCCCCGGCCGTCGCCGCCGCCGCCGAGCGGCTCTCCGAGTCGCTCCGGCGGGCAGCTGCTGAATAGCCGAAGTGGGAGTTCTCCGGGCCCCAACTGGGAGTTTTCCCGGGCCGAAGGGGGAGTTGTCCGGACCCCGGGCGGGACTCTTTCGGGAGTAGTCCCACCTCGACCGCGGAGAAGTCCCACTTGGGCGGCGGAAGGGATGAGCCTAGAAGAGTGCGTCCTGCTCGAGCTCGAGGAGGGCCTGCTTGCGCTCGATCCCCCCGGCGTAGCCGGTCAGGGTCCCGTCGGCCCCGATCACCCGGTGACACGGGATGACGATCGGGATTGGGTTGCTGCCGTTGGCCAGACCGACGGCGCGTGAGGCGGCGTTGGTCTTGCCGAGCCGCTTCGCGATCTGGCCGTACGACGCGGTCTCGCCGTAGCCGATCGCCAGCAGCTGGGCCCACACCGACTTCTGGAACTCGCTGCCCGCCGGCTGGAGCGGAAGGTCGAACTCCTTCAGGTCACGGTCGAAGTAGGCCCGCAACTGGCGCATGGCCTCCCGCAGCACCGGATGGGTGTCGTCGCGGTCGCCGCGCGGGCGACCGTCGTGGTCGCGGAACGGCGAGAACTCGATCGCGGTGATCGCGCCGTCGCGCTCGACGATGCGCAGGTCGCCGATGGGCGAGGGCATGACGGTGTACATGTCAGGGTCCTTTCGGAGTTGCGGAGAGGGTCTGCCAGAGCTGGACCTGGGCGTAGGAACGCCAGGGTCGCCAGCCCTCGGCCAGGTCGGCGGCTTCGGAGGGGTCACGCCCGAGCAGGCGCAGTGCATCGCGGATACCGATGTCGGTGGGTAGGAAGACGTCGGGATGGCCCAGCGCCCGGAGCGCGATGTAGTCGGCGGTCCAGGCACCGATGCCGGGGATCTCCAGCAGCCGCCGGCGTACGTCGTCGCGGTCGGCGCCGCGGTCGAGACTCAGGTCACCCTCGGCCAGCGCGCGGCACACGGCGACCAGCGCGCGACCACGGGCACCGGGCATCGGCAGCGACGCGGGGTCGACCTCGGCGAGACGGGCGGCCGTGGGGAACAGGTGGGTCAGCCCGCCGGCGGGTGCGGCGACCTGCACGCCGTACTGCCCGACGAGCCGGCCGGCCGCGGTACGCGCGGCCGCCACGGTGACCTGCTGGCCCAACACCGCCCGGACCGCGAGCTCGTCGCCGTCGACGTGCCCCGGCACCCGCAGCCCCGGCAGCTCGCGCACGAGCCGTCCGAGCACCGGCTCGCCCGCGAAGGCGTCGCCGATCGCCACCGGGTCACAGTCGGCGTCCACCAGCCGGCGTACCCGCTCGACCGCGGCCGCCAGGTCGCGGAGGTCGTCGAGACGGAAGGTGGCCGGGACGAACGCCGTCGAGCCCGCCTCCGGATGGTCGGCCAGCTCCAGCTCGACCGTGCCGGTGCCGTGGGGAAGTCGGAGCGTGCGGGCGTACGTCGTGTCGGTGGCCGTCTCGACGCCGGAGACCACGCGGTGCGCCAGGAACGCGAGCAGCGCCCGCCCTGCGAACGGCGTACGCACCGCCAGCCGGAGCCGGAGGGCGCCACCCGCGCCACTCCTCCCCCGTCCACCGCGCAGCCGGGTGGGGGTCGAGGCGTAGACCTCGCGGACCGTGTCGTTGAACTGACGGACGCTGCTGAAGCCCGCGGCGAAGGCAACGTCGGCGGCTCCGAGGTCGGTCGTCTCGAGCAGCACCCGCGCGGTCTGGGCGCGCTTGGCGCGGGCCAGGGCCAGCGGGCCGGCCCCGAGCTCCTGGGTCAGGATCCGGGAGAGATGGCGTGGCGTGTAGCCGATGCGGTGGGCCAGGCCGTCGACACCCTCGCGGTCGACGACGCCGTCGCCGATCAGTCGCATCGCGCGGCCGGCGACGTCGGCGGCCACGTCCCAGTCGGGACTCCCGGGCGTCGCGTCGGGCACGCAGCGCTTGCAGGCGCGGTAGCCGGCGGACTGCGCGGCGGCCGCGGTCGGGTGGAAGGTGACGTTGTGGAACGCCGGGGTCCGCGCCGGGCACGACGGACGGCAGTAGATGCCGGTCGTGCGGACGGCGGTGTAGAAGACTCCGTCGAACCGACGGTCGCGGCTCTTGACCGCGCGGTAGCACGACTCGCGATCGAGGTGCATCGGGGCGACGGACGTGTTCATGCACCCATCATGACCGACGCCACCGACACGCTCTGGCGGGAATCGGACACCACCGTCGGCGGTGAATCGACGGCGGGCTCAGCGGCGCGTCATCACCGGCGTACGGCGTCGACCAGCCTCCAGCCCGCGGGCAGGAGGAGGGCGGCGAGCAGGATCTTAAGGGCGTCGCCGACCAGGAAGTCCTTGATGCCGAGGTCCCAGGCGCCCTGGGCGCCGACACCGAGTGCGTGGGCCAGCCAGGTGGCGCCGACGGCGTAGATGACGAGGTTCCCCAGGACCATCGTCGGCAGCGAGCGGGCCGCCCTGCGGTCCCAGCCGCGGTCGGCGAGCCAGCCGACGAGACCTGCCGCGAGCAGCATGCCGACGAGGTACCCGCCGGTCGCGGAGGAGAACTTCAAGACGTCCCAGCCGGAGGCGTGCTGAGCGAACACGCCGTATCCCAGGCCGCCGACGACGAGGTAGGCGCCGAAGGTGATGAAGCCGCGCCGAGCGCCGTACGCCCCTCCGACGAGGAGCGCTCCGAAGGTCTGCCCCGTGAGCGGCACCGGCGTGTGCGGGAGGGGGATCGAGACCTGCGCCGAGAGCGCCAGGAGGGTCACGCCGATCGCGACCAGCACCCCGTCAGCCGCGAGCGCGGTCGCGCGGGAGTTCGGTCGGACCAGGGACGGGACGAGCGCCGTGGAGGACATGGGGGCATCCTAGGGTGGTCCGTCCGCGCGCCGCGCTCGGGCACGCTCTCGGGAGACGACACCGTTGTCCGCGTCCGTCGACGCGCCACGAGGAGGCCAGCGTGACCGCACAGTCCACCGGCCGTGAGGACGCGCCCGGCGGTGCCGTGGCCGTCGAGCTCCGCGACGGCTACCTCGACCTCGCGCACGAGACGGGGCGCTCGGCCTTCCATTACATGTGGCTTCGCGACAACTGCGGCTGCCACGAGTGCCGTATCTCGCAATCGGGCGAACGGGCGCTCTTCACCGCCGACATCCCCGACCACATCGCACCGACCAGCGCCACCGTGGCCGAGACGGACGCTCGTGGGCCGCTGCTGTCCTTGGCGTGGAACGACGGCCATGAGACCCGGTACTCGATCCGATGGCTCGTCGCGCACGACTACTCCGCCGGCACGAGGGCGCAGAGCGGTCACCTGCCGATCCTCTGGGACGCGACCCTGGCCGCCGTCCCGACCTTCGAACACGCGGACGTGGTGGGCACAGTCGAGGGCCAGCTGGCCTACCTCGACGCCATCCGTGACTACGGCGTCGCCGTCGTGTCCGGGACCCCGTCGGTCGAGCGCGAGGTGGAGCGTTTCGCCGAGACCGTCGGGCACGTGCGCGAGACGGCCTTCGAACGCGTCCACAACGTCCGGCACGACCCCCTGGGCTACAACGTCGCGCACACGCCACTCGAGCTGAAGCCGCACACCGACCTACCGAGCTACAGCTGGCCGCCGAGCATCCAGCTCCTCCACTTCCTGGTCAACGAGGCGACCGGCGGGGAGAGCACCGTCACCGACGGATGGGCGGTCGTCGAGGACCTGCGCCGCGAGGACCCAGCCGCGTTCGAGGTCCTCGCGCGGGTCCCGGTCTCGTTCCAGCTGTTCTCGCAGGACGAGGACACCTACGCCACGGCGCCGATCATCCAGCTCGATCCCGACGGCCGGGTGCGGACGTTCCGGTACTCCAACCAGCTGGCCCAGCCGCTCGACGCCGCCTTCGACGACGTCGAGGCCTTCTACCACGCCTACCGCAAGCTCGGGCGCGCCATCGACAGCGACCGGTACAAGGTCGTGTTCAAGACCTCGTCCGGGGACCTGCTCACCGTCCACAGCCACCGCGTCATGCACGGTCGGCTCGCGTTCGACCCGGCCAGTGGTGGACGTCACCTGCAAGATGTGTACATGGAGTACGACGACCTGATGGCGCGCCGCCGGGTTCTGCTCGGCCACCACATCCCCGAGCCGGCCGACGGAGGTGACGCGTGAGCGAGGTCGTGTCGTTCACCCGCATGGAGGACGGCACTGCAGAGGACTACGAGCTGCTCGGACGCCTCGAAGCCGAGGAGATGAAGTCGTTCCCGGACCGCGTCCTCGGATGGCTGCGCACCATGGAGGACTCGGCCGGATACCGGATCAGTCGCCTGGACCACTCGCTCCAGGCGGCGACGCGTGCGCTCCGCGCCGGCGAGGACGAGGAGACCGTGGTCTGCGTCCTGTTGCACGACATCGGGGACCATCTCGCGCCGGCGAACCACTCGGAGGTCGCCGCGGCGGTGCTTCGCCCGTACGTCAGTGAGAAGAACTACTGGATCGTCAAGCACCACGGGGTGTTCCAGGGGTTCTACTACTTCCACCACGTCGGTCTGGATCCTCTCGCTCGTGACCGCTGGAAGGATCACCCGCACTACCAGGCGACCGTCGACTTCTGCGAGAACTACGACCAGAACTCGTTCGACCCCGACTACGACTCGCTTCCCCTGGAGCACTTCGAGCCGATGGTGCGGCGCATCCTCGACGACGGCCGACGCCGCAGCTGGGCCTGAGCCCGCGCCCACACTGCGTCGGATCCAGGTTCAGCGAGCAGGCGCGGAGCGTCGCATTCGCCGAGCCGTGGTGCACACGGCACCATCGCCTTCGTCCGGCAGCGACCAGCCGTAGCGTTCGGCGACCCGAGCCTCCACTTCGTAGCGGAGCCAGACGACCTCGTCGGCGCGATCGCTGATCACCTGCACCCGATCGCCGGGCGCGAGGTCACGCAGGGCCGAGAGAAGCCGGCGGCGGCGCGCGTAGTAATCCAGACCGCGCAGGTCCACGCGCGCAGCTCCGCGCACCTCGGCGGCTCCGTGCGGCTTCCGCCGCCACGGCCTCCGCCCGGACCTCAGACCGTGGACTGCTGTCGTCATCGGAACCTCTCGGTCTCCAGAGTGATCATGCAAGAACCTATTCTACCTAACTCATTCGTGTCAATCCTGCACCCACCCGCCCGTTCGGACGCAGTCCACGCCTCCCGAGCACTGGTCGATCACCGACGATCGTGTTATACACGGAGGTAATTGTTTCAATTAGACCTGCGGAGAGCGCCATGCTGCGAAGGAGGCACCCCCTCGTGCCGAAGAGCCTGGTCGACCAGATCGACCAGGCTCTCACCGCAGTCGACGACGCCCGGGCGGAGCTGGCACGGGTGATCGCGGACCAGGCCCCGCTACCGGCCAGACGCGAGGCACACGCGAGAGTCAGACACGCCTTCGACGACGCGGACGCGCTGTTGCGTCAGGCCACGGCCCTTGCCAGGCAACGGTCGTATCGAGGGTGGTCCGAGTGGCGACACCGCCTCTCGACCCTCGACCTCGCCCGCCAGATCCATCTCCTCGCCGAGCAGGACGAGGCGGGACTGCTCCCGATCGGGAGCGTACGAGCCGTCGACACCGGCATGTCCGGCCCCGACATCGGCGATCTACAGCACGGCGACTCACGAGATCCCGGAACCCTTCCCGCCTATGGTCTCGACCTCGAGGCGCTGCTCACCACACCACCGGGCGTCTCGCCCGGCGAGGCCGCCTGATGCGGCGTGGAGCGCCGCCGCCTGGCAGCGCCGTCAGGCCCGGAATGGGCTGGCACCCCGTGTGCGCGATGACCAGCCTCGTCGACGAGCTGCCCCTGGCGGTCGACGTGTCCGGTGTCGCCGTGTGCGTGGTGCGGATCGACGGTGAGGTCTTCGCCGTCCACGACGAATGCACCCACCAGTCGGTGCCGCTGTCCGAGGGCGACGTGGAGGGCGGCACGATCGAGTGCTGGCGGCACGGATCGCGGTTCGACCTGCGTTCGGGCGCCGTCATCAACCCACCCGCGACCGAGCCGGTCCGCGTCTATCGGACCCGGGTCGAGGACGGCCAGGTCCAGGTCGACATCGGAGGATGACCGCGCCGGCACGGACCGACCTGCTTGTTACAACCCAATCGAGCGATGACAATGACCCCGTGACAGGTGCGAGTCTCGCCGACCCCCCACCCCCGCTTCCGGCCGGCAGCCGGCGGGCGGAGGTGCTCGCCGTGTTGCGTAGCGCCGACCAGCCACTGTCGGTCACCGAGGTCGCCGAGGCGATGGGGCTGCACGTGAACACCGCACGCTTCCACCTTGACGGCCTGGTGCTCGACGGCCTCGCGGAGCGAACCACCCAGCCGCGGGAGACACCCGGGCGACCGCGGATCCTCTACTCCTCCGAGGGTCCGACGCCGGGTCCCCGGAGCTACGAGCTGCTGGCGGAGATGCTCACCGGTCTCGTCCCGTCCTCGGACGCCGGCCCGACGACGGTCGAGCTCGGCCAGGCCTGGGGGCGACATCTGGTCGATCGCGCAGCACCCTCCGAACGTGTCGACGCGCAGGAGGCGATGGCCCGTCTCGATCGAGTGCTGGACTCGGTCGGCTTCCAGCCCGAGTCCCGTGTCATCGACACGGGGTTCGAGGTACGTCTGCGCCACTGTCCGTTCCTCGAGGTCGCCCAGAAGCACACCGACATCGTGTGCGCGATCCACCTGGGACTCATGCAGGGAGCCCTCGACGAGCTGGGCGCTCCGGTGGTGGCCACTTCGCTGGAGCCCTTCGTCACCCCCCGGTTGTGTGTCGCCCACCTGCAGGCGACCACGGCAGCGAGCTGACCGGCGGGACCGCGGTCCGGCGCCCGGCGAGCCCATCCGGACGACCCGGTTCGGGCGTTGTTTTTGCCTAGTCACCTTGTAATAATTGGACCATGACACAGGTGGGCTCAGGCCACGAGGCGGCCTGGCGCGAGGAGCGGGCGGAGTGGCTCGAGTCGGTGGACGGGCTGATCCGGGCGCGGGGGGCACAGACCGCGGCACGGATCCTCGCCGACGTCTCGGACTACGCACTCGCCCGAGGGGTTCCGGCGCGCGGTCCTACGCCGTACCGCAACACCGTCCCTGCCGACCAGGTGCCGCCCTATCCGGGCGACCTCCGGGTCGAGGAGCGCATCAACGCCTACCTGCGCTGGAACGCGATGGCCATGGTCGTGCGGGCCAACAAGCAGCACGCAGGGCTCGGTGGCCACCTGTCGACGTACGCGTCGACGCTGACGCTGTGGGAAGTGGGCTTCCAGCATTTCTTCCGCGGCCGCGGAGCAGAGGGCGGGCAGGCCGTCCCCGGTGACCAGGTCTTCTTCCAGGGCCACGCCAGTCCCGGCGTGTACGCGCGGGCGTTCCTCGAGGGACGGCTGACCGCCGAGCAGCTGGACCTGTTCCGACGAGAGGTCGCCGGCGCCGGCTCCGGGCTGCCCTCGTACCCCCACCCGCGGAGCATGGGTGAGTTCTGGGAGTTCCCCACCGTGAGCCTCGGCATCGGCCCGCTCCATGCGGTCTACCAGGCGCGGTTCAACCGGTACCTCGCCGCTCGCGGCCTCGCGGACACGGCCGCTGCTCGCGTGTGGTGCTTCGTCGGCGACGGTGAGACCGACGAGCCCGAGACCCTGGCCGCCATCCGGCTCGCCGCCCGCGAGCACCTCGACAACCTGGTCTTCGTCGTCAACGGCAACCTGCAGCGTCTCGACGGGCCGGTGCGCGGCAACAGTCGCATCCTCGACGAGCTGGAGAGCACGTTCTCCGGCGCCGGCTGGCACGTGCACAAGGTGCTCTGGGGCAGTGAGTGGGAGGCCCTGTTCCGCGGACCGGGAGGTCCGGCGTTGCTCCACCGGATGGAGGCGATGAACGACGGCGACCTCCAGCGGCTCACGGTCCTCGAGCCCGCCGAGCTCCGAGAGACGCTGTTCGGCGGCGACGACCCCGACCTGCACGCACTGGGCGTCTCCGTCACCGACGGGCAGATCCGCGCACTGCGGCCCGGCGGGCACGACCCACGCCTCGTGTACGCCGCCTACGCCGACGCGGTCTCGCACACCGGCGGCCCTAGCGTGGTCCTGGCCCAGACCGTGAAGGGCTACGCGCTGGGCCCGAACTTCGAGGGACGCAACGCCACCCACCAGATGAAGAAGATGACCCCGGCGCAACTGCGCATCTTCCGCGACATCCTCGACCTGCCCGTCACCGATGCCGAACTGGCCGACGGCATGCCGCCGTACCTTCCGCTCCGCCAGGGCTCCCCCGAGCTGGACTACCTGCACGAACGCCGTCGCGCGCTCGGCGGACTGCTCCCCCGTCGACCCGCCACCCCGGCCCTCCTTCCGACACAACCGGGCGAGGTGGCCTTCGCGGACTTCGACGCCGGCTCGGGCAAGCATCCGGTGTCGACCACCGTCGCCTACACCCGGCTGCTGCGCTCGTTGATGCGCGACCCGGCCATCGGTTCCCGGATCGTGCCGATCGTGCCTGACGAGGGCCGCACCTTCGGCTTCGAGGTGCTCTACAGCGAGTTCGGCATCTACGCCCCCGACGGTCAGCTGTACACACCGGTCGATGCCGGCGTGCAGCTGTCGTACAAGGAGACCGCGACCGGGCAGGTGCTGCAGGAAGGGATCACCGAGGCCGGGGGGCTCGCCGAGCTGACCGCCGCCGCCACCGCCGGGCACACGTGGGACACCGCCGTCGTGCCGTTCTTCACCTACTACTCCATGTTCGGCTTCCAGCGGGTCGGCGACCTGATCTGGGCCCTGGGCGACGCACGCGGCCGCGGGTTCCTCGTCGGCGCGACCGCCGGTCGCACCACGCTCGCGGGCGAGGGGCTCCAGCACACGGACGGCTCATCCCAGCTGGCGGCACTCGCGGTCCCGAGCTGCCGCGCGTACGACCCGGCGTTCGCCTATGAGACCGCCACCGTCATCCGGGACGGCATCCGACGGATGTACGCCGAGGGCGAGGAGTGCTTCTACTACCTGACGCTGTACAACGAAGACCAGATCCAGCCGGCCAAGCCCGCCGACTCCGGCGTTCCCGGGATCAGCGTCGACGAGGCGATCGTCGCCGGCTTGTACCGGGTGACGGCCGCTCCCGCCGACCGACGCGCTCGGGTGCGACTGCTCGCCTCCGGGCCGGCCGTCCGGTCGGCGCAGCAGGCGGCCACAGACCTGGCCGCCGAGCGCGCGATCCCCGCGGAGGTCTGGTCGGTCACCAGCTGGAAGCAGCTGCGCGACGACGCGCTCGCGGTGGAGCGGTGGAACCAGGCGCATCCGGACGAGGCCCCGCGGGTCAGTCACCTGAGCCTCGCCCTCGGTGCGGAGCCCATCCCCGTCGTCGCGGTCAGCGACTACGTCAGCGCGTTGCCCGACCAGCTCGCGCGGTTCGTCGCAGCGTCCTTCGTCAGCCTCGGCACCGACGGCTACGGGATCTCCGACACCCGCGAGGACCTGCGCGCCCACTTCGGCGTCGACGCCGAGGCCATCGGCGCAGCCGCGACACGAGTGGCCGATCTCGCCGGCAGCCTCCAGCCGTTGACGCCGCCTGCGACCGGGCCATCGACCGGGCCATCACCGCAGGTCGCGCGGCCGCAGCACAACCTGAGCGCGGTCTGACACCGCTCCGGACGGCGATCGGACCGAGGCGTCCCCGCCGGGATCCGGCAGGGACGCCCGGTTCTCAGCCCCGCACGAAGAGGAGTCGCCAGGCCTCCGGCCCCTTCTCGAGGTAGCTCACGTCGAACAGTCCGGGAGTGCGCTGCTCGATCTGGGCCAGGAGCGGCTGCGGGTCGTGCGGTGCGACCAGCACGAGGCCGCCACCGGGACCTACCGCATCGAGTGCGCCGAAGATGGTCGCGTGCCGGATCGCGTGCGGTACGACGCGGGCGTCGAGCTCCGGGTAGCCGGGACCGTCGACCTCGCCGCAGGTGCACTGGTGGCCGCCCTCCTCGGCAACGTCGGCATGGCCCTGGTGCTCGTGGTGACCCAGCAGGTCGTGCATTCCGGCGAGCAGACCGGCGAGCTCCACGCCCGGCGCCTGCGCCAGCAACGGCAGGATCTGGTCGTTCTCCTTGACCAGGTGACTGTCGAAGACGGCCCGCAACGCGGTGGCCGAGCCGGCCGCGCGGATCGGGTCCGTGGCCCCGGCCAGATCCTCGACCAGCCGCACGATCACGCCGTGCTCCGCCACCATGGCGTCGACCAGCATCCGGGCGCGGTCGAAGCCCGCCGCGGCCGGGTAGAGGGTCTTCTCCTCCGCCTGGGCATGGGGGACCAGCTCCTCGTGGCACCAGGCCACCAGCTCGTCTCGGGTCGCCTCCCACAGCGGGCCCGCGGACACCAGCCGTTCCACCCGGGTGCCCAGCGCACCGGCCAGCGTCGCATGATGCTGCTCCACCGCCGCCACCGCGGCGGCGTCGGCCTCGGTCGTGGCAATCATCACGTCGTCCATGTCGTCTCCCTATGTCGCGTCCCCGCACCTCGCGGACCCGAGGATAGTTTATTACACTCTCATTGTGACAAATAATGGTAGGGGTCAGCGGTCCCGGCAGAGCGGGGCGGCCATCCTGCGCTCGCCCCTCCTGCTCGCCGGCCTGTCGATGCTCGCGGGCCTCGACGCCGCGCTGATCCTCTTGGGGGTGGAGGCGCCGGTCACGGCCGACCGGTTGCCCGAGGCCCACGGCATGCTGATGACGCTCGGGTTCGTCGGCACGCTGGTCTGCCTGGAGCGGGCGGTCGCGCTCGGTCGTCCGGTCGGCTTCGCCGCGCCGGCTCTGCTCGGCGTCGGCAGCCTGCTGCTCGTGACGCCGCTGCCGTGGGCCGTGGGCCGCCTGATGCTCGTCCTCGGCATGCTCGGCATGTGCCTCGTCTACGTGCCGCTGTGGCGTCGCCAGCGGGACGACGCGGTGCTCGTGCAGGGTCTCGCCGCGGTGCTCGGCCTGGGTGCCGCCGGCATGTGGCTGGGCGGAGTGGACGTCGCCCCCCTGGTGCCCTGGCTGGCCGGCTTCCTGGTCCTGACCATCGCCGGCGAGCGGCTGGAGCTGGCCAGGCTGGCGATGGGTCCTGCCGCCGGCCCCACCCTGGTGCTGCTCACCACCGGCGTGCTCGCGGCCACCGTGGCATCGCTGCTGTGGCCCGTCCCGGGCTATCCCCTGCTCGGGCTCGCACTGGTGGCACTCACCGGCTGGCTGCTGCAACACGACGTGGCCCGGCGGACGGTCCGGAGCGTCGGCCTGGCACGATTCGTGGCCGCCGGCATGCTGGCGGGCTACTTCTGGCTGCTGGTCGCGGGAGGCACCTGGCTGGTGCACGGCGAGGCCCTCGACGGCGGGGCCTACGACGTGGTCATCCACGCGACGTTCCTCGGCTTCACGATCTCGATGATCATGGCCCACGGCCCCGTGATCCTGCCCGCGGTCCTGCGCCGCCCGCTGCCGTACCGCACGGTGCTCTGGGTGCCGTTGGTGCTGTTGCACGCGTCGCTGCTGCTTCGTCTGTGGCTCGGTGACGCCCTCCACGTGAGGCTGGCATGGCAGATCGGTGGCACGCTCAACGTGGTGGCGCTGCTGCTGTTCTTCGGTCTGGCCGGATGGTTGGTCCTGTCCCACTCGGGTCAGCGGGGACGTGTGCGCGTCCCGGAGAAGGCCGGATGACCGCCACGATCGGCACCCGGAGCCCCGTGCGTGACTCCGGCAGGCGCGGTGGCTTCTCCCCGTTGCGCGACCTGCCGGCCGTGCTGTGGCTGGCCGCGGTCGTCGTGGTCGCGCTGGTGCACCGCGATGTCGCGGCGCCCCGGTGGCTGTTGTTCCATCTCCTTCTGCTCGGTGCGGTGACCCACTCGATCCTGGTCTGGAGCCAGCACTTCAGCGACGCCCTGCTGCACAACGCCCCGACCGCCGCGGCGTACCGCAACCGGTCCCTGCGGCTGCTCCTGTGCAACGGCGGCGCGCTGCTGGTGGTCGTCTCGGTGCTCGCCGGGCAGTGGCGACCGGCGGCCGTGGGCGGCGCCGCCGTCGCCCTGGCCGTCGGATGGCACTCGGTGTCGCTGTTCTCCCAGCTCCGGCGCGCGCTCGGCTCCCGGTTCGCGTGCACGGTCCGCTACTACATCGCCTCGGCGGCACAGCTGCCCTTCGGTCTCCTCTTCGGCGTCCTGATGGTGCGCGGCCTGCCCGACGAGTGGCACGAGCGGGTGCTGGTGGCGCACGTGGCGGTCAACGTGCTCGGCTGGATGGGGATCACCGTGCTCGGCACTCTGGTCACGCTCTGGCCCACGATGCTGCGCACCCGGATCGCGGACGGCGCGGAGCAGGCGGCCCGACGAGCGCTGCCGGTGCTGCTCACGGGCATCCTGCTGGTCGTGGCCGGCTGCCTGGTCGGGTTGCGACCCCTCGCCGGCGGAGGCTTCCTGGTGTACGCCGGGGCGGTGGGCCTCCTGGCGGGCCCCTTCGTGAGCCCCGCCCGGACCAAGCCGCCGATGCACTTCCCCACCTGGTCGGTGGCCGCAGCCGTGGCCTGGCTCGTCGGGCTGGTCACGGTCCTCGGGATCGGCACGGTCGTCGCGCCGAGCTGGATGGACGCCCACATGCTGGCCGAGGCGCTCACCCCGGGCCTGGCCGCAGGATTCGGCGCCCAGGTGCTGCTCGGCGCACTGTCCTACCTGGTCCCGGTCGTCACCGGCGGTGGACCCGCCAGCGTCCGGGCGGCCAACGTGGAGCTGGACCGGGGCGGTGCGCTACGCGTCGCAGTGACCAACGCCGGCGTGCTCGTCTTCCTGCTGCCCTCGCCGAGCGTGGTCAAGGTCGTGGTCTCGGCGCTGGTCCTCGGAGCGCTGGCTGCCTTCCTGCCACTGATGTTCCGCGCCCTCCGGGCCGCGCGGCGAGCCCGGCAGACGCCGGGGCGCTCCGTGCCCCCCGCGTCGCGGCGTGGTCCGGCTCCGGTCGCCGCGGACCGCCCCAAGGGCCAGCGCACCGGGTTGGCGGCCACCGGGATCGCGCTGGTCGTGCTCGCGGTGTCCACCGGGGTGGCGCTCGATCCGAGTGGCCTGGCGGGTGTCCGGCACGCGTCGTCCTCCGACGGGGTCGCGCCGACCGGACTCACCACCAGGGTCGAGGTCACAGCCAAGGACATGCGGTTCACCCCCGACACGGTGCAGGTGCCGGCCGGCAACCGCCTCGTGATCGCCCTGACGAACACCGACAGCTCCTCGGTGCACGACCTCGTGCTCGACTCCGGGGCCGACAGCGGCCGTCTCGCACCCGGTCAGAGCGCAGTGCTCGACGTCGGTGTGATCGGCCGTGACATCGAGGGCTGGTGCTCGGTCGTCGGGCATCGTCAGCTGGGGATGGTGTTCCACGTACACGTCACCGGGCTGGCCCAGGGGGGCACCCAGGACGGCGGCATGCCCGGGATGACCGGGTCGGACACGTCGGAGGGCACGGTCCCTGGTCTCGACTTCGCAGCCTCGCCCGGACCCGGGTTCCGGGCGCACGACCCGGTGCTGTCTCCCGTGCCACCCTCCCGAGTACACCGTCGTACCTTCCGGGTCTCCGACGTCCAGGCCGAGGTCGCGCCCGGCGTCCGGCAGCAGCTGTGGACCTACAACGGCACGATGCCCGGACCCACCCTGCACGGACGCGTCGGCGACAGGTTCGTGATCCGGCTGGTCAACGACACGACGATGGGCCACTCGATCGACTTCCACGCCGGCCAGACCGCGCCCGACCGCGCCATGCGCACCCTCGCTCCCGGCCAGTCGCTCGTCTACCGGTTCACCGCTCGCCACTCGGGCATCTGGCTCTACCACTGCTCGACGATGCCGATGTCGGTACACATCGCCAACGGCATGTTCGGCGCCGTGGTGATCGATCCGCCTGACCTGCCGAAGGTCGCCGCGAGCTATCTGCTGGTCCAGTCGGAGCTCTACCTCGGCGCCCAGGACGGCCCGGTCGACGCGACGAAGGTGGCGGCCGACAAGCCGGACGCCGTCGTGTTCAACGGCTACGTCAACCAGTACGACGACACCCAGCTCACCGCGCGGGTGGGTCAGCGGATCCGGATCTGGGTCCTCGATGCCGGGCCTAACCGATCATCGGCGTTCCATGTCGTCGGCGGGCAGTTCGACACGGTGTTCAAGGAGGGCGCCTACCTGCTGCGTCGCGGCAACCCCGAGCACGGAGCCAGCCAGGTGCTGTCCCTCGGCCCGGCCCAGGGCGGTTTCGTCGAGCTGTCGTTCCACCAGCCGGGGCACTACCCCTTCGTGTCGCACGTCATGGTCGACGCCGAGCGGGGTGCGCACGGGATCATCCACGTCGCGCGATGAGCACGACCCGAGTGGCCGTCGAGCCACGAATCAGGAGGAGAGAGTGACCGAGCAGCTGTACCACCCGACCACACCCGAGGAGCACCGGCGCCGCAAGGAGCTGGCGCCAGGAATCCATGATGCATTCACCAGCTTCAGCAAGGCGGTGTTCGCCGATGGCGCGCTGGAGACGAAGACCAAGCAGCTGATCGCCGTCGCCGTCGCACACACCACGCAGTGTCCCTACTGCATCACGGGCCATACCAAGCTCGCGGTGCGGGCGGGTGCGACGCCGGAGGAGGTCATGGAGGCGATCTGGGTGGCTGCGGAGATGCGTGCCGGCGGGGCCTATGCACACTCCACCTTGGCGATCGCGGCGATGGCCGCCGAGGCCAAGTGACGCCGTAACCCGCAGGAGTCCCCGAGCAGCTCGAGCCGCCCGCTCAGCCCATATCAGGCCTGGCCCGGTTGACGCTCGGGCTGCTCTCCGGTGCAGCAGCGAGGTCAGGGCTGCTGGAGCAGCTGGCGCAGCACGTACTGCAGGATCCCGCCGTGTCGGTAGTAGTCGGCCTCTCCCGGGGTGTCGATCCGCACGACCGGGTCGAACTCGATCTCGCCGCACGTGACGTGCACCGTCTCCGGGAGGCCGTCCTGCAGGGCGGTCACGCCGGTGATGTCGAAGGTCTCCTCGCCGGTCAGGCCGAGCGACGCAGCAGTCTCGCCGTCCGGGAACTGCAGCGGCAGCACACCCATCCCGATCAGGTTCGACCGGTGGATCCGCTCGTAGGACTCGGCGATCACCGCGCGGACGCCGAGCAGCAGCGTGCCCTTGGCCGCCCAGTCCCGCGAGGAGCCTGACCCGTACTCCTTGCCGGCGAGCACCACCAGCGGGACCTCCGACCGGAGGTAGGCCTCCGAGGCCTCGAAGATCGTGGTCACCGTGCCGCCGTCGGTGAAGTCGCGGGTGAAGCCGCCCTCGGTGCCCGGCGCGAGCTGGTTGCGCAGCCGGATGTTGGCGAACGTGCCGCGGACCATCACGTCGTGGTTGCCGCGGCGGGACCCGTAGGAGTTGAACCCCCTCGGCTCCACCCCGTGCTCGAGCAGGTAGGCGCCGGCCGGACCGTCCTTCTTGATCGCGCCGGCGGGGCTGATGTGGTCGGTCGTCACCGAGTCGCCGAGAAGGAGGAGCACTCGTGCACCCGTGATGTCGGGGACCGGGTCGGGCTCCGCCCGCATGCCCTCGAAGTACGGCGGCCGTCGCACGTACGTCGATGCGTCGTCCCAGTCGAAGGTCTCGCCCTCCGTGATCTCCATCCCCCGCCAGCGCTCGTCGCCGGCGAAGACGTCGCGATAGCCCCGGGTGAACAGGTCCGCCTGCACGCAGGCGTCCACCACCTGGGAGATCTCCTCCGTCGAGGGCCAGATGTCGCGCAGGTAGACCGGCTCGCCGTCGCTGCCGGTCCCGAGCGGGTCCTCGAGCAGGTTCACATGCATCGTCCCGACCAGCGCGTAGGCGACGACCAGCGGCGGCGAGGCGAGGAAGTTCATCCTGGTCTCAGGATGGATCCGGCCCTCGAAGTTCCGGTTCCCGGAGAGGACCGAGCAGACGGTGAGGTCGTGCTCCTGGACCGCCGCCGACACCTCGGGGATCAACGGGCCGGAGTTGCCGATGCAGGTGGTGCAGCCGTAGCCCACCAGGTTGAACCCGAGCTTGTCGAGGTACGGCGTCAACCCCGAGCGCTCGTAGTAGTCGGTGACTACCCGTGATCCGGGCGCCAGCGACGTCTTCACCCACGGCTGTCGCGTCAGCCCCTTCTCCACCGCCTTCTTCGCCAGCAGCGCCGCCCCGATCATCACCGACGGGTTGGAGGTGTTGGTGCACGAGGTGATCGCAGCGATCACCACGTCGCCGTTGTCGAGGGTGAACTCCGCGTCGTCGAGCGTGACCTGCACCGGGTTCCGCGGCCACTCGTGGTCGCCGTCACAGGTACAGGGCTGGTGCGGCCGGTCGGAGTCGCGATCGTGGTCGATCGCGACCGGGTCGCTGGCGGGGAAGGACTCCGACGACGCCTCGTCGAGCCCCGTGTCGACGGCCTCCTCCTGGCTCTTGCCGGACAGGAGCGCGGAGACGGCGTGCGGCCCGATGCGAAGCGGGATCCGGTCGTGAGGCCGCTTCGGTCCGGCGATCGACGGCTCGACGGTCCCGAGGTCGAGCTCGAGGGTCGCCGAGTACGTCGGCTCGTGGTCCGGGTCGTGCCAGAGCCCTTGCTCCTTGGCGTAGGCCTCGACCAGCCGGATCTGATCGGCGGGCCGGCCGGTCAGCTCGAGGTAGTCCAGCGTCACCTGGTCGATCGGGAAGATCGCGCAGGTCGCGCCGTACTCCGGGCTCATGTTGCCGATCGTCGCCCGGTTGGCCAGCGGCACGTTTGCCACCCCGGGGCCGTAGAACTCGACGAACTTCCCCACCACCCCGGTGTGGCGGAGCAGCTCGGCGACGGTGAGGACCAGGTCGGTCGCGGTGCTTCCGGCAGG
>JAICHQ010000022.1 GCA_025924815.1 Nocardioides sp.
GCAAACAATCGCCAGAATCATCGTTCGTCAACTCAAAAAAAACCAACCACCACAACCCCAAAAAGGCCATGGCAGACGGAGGTTCAACATACAAACCAAATCATCGACAAACACACTGTTGAGTTCTCAAAAATCAGACGCATGACAACTCCGCCCGGTGAAGGGCTTCGTTGAGAGCTGGGTGGCCGCCCGGGGCCGGAAGCCCGACCGGCGACGGTTTCCCGGCCGTGGTCTTGCTTCCCGCCGCTCCCTGGCGACAGGACAGAACCTTACGGTGGCCCGTCGAGCCAGAGCAAATCGGGGTCGGCCCCGGCCTTCAGGGCAGGTCGGCGGCCTCGGCCGGCGAAGAGCAGCCGGCCAGCTCCAGGCACTCCGTCAGCTCGCTCCCGAGGTCGGCCAGCAGCCGCGCGACCCCCTCGGCACCCTCGAGGCCGAGGGCCCAGACCGCCGGACGTCCGACCAGCACCCCACGGGCCCCGAGGGCCAGGGCGGCCAGCACGTCGGCCCCCGAGCGGATCCCGCCGTCGACGTACACCTCGGCCCGGCCCGCCACGCTCGCGACCACTTCCCGCAGTGCCGTCGCGGTGCTGATCGATCGGTCCAGCTGTCGGCCCCCGTGGTTGGACACGTAGATCGCGTCGGCTCCGGCGTCGAGGCAGCGGAGGGCGTCGTCACCGCGCAGCACACCCTTGACCACGACCGGTACGCCGGCCGCCTCGCGCAGCCACCCGACGTCGTCGAGGGTCAGGTCGGTCTTCCAGTCGCCGACGTCGCCCTCCGGGTAGTTGGTCCGCCACCAGCCGAGGTCGATCGAGCTCCAGTCCTCCTCGTCCACGCCGTACTTCGTGCCCGGGTACGGCGTGTCCACGGTCAGCACGACTGCCTGCGCCCCTGCCGCGACGGCTGCATCGACCACGGGGCGGAACAGGTCACGCTGGGGAGGCAGGTAGGCCTGGAGCCACCACGGCCCGGCCGCCCCCAGCTCGTCGAACCTCGTCCCACAGTTCGACGAGACCACGTGGAGCGTCCCGGCGCCCACCCCCTCGGCCATCGCCCGCTCGCCGGCGGGATGGACCGCCCGCTGCATGGCTGTCGGCGCGATCCCGATCGGGGACGCGACCTGGCTCCCGAGCATCGTCGTCCTCAGGTCGGCGCCGCCCCCACCGCGGAGCACGCGGGTGCGGAACCTGACCTCTCGCCACGCGGCGCCCGCCTCGGCGGCCGTCAGGCCCTCGCCGGCTCCCGCCTGGATGTAGGCCCACACGGCCGGCCGGATCGCGCGCTTCGCGGCGTCGGGCAGGGCGTCGAGCCAGCGTCGGGGCGGCGCCGGCGCCGGCTCGAGGTCCACCTCAGCCGACCTCGACGCCTGCGAACTGCTTCTTACCGCGTCGCAGCACCAGCCAGGAGCCGGCGATCAGGTCGTCCGGCGTCGGCTGGGCGTCGGCGTCCTGCACCCGCACGTTGTTGAGGTAGGCGCCGCCCTCGGCGATGGTGCGCCGTGCCTCGCCCTTGCTCTTGGCCAGGCCCGTCTGCACGAGCAGGTCGACGACGGGAGCCAGCGACGCCACCGAGGTCGATCCCGCCTCGCGCAGTGCAGTCGCGAGAGTCGAGTGGCTCAGCTCGTGGAGGTCACCGCCGCCGAACAGCGCGGCAGCCGCGGCCTGGGCGTTCGCGGTCTCCTCAGCGCCGTGCACGAAGGTCGTCACCTCGTCGGCGAGCCGCTTCTGGCCCGCACGGAGCCACGGCTTCTCCCGCAGCTCCGCGTCGACCGCGTCGATCTCGTCGCGGGACAGGAAGGTGAAGATCTTCAGCAGGTCGACGACCTGGCTGTCGTCGACGTTGAGCCACCACTGGTGGAACGCGTACGGCGACATCATCTCGGGGTCGAGCCAGAGGGCGTCGCCCTCGGTCTTGCCGTACTTGGTGCCGTCCGGCTTGGTGATCAGCGGCGTCGCGAACGCGTGGGCTCGGCCGCCGTCGGAGCGACGGATCAGCTCGGCGCCGCCGGTGATGTTGCCCCACTGGTCGCTGCCGCCGAACTGGAGCGTGACCCCGTGGTCGCGGAACAGGTTCAAGAAGTCCATCGCCTGCAGGAGGACGTAGCTGAACTCGGTGTAGCTGATGCCGGACTCCAGCCGGCGCGAGACGACGTCCCGGGCCAGCATGCGGTTGACCGGGAAGTGCTTGCCGATGTCACGGAGGAAGTCGATCGTCGACAGGCTCGCGGTCCAGTCGTAGTTGTTGACGATCGTGGCGCCGTTCGAGCCGTCCGTGCGCACGAACGGCGCCACCTGCCGGCGTACGCGCTCGGTCCAGTCCTTGACCGTGTCCAGGGAGTTCAGGACCCGCTCCGCGGACTCCTTCGGGTCACCGATCATCCCCGTCGCACCGCCGACCAGGATGTACGGCGTGTGGCCGGCGTTCTGCAGGCGGCGCGCGGTGACCAGCTGGACGAGGTTGCCCATGTGGAGGCTCGGCGCGGTCGGGTCGAAGCCGACGTAGAACCGGACACTCCCCGTCGCGAGTGCCTCGCGCAGGGCTTCGAGGTCCGTCGAGTGGGCGACCAGGCCGCGCCACAGGAGATCGTCGAGGAGAGTGGTGTCGATGGTGGCGCTCACGCCGGGCCTTTCAGGTCGGAAACTGCGGACCCAGCCTGCCCCATCGAGTGCCGTCGGCTCCACCAGGTTGCCCTCGCGGCGCTCAACAGCGCTCTGCGAGGTCGGTCACGTCGTCCCGCGTGGGCATGGCCCAGACCTGCCCCGGGAACGAGGGGACCACGAGAGACGCCCCTAGGCTGGCGGAGGCCGGATGTCACGGCGACGGAACGACGCGGGACGCGAAGGACGAAGGAACGCAGGGTGATCGCAGGCAGGTACGACCTGGAGCGGGAGATCGGCCGAGGCGGCATGGGCGCCGTCTGGCTAGGGCGCGACACCGTGCTGGGTCGCGAGGTGGCACTCAAGCGCATCGGGATGATGCCCGGCCTGGAGTCCCCCGACCTCGAGCGCGCAGGACGCGAGGCGCGGCTGGCCGCTCGGCTCAACCATCCGCACGTCGTGGCGGTCTTCGACCTGGTCGAGGACGGCGACGAGACCTGGCTGGTGATGGAGTACGTCGAGGGCACCACCCTGAGCGCCTTCGTCGCGCATGACGGCGCCCTGAGCCCGGACGAGGCCGCCCCCTTGGTCCGCCAGGCTGCCGACGCCCTGGCCGCCGCGCACGAGGCCGGCATCGTCCACCGGGACGTGAAGCCCTCGAACATGCTGGTCGGTCCCGACGGCGAGATGAAGCTCACCGACTTCGGCATCGCCCGCGCGGAGGCCGATGCCTCGCTGACACGGACCGGGCTGGTGACCGGGTCCCCGGCGTACCTGGCTCCCGAGGTGGCCTCGGGCGCCACTGCCACCGAGGCCTCGGACGTCTGGTCGCTCGGCGCGACGCTGTTCCACCTGCTCGCCGGCCATCCGCCGTACGACGTCAAGGACAACCTGATGGGCGCGCTCTATCGGATCGTCCACGAGGAGCCGCCCCGGCTGGCGAACGCCGGTTGGCTGGCACCGGTGCTCGAGCACACGATGACCCGCCAGCCCGGTGACCGATGGACGATGTCGCAGGTCCGTGACTTCCTCGAGCACGACGGCGCCGTCGCGATCCACCCGACGCCGGTCGGCGGGATCGACCCCGACGGCACCCGAGTGCTGCAGCCCACGCCGTCGGAGGAGATCGCGGTTCCTCCGGTCTCGGTGGACCCGCGCCTGACGGCGTCGCCGCCGAGGGTCGCATCGCGCCGCTCCCCCTGGCCCTGGGTCACCGCCGCGGCCGCGCTCCTCGCTATCGCGGTGATCGCGGCAGCCGCCTTCCTGGGAAGCCGTGACTCCGGGACGCCGTCGGCCGCGCCAGGCTCACCGTCCTCGTCCGCCTCGAGCCCCTCGTCCACCGCGTCGACCACGTCCCCGGGCGAGCGGATGCGGTCGTTCATCGCGACGTACCTCTCGACGGTCACCAGCGACCAGCACAAGTCCTGGGCCATGCTGACGCCGTCGTTCCAGGCCGAGAGCGGCGGCTTCGGCAAGTACCAGCAGTTCTGGCGCACGATCAGCTCGGCCACACCTCGCGACATCACCCCGGACCCGGCCGCGATGACCGTGACGTACGCCGTGGACTACGTCAGGACCGACGGCTCGAACGCCTCCGACCGGGTGACACTGCAGCTGGTCGAGGGCGGCTCGTCGTACCTCATCGCCGGCGAAGGCTGACCTCACCCCTCGGGCTCACCCCTGGGGGCGTCGCCGCGAGCGGCTGGACTCCCTAGCGTCGATGACCATGCGCACACTGATCGGCGTCGTCGTCATCGTCTGGCTCGTGATCGGGGTGCTCGCGGCCTTCCAGCGTGGGTACCTCACCGACAAGGAGGACGTGAGCTGCAAGACCTTCGGGGACACGGCGCTGACCGTCGTGGCGGGCCCCCTGAACTACGTCGGCGTCAACCCCAAGATCGACTGCCACGTGAAGGCACCTCAGCCCTCGAAGTAGTCAGCCCAGCTTCTGTGGCGTGACCCACTCGCCGTCCAGGTATCGACCCACGTCGAAGGACCAGCGACCGCACGGGCACGCCACGACCACGGTCCGGGAGCCGCCGTCGGCCACGTGCTCGACGACCTGGGCGCGACTCACCGCGTCACCGGAGGCCGCCGCGCGAATCTCGGCCACGACAGCTCCGTCATGCACCAGCACGCGGACGAGCCGGTGTGGCCGATCACCGTCCGGCTCGCAGTAGACCGCATGGTCGTTCACGGCCGATCTCCTGTCGTCTGCACGGTGGGGCGGGCGGGGCTCGAACCCGCGACCCAGGGATTATGAGTCCCTTGCTCTGACCGACTGAGCTACCGCCCCGCGCACATTGTGCCCGGTCACAGGTCCGGACACCTGCCCGGTCGGGGGCGCCGCCGGTTGGGCGGCACGACCGGCGACGGGGTTGAATGTCTGCGATGGACGAGGCGACGGACAGTACGACGCGGACGCGAGCGGGAGCGGCCGACGCGACCTCACCCGCACGCGAATGGGTGTGGCTGCTGCGCGTGCTGGCGATCGTCGTGGTGTTCGCGGTGATCGCGATCGCCCGCTCGCGGCAGCTGGACATCTCGTTCCGCGACCCGCACGGCAAGCTGTTCACCCACAAGATCCAGAGCACCGCGCAGACCCTGCTGCTGTTCGTCGTGATCGACATCGCGTTGCGGTGGTTTCGCGGACGCTCGGCCGGCAGATCGCTGTGGCAGACGGTGCGCACGCGCTGGACGCCGTACCGCATCGGCCTGATCGCGCTCGCCCTGGTCTCGTACCAGGTCGTCTACCTCTGCTACCGCAACCTGAAGAGCTGGGACGTCTTCCGCACGCCCCAGGACGACCTGCTGCTGAAGTGGGACCGCTGGCTGTTCTTCGACCACAGCCCGGCGGTGCTGCTGCACGACCTGCTCGGGAAGGATCTCGCGGCGCGGCTGCTGACCGATCTCTACGAGTCGTTCTCGACCCTGGTGACGGTCGCGCTGGTCGCCGCGCTGGCGTTCACGCCGACGGTGCGGTCGGCGTACGTCTTCGTCGTCTCGGCGATGTGGGCCTGGATCCTCGGCGTGGGGTCCTACTACCTGATCCCCTCGCTCGGCCCGTTCCACGCCGCTCCCGAGGAGTTCACCGGCCTCACGCGTACGTCGATCCAGCGCACCCAGGAGGCCTACCTGGCCCAGCGGGACTACCTGCTCGCGAATCCGCACGCCCACGACGCGTTCGCCCAGATCTCGGCGTTCGCCAGCCTGCACTGCGCCCTGAGCTGCCTGATCTTCCTGATGGCGCGCTACTACGGCCTGCGCGTCCTGTCGTGGGCCGCCGCGGCGTTCCTCGCCGGGACGCTGGTCGCCACGGTCTACCTTGGGTGGCACTTCGCGGTGGACGACGTGGCGGGCATCGCCATCGCCTGGATCTCGGTGCAGCTGGGAAAGCTCGTCGTCCTCGGTTCGTGGCGTTCTGCGCACGACCCGGCCGCCAGCCTTTAGAATTCCGCCACGATGTCAGGCCGTGACGGAGGGGTCCGGTGAAGAGCTTCCTGTTCATTCTGGTGATCATCTGGTTCGTCCTCGGTGCGGCATCGGCCAACGACCGCGGATACTTCGACACCAGCAAGGACCGCGACTGCACCTTCGTCGGGAGCGCTCTCCTCACCGTCGTCGCAGGCCCGGTGAACTACGCAGGGCTCCACCCCCGCGCCTCCTGCTGAGCCGCCGGACTCTGGATCGTGCCCTGCATCTCGTGCATCCGCTCCACGGCGCGGTAGCCGAAGCCGAGGTTGGTCCGCTGCATCGCGGCGTTGTCGACCGAGGTCCAGGTGTGGATCGCCGAGAGCTCGGGGTGCTCCCGCGACAGCACCGCCAGGGTGGCCCGCTTCATGGCCAGGCCCAGTCGGTGTCCGCGATGCTCGGGCATCACCAGCGTGTCGTCCTGCAGGGCCTCGGGCTCGCCGTGCGGCACGAGGACCACCGAGTAGCCCCCGAATGCGCCGTCCGCCGTCCGCCGGGCGGCGGCCACGACCTGGTCGTACCCGCGGGCGATGCGCTCCTCCCCCACGCGCAACCGCTCCTCGTCGAAGACGTGGGGCTCGTAGTCGACCTCGCCGCGCGGCACGTCGTTCTCCATCTGCGTGCGCATGCGGCAGTACGCCGACCTGAGCTCGTCCGGGCAGCGCCGACCCCAGGTGATGACCTCCCAGCTGTCCGCCATCGGAATGTCGGGCGGCGTCGCGGGGAGGTCGAGGAGCAGGTGGTCCTCGACGTGCACGCTGCGCAGGCCGAGGGCTGAGGCGAACGCGTACGCCGCGGCCGCCTCCGGCTGCGTGCCGACGGGCACGTGCGCCTCTCCCACGACCGTCGTCCGCCCGTCGGCCAGGAGCCGCCGTGAGGCTGCGTCGTACAGCGCACGGCCGATGCCGAGCCGCTGCCGGGCAGGGTGCACCGAGATCTCGAGGTCGGCCAGGTGCAGGTTGTCGCCGACCGAGCAGCCGAGGTCGGCCGTGCCCACGATCCGACCGTCCGCGCGCGCGGCGAGCAGCACGTGCCGGAAGTAGGGATTGGGGTCGCGGAGCATGGTGAGCACGTGGTACGAGCGCAGCAGGGGGCGGCTGCGGTGGCCGCGCATGGCGGCCTGCTCGACCTCCCAGTACTCCCGGAGGGCGACGTCGTCGTGCACGTCGAGCTCGGTGATCTCGACCGGGATCTCCGCGTGGGGCTCGACCATGGCGACCACCCAACCCGACCCGGGTCTGTCGGGCCAGCGCATTTGGCGGCATGCTCGGGCCATGGACATGCCACCACCGCTGGAACCGCTTCCCGAGGACTGGACCCGTGCCCTGGCCGTCGTCGCGCACCCCGACGACATGGAGTTCGGCTCCGCCGCGGCCGTCGCCCGCTGGACCGCCCAGGGCAAGGAGGTCGTGTACTGCATGGTGACCTCGGGCGAAGCCGGCATCGACTCGATGGAGCCGGAGGAGTGCCGACGGGTGCGCGAGGCCGAGGAGATCGAGTCGGCCCGGATCGTCGGCGTCTCCCAGGTCGAGTTCCTGCACCAGCCCGACGGGATCCTGGAGTACGGCGTGCCGTTGCGGCGCGAGATCACCGCGGTGGTGCGCAAGCACCGACCCGAGATCGTGATCACCGGGAACTTCCACAAGACGTTCGGGGGCCGCAACCTCAACCAGGCGGACCACATCGCCACCGGTCACGCCGTGCTCGACGCAGTCCGCGACGCCGGCAACCGATGGGTCTTCTCCGAGCAGCTCGTCGACGGTGTCGAGCCGTGGGGCGGGGTCCAGGCGGTCTGGGTCGGTGGTTCGCCCGAGGCCGAGCACGGCGTCGACACGACGGACACCTTCGACCTGGGCGTGGAGTCGCTGGCCGCGCACGCGGCGTACATCGACGGACTGGGCTGGGAGGACTGGGACCCCCGCGAGTTCCTCGAGGGCTTCGGCCGGCAGACGGGGCAGCGCTTGGGCGTGACCTTCGCGACGGCGTTCCAGGTGTACCCGATGGGCTGGGGCGACTGATGGCCTACCTCACCAGCGACCCGGCGATCTCGCTGGACGGCTACCTCGCCGGGCCGGGCCAGGACCTCGAGCACCCGCTCGGGATCGGTGGTGAGGGCCTGCACAGGTGGCACTGGGAGGAGGCCGACGAGAACGCCGCCGAGATCGAGGCGATCTGCACGGCGGGTGCCTACATCATGGGACGCAACATGTTCAGCCCCGGCCGCGGCGAGTGGGACCCGGACTGGAAGGGCTGGTGGGGTGACGACCCGCCGTACCATCGGCCGGTGTTCGTGCTGACCCACCACGAGCGCGAGCCCGTCGAGATGCAGGGCGGCACGACTTTCGACTTCGTCACCGGTGGGATCGAGGAGGCCCTGCGCAGGGCGGTCGCGGCAGCCGGTGACGGCACCATCTCCGTCGCGGGCGGCGCCTCGACGATCAACCAGTTCCTGCGGGCCGGACACATCGACGAGCTGCGGCTCCACGTCGCACCGATCGTGCTCGGATCGGGTGAGGCGCTGTTCCGGGACCTGAAGGGTCTCTCGTTCGAGATCGCGGCGTCCCGCTCGACGTCACTGGTGACTCACGTGACGCTGCGACGGGTGCGCGGCTGAATCCACGCTGGGGCGTCGATCAGCGGTGGCGACGCGTGTGCGGGGAGTCGATGTGCGAGTCGCGCCTCCCCCGGCCGTCGTCGTTCCAGCTCTGCCCGGTCCCCTGCTGGTCGAAGAAGTGGTCCAGCTGGCTGCCGAACCGGCCGGCGTCGGCGCCCCGGCCCCGCGTGAGCTGCCGGAACATCGCCGACCTGACGAAGCCGCCGCCGATGCCGAGGATCATCAGGCCGACCAGGATGTAAACGATCATCGCTGCCTCCCGGCACACGACGGATGGGTGGCTCCAGGGTAGCCAGGATCGGCCCCCGTGGCGACGCCCGGACTGCGATGTCGCCGTTACCCGGGCTCGAGGCTCCGGGTGCGGAGTCGTAGGGCGTTGCCGATGACGCTGACCGAGGACAACGCCATGGCGGCGGCCGCGATGATGGGCGAGAGGAGCACGCCGAAGAACGGGTAGAGGACTCCGGCAGCGACAGGGATGCCCGCGACGTTGTAGATGAAGGCGAACACGAGGTTCTGGCGGATGTTCGACATGGTCGTCGCCGAAAGGTGCCGGGCCCTCGCGATTCCGGTGAGGTCGCCGGTCAGCAGGGTCACGCCGGCGGCCTCCATCGCGACATCGGTTCCCGAGCCCATGGCCAGCCCCACGTCCGCGGCCGCGAGCGCCGGCGCGTCGTTGACCCCGTCGCCGGCCATCGCCACCACGCGCCCCTCGGCGCGGAGCCGTCGGACGACGTCGGCCTTGTGGTCGGGCAGCACCTCGGCCTCGACCTCGTCGATGCCCAGGTCTCGGGCCACGGCTTCGGCGGTGACCCGATTGTCACCGGTGAGCATGACCACGGCGATGCCCTCGGCGTGGAGTGTCCGGACCGCTTCGGGGGTGCTGGCCTTGATCGGGTCGGCGATGGCCAGGACGCCCGCGACCTGACCGTCGATGCCGATGAACACGGCTGTGGCGCCGTCCGCCCGCAGCTCGTCGGCGTGCTCCGCCCAGGGCGTCGGATCCATGCCGCGACTGCGCAGGAAGTCCGCGCCACCCAGGGTCACGGTGTGCGACTCGATGACGCCGACGACGCCGCGGCCGACAGGTGAGTCGAAGTCGCCCACCCCGGGGATCGGGATCCCACGGGCGTCAGCGGCAGCCACGATGGCCTGGGCGAGGGGGTGCTCGGAGGCGCGCTCGACACCCGCCGCGAGCCGCAGCAGCTCCGGCTCGTCGAAGCCGTGCCTGATGTCGGCGTACGAGACGATCTCTGTGACGGAGGGTCTCCCCTCCGTCAATGTGCCGGTCTTGTCCACCACGAGGGTGTCGACCTTCTCCAGTCGTTCGAGCGCCTCGGCGTTCTTGATCAGGACGCCCATCTGTGCGCCGCGGCCGACACCCACCATGATCGACATCGGTGTGGCGAGTCCGAGCGCGCACGGGCACGCGATGATGAGGACGGCGACCGCCACGATCAGCGCGTGCGCCAGCCGAGGGTCGGGGCCGACCAGGCCCCAGACGAGGAATGCGACGACGGCGACGCCGATGACCGTCGGCACGAAGACGGCCGCCACCCGGTCGGCCATCCGCTGGATGGGTGCACGGGAGCGTTGCGCCTCTGCGACCATCGCGACGATGCGGGCCAGCATCGTCTCCCGGCCGATCTTCTCGGCGACGATGATCAGGGACCCGGTCGCGTTGATGGTGCCGCCGATGACCGTGTCTGCGCCGGACTTGGTGACGGGCATCGACTCACCGGTCACGAGGGACTCGTCGACCGACGAACGGCCCTCCTCCACGGTCCCGTCGACCGGGACCTTCTCGCCGGGCCTGACCCGGAGCCGGTCGCCGATCCGGACGTCCTCGAGAGCCACCTCGGCCTCGGAGCCGTCGTCGCTGATGCGGCGGGCGGTCTTCGGGCTGAGGTCGAGCAGGGCGCGGATGGCCCCGGAGGTCTGCTCACGTGCGCGCAGCTCGAGGACCTGGCCGAGCAGGACGAGGACGGTGATGACCGCCGCGGCCTCGAAGTAGACGCCGACCGTGCCACCGCCCGTCCCCTCGCCCATGCCTTCGCGGAAGGCGTCGGGGAAGATGCCCGGGGCGCCCGTCGCGACGACGGAGTAGAGCCAGGCGACGCCCGTGCCCATGGCGATCAGGGTGAACATGTTCAGGTTGCGCGTCCTGACCGATGCCCAGCCGCGGACGAAGAAGGGCCAGCCGGCCCACAGCACCACCGGTGTCGCGAGGACCAGCTGGGTCCAGTTCGTGGCGGTCGGCGAGATGAGATCACTCAAGCGGTCCACCAGGTGGACGCCCATCTCGAGGACGAACACCGGCACCGCCAGCACGAGACCGATCCAGAACCGGCGGGTCATGTCGAGCAGCTCGGCGCTCGGGCCGGCGTCGGCGGTGACCAGGACCGGTTCGAGCGCCATGCCACAGATCGGGCACGAGCCCGGGCCCGGCTGTCGGATCTCCGGGTGCATCGGGCACGTGTACTCCGCCACCTCGCCGTGCGAGGCCGCGGGGTCGCCACCGATCCGGGTCGGGTCGCGGTCGACGGGCCGGGTCGTGGCGTAGGCGTCCGGGTCGCCCTGGAAGGCGGTTCGGCATCCGGCGGAGCAGAAGGAGAAGGTCTCGCCCTGGTGGGCGACCGTGTGCTCGGTCCGTGCCGGGTCCACGTCCATGCCGCACACCGGGTCCGTCACCGTGTGCGCGGGTCCGGAGGGGTGGTGGTGGTGAGTGTTCGTGTCCATCGTAGGGACAGAGTACCCCCTAGGGGTACCCACACCGAAGGAGGGACCGAGTCTTGTCGAGGTCGACCCGGTCCCGGGCGGGGCTCAGCGCCGGCTGTGGCCGCGCCCCGCCAGGCGATCGCCCGCCACTCGGATCACCGGGTCGAGGCGGAGTCGCCGTGGTGGTGCGACCAGCTCAGCGCGCCGTCGTAGACAGCCGAGAGCCAGGCCAGGGCCACAGCAGCGACCAGCAGACCGAAGTCACGCAGGGCGATGTCGTAGAAACCGGAGAAGGTCAGCAGGTTGATGATGATGCCGGCCAGCCACAGCGCGACGACGTAGCTGGCGTAGCGCGGCTTGAGCGCCACCAGGATGCCGGCGAGGATCTCCACAGCACCCACGACGTACATCGCGGTCTGCGCCGAGAACGGCAGCACGTCCACGATCCAGGGTGCCAGGTAGCCCGGCCAGTCGGCGTTGAGCACCTTGGCGAACTTGTCGATCCCCATCCACAGCGGGAGAACCACGAAGCCGATCCGGAGCAGCCAGAACGCGGCGTACGCGGGATCGTGGCGGGCATGGGCGAGCATCCCCGAGAACGAGGATGCAGTAGAGGCGTTGTGCGGGGTGATGGTGTCAGTCATCGGAAGACTCCTTCTATCAATCAGTTCTCTATCTTTTAGAATGCACCCGCGACGCCCTCTCGTCAAGAGTCATTGGTGTTAGAATGGAGACGTGCCCACGGGTGACGAGCAGCGCCGAGATGCGATCGCCGACCTGAGCACGCTGGCGGATCGGGTTCGACGCAGGCTGTACGAGTACGTCGCCGCCCAGGACGGCCCCGTGCGCCGTGACGATGCCGCCACGGCGATCGGCATCAGCCGCACCCTGGCGGCCTACCACCTCGACCGGCTGGCCCAGGCGGGCCTGTTGACCACGGGGTACGCCCGACCCGCCGGTCGTGGCGGCCCGGGCGCCGGGCGTCCCGCCAAGCAGTACGAGCGGGTCCGGCACGAGGTCAACGTCAGTGTTCCTCCGCGCAACTACGTGTTGCTGGCCCGGCTGCTGGCCGGCGCGGCGGCGGCCGATGACACCGGGCAGCTGCGGCTGGCGTTGATCGCGGCTGCCGAGGACGAGGGTCGGGACATCGCCGAGCGGAGCACGGACCTGTTGTCCCCTCTCGTCCGCGACGGCTATGAGCCGTGCGTGGTCGAGGACGAACGGATCGAGCTGCGCAACTGTCCCTTCCACGCCGTGGCCGAGCAGCAGACCGACCTGGTGTGCTCCCTCAACCAGGCGCTGGTGCGCGGCCTGCTGGCCGGCCGCGGCGAAGATCCCGGTCGGGCCGAGCTCGCCCCTTCGGCGAGCCGGTGCTGTGTGGTCATCCACGCGGATGCGGCGTCGACGTACGACCCGCGGGTCGGCGGCATGACGGCCGACCCGATGGGGGTCGATGTCCCCCGGAGTCTCGAACAGCACGACTCCAGCTGGATCGATCGCCTGCTGTGAACGCCGCGAACTCCTCCGATCTGCCGCCGACAGCGGCTGAGCCCCCCGGCGCGAGCCCGCGGCCGCTGGGGCGCAGTCGCCGTTCCTCGTTGTACGCGCGGGTCGTCACGACGAACGCGTCGATCCTGCTGGTGGGGCTGCTACTGCTGTTGTGGACCCCGGTGACGGTGTCGGCACCCGTCTCGGTGCGACAGATCATCGTGCTGGTCGCCGCCACGGTCGTTCTCGGATTCGCGGACGCAGCGCTGCTCAGGTTCAGCTTCACCGGACTCGTGGCACTGGTGCATCGAATGGAGACGCTGGACCTGCTGCGGTCCCGTGACCGGCTGCCGGAGATGGGCGGCGCGGAGACACGCGCGCTCATCGGGGGGTTCAACACCATGCTCGATCGGCTCGAGGCCGAGCGCCGGGCCAGCACTCGTCGGACCGTCGCCACGCTGGAGGGCGAACGGCAGCGCCTCAGCCGCGAGCTGCACGACGAGGTCGGTCAGCGGTTGACCGGCATCCTGCTGCAGCTGGACCGGATCCACGACGAGGCACCCGACCCGACACGGTCTCGCATCGTCGCGGTCCAGGACGAAGCCCGGGCAGTGCTGGACGAGGTCGGGGCACTGGCATGGCGGATACGCCCGGCGATCCTGGACGACCTCGGCCTGCTCAGTGCCCTGACCTCGCTCACCACCTCGCTCGGAGGCCACGGTGCCGCGCGGATCGAGAGCGCGCTCCCGCCGCGACTGCCCCCCATGAGCGAGGAGGTGGAGCTGGCCATCTATCGCATCGCCCAGGAGGCGCTCACGAACGCGGTGCGCCATGCCGGTGCGACCACCATCACCCTCGGGGTGCGCCTGACCGAGAACGACCTCGTCCTGCACGTCGCCGATGACGGGCATGCACCGCCGGGAGTCCGTGCCGATGGTTCCGGGTTGCGTGGCATGCACGAGCGCGCGCTCCTGATCGGCGCCCTGCTGGACATCCGGACCACCCTCCCCCACGGACTGCGCATCGAGCTCACCACCCCCACGGCCCGGCTCGGGGGGTGACGTGTGTCGACAGCGTCTGTGGTTCGCATCCTCGTCGCCGACGACTTCTCCGTCGTCCGCGAGGGTGTCAAGGCGCTGCTCGAACGACAGGCCGACCTGCGCGTCACCGCGTTCGCGGTCGACGGGATGGAGGCGGTGGAGAAGGCGACGACGACGCCTGTGGACCTCGCGATCCTGGACGTCGCGATGCCCAAGCTCACCGGTCTGCAGGCGGTGCGCGAGATCGTCCGCCGGCGACCGGACCTACCGGTCCTGTTGTTGTCGATGCACGCCGGCGAACAGTACTTCTTCCAAGCCATCGCTGCAGGCGCGGCCGGCTACGTGCTCAAGCGACAAGCAGACCTCGACCTCGTCGCAGCCTGCCGTGCCGCCCTGCGCGGCGAACCGTTCATCTACCCGGCCGCACTCGGCGAGCTGATGCGTGGCTACCTCGAGCGAGTCGAGCACGGCGAGCAGGCCGGCTTCGGCCCACTGACCCGGCGGGAGAACGAAGTGGTCAAGCTGATCGCGGAAGGCCACACCACGCATGAGATCGCCGAGCTGCTGACGATCAGCGCCAAGACCGTGGAGCGGCACCGTACGAACCTCCTCGGCAAGCTCGGCATGCGCGATCGGGTCGAGGTGACCCGCTACGCGATCCGTGCCGGGCTGATCGAGCCCTGACGCCCGCCGATCCGGCGCCACGGAAATGGGGTCCAGCCCGGATGGACCCGCCCACGTGCTCGGGCAAGGATTCGGGTATGTCACGACGGGTGTCATCGGTTTCGGAGCGTGCCGTCACCGCCGGACCTGCGGCGGTCGATGCGCTGTTCACCGTGTCCGCTGTCACCGAGGGCCCAGGCATGGGCTGGGTCCGGGCGACCGGGAAGCTGACGGACGCCGCAGCCGCCACCCGCCTGGCCGACGTCATGAGGGATCAGCGCGCGACCGGATGCCACGTCGTGTGCCTGGACCTCTCCGAGCTGTCGATGCTCGATCGCGTCGGTCTCGACGTGGTCGTCGACGCCCACCACCAGATGGTGGGCGCCGGCGGCGCCTTGGTCGTGACCGGTGTCGCGCCGCGGATCGCGAGGCTGCTCGAACTGATGGAGCTGGACCGGACCCTGTGTGCGTTCGTCCGGCCCGACGACGTACCCAGGGCCAGCCCAGCACCACCACCCAGCACGCACTCAACAGGGGAGGACAGCCGGTGAGCGACCACACCGAGACCGAGGGCTTGTGCATCGCGCACCTGATCGCCAACGCCGCGACCGTCGCCTCCGTCGCCGCGCTGCAATCAGCGCTGGCGCAGCACACGCAGCAATCCGCGGCGACAAGGCCGGTCGGCTCGACCACGTCGAACGATGCAGCGGGTCGAACCACATGACCTACCTCCCCGCCGACCCGTCGTCCGTGCCCGACCTGATGGCCGAGCTGATCCGGGTCAAGACAGCGATCCGCCGAACCCGCAGCCTGAACTCGGCGGGAGGCGATCCGGCCACCGCAGTGAACCTTCTCCGGCTGTACGCTCGCGAGCGCCTCGTGGTGCTCCACCTGCGCTGCCGCCAACGACAATGGCGCGCCGAGACCGGCGTCTCCGTGGTCGACCTCAGCGGTCGGGGACGCAGATGACGACACACCGCGCCGACCCCGTCGCTCCGGCCGAGGGCGTCATGACCGACGCCGAGCGCTCGGCACTTCGCGACCATCTCGAGGCGGACATCCGACGTCTGCGTCGTACCGTCGCCGGCGCTGCCGCGGAGCAGGAGAGGCGTGCCCGCGAGCATGAGGACGGGCGGGGTGACGAGTCCGACATCAGCGCCTACCGGTCCGGCATCGGTCAGGACGTATCGCTCGCGGAGCATGCCGCCATGCTCCTGGCCCGCAACGAACATGCGCTGGGTCGACTCGCAGACGGCAGTTACGAGCAGTGCGAGAACTGCGGCCATCAGATCGGCACCCAGCGGCTGCTGGCGCTGCCCCGAGCGACTCTGTGCATGGGGTGCCAACGCGGCTGCGACGCGCCCACGGGGCCGACCCGCAGGACTCGGCGTCCACGCAGGACTCAGTCTCTTCGCAGCGTCTAGGACGCCCTTCGGAACGGTGGCTCCCCCGGTTGGACTCGAACCAACAACCCTCCGGTTAACAGCCGAATGCTCTGCCAGTTGAGCTACAGGGGATCGTGAAGCCTGCACAGGTTAGCAAGGCGCGTCGGGCCGCTGCCAATCGGCAGGACCGGCATCGGGCGGTGCCCGCCGCCCGGTGTCGCGGCCGGAATCAGGTCATCCCGATGTCGGCCTTCGCGGCGGCCAGAGCGGTCTCGGCGGCGGCTCGGACGAAGGGGTCGTCGGGGTCGACCCCCTCGTCGTACTCGTAGATCCACGTCACCTCGGAGCGGCCGGAGGGAGCACGCCGGGCCACCACGCGTACGCCGCGCCGACCGGTGATCGGGACATGCCGGGTCAGCAGCACGCTCGCCGTCACCCGCTCGCGGAGGAGCTGCAGCAGCCGGTCGGTGTCCTGGGCGGCGGTGTCGGGGACGTCCAGCTCATGCACGGGACGCGGCCGGCCCCAGATGCCGACCTCGCTGACCCGCAGACGGCTCTGGTCGCGATCCCAGTCGGCCTCCTGCACCTGTTCCCAGGGCAGCCGGGCGTCGTGCAGGTAGAGGGCGTCGCGGGTGCCGGCGACCCAACCGCCGGTGACCAGAGGCGCCCAGGCCAGCAGCCGCTCCCCCGTCGCCACGCGGATCGGCGGGCGCGGGCGTCGTCTCACAGGGCGCCCAGGGCGAGGTCGCGGAGCTGACGGCGGTGCTGCTCGAGCGCGGTCAGCTCGCCGAACATCCGGTTGTACTCGGTCGTGTGCTCGACCGGGTTGGTCCGTTGGAGGCGCGACTTCACCTCGGCGATCCGGCGCTGGGCCGTGAGCTCCTGCAGCCGGTAGACGGTGTTGGCCACGAACGCGTCGTCGGCCCCCTTCTTCGACGGCACCGGCTCGACGGCGAGGGCCGAGAGCGCCGCTATCACCGCCTGGTCGCCGGCGTGGTCGCGCAGCCGACCTGCCCAGTCGGCGTCGGCGGCCGCAAGGCCGCCGTTCTTCTCCACCAGCTCCCACACGGCCCGGTAGGTGGGGTGGGTGAAGTCGTTGGCACCGAGGTCCTGGGCTGTGCGCGCCACCGAGGCCGGCTCCTGCACGACGAGCTTCAGGGTCTCGCGCTCGAGCACGAAGCGCGGGTCGCGCAGGTCGGGCAGGCGCTGGTGGAGCGCCGCCGGGGGTGCGCCGGCCTCGGGCCGGCCGGGCGGCCGGGCGTCGCTCGGCCGGCGCACCGCGGCCCGGCGGACCTCCACCTGCACCTCAGCCGGGTCCATGCCGGTCAGCGACGCGATCTCGCGGGCGAAGGAGCTCGCCACCACTGC
Organism: Nocardioides sp.; assembly: GCA_025924815.1. Classification (GTDB taxonomy): domain Bacteria; phylum Actinomycetota; class Actinomycetes; order Propionibacteriales; family Nocardioidaceae; genus Nocardioides. The sequence goes on from JAICHQ010000022.1 coordinate 17,345, forward strand.
GGTGTCGCGACTGCTGTGGACCAGCGTCGCGGCCTCCCGTACGGCGCCGACGCGCCCCTCAGCCCGGTCGAGGTCGTACTTCTTCACGACGTTGGCGAGCACGAAGCGGTACAGCGGCTGGCGTCGGGCGATCAGCTCGCGGACCGCGGAGTCGCCCTGCTGGAGCCGCAGGTCGCAGGGGTCGAGCCCGGTCGGCTCGACCGCCACATAGGTCTGGCTGACGAAGTTCTGGTCCCCGCCGAACGCTCGCAGCGCGGCCTTCTGGCCGGCGGCGTCGCCGTCGAAGGTGAAGATGACCTCGCCGGGGAACTCCGCATGATCGTTGAGGAAGCGCCTCAGGACCCGTGCGTGGTCGTCGCCGAAGGCGGTGCCGCAGGTCGCGACCGCCGTACCGACCCCGGACAGGTGGCAGGCCATCACGTCGGTGTAGCCCTCGACGACGACCGCCTTCGACGTCCGCGCCATCTCTCGTCGGGCGAGGTCGATGCCGTAGAGCACCTGGCTCTTCTTGTACAGCGACGTCTCCGGGGTGTTGAGGTACTTGGCCTCGATCCGGTCGTCGTCGAAGATCCGCCGCGCGCCGAACCCGATGGTGTCGCCGCTGGAGTCGCGTATCGGCCACAGCAGGCGGCCCCGGAAGCGGTCGTACGCCGAACGGCCCATCGCCACGAGCCCGGCCGCGACCGACTCCTCGTCGGTGAACCGGCGCTGCCGGAGGTGGCGCAGGAGCGACTCTCCGTCACGCGGGGCGAACCCGATGCCGAACTGCTCGGCGGCGGTCTGGTCGAAGCCGCGCTCGCCCAGGAACTGCCGACCCGCCACGGCGTCGGGCGTGCCGAGCGCGGCAGCGTAGAACTCCTGCGCGACCCGGTTGGCCTCGACCAGCCGGCTCCGCTGGGGCCCGCGCGGCCGCTCGGGCCGGGTGTCGCCGTCCTCGCGGCGCAGCGTCACACCGACCTTGTCGGCAAGCCGCTCGACCGCCTCGGTGAAGCCGAGCCCGTCGATCTTCATCACGAAGGCGATCACGTCGCCGCCCTCGCCGCAGCCGAAGCAGTGGTAGAAGGCGCGGGCCGGGTTGACGTTGAACGACGGCGACTTCTCGTCGTGGAAGGGGCACAGGCCCTTCAGCGACCCTCCGCCGGCCGGCCGCAGCGTGACGTAGTCGCCGACGACCTCGTCGATCTTGGCCTTCTCACGCACCTCCGCGATGTCTTCCTCGCGAATCCGTCCGGCCACGCCCGGAGTCTACGGCCCGGGTCCGACCCGACCGGAGGGTTATCCCCCGGGTTGTGGGGTACGGCCCGGACATGAGTACGCCGACCTCGGGTCAGCCGGCCCACACCGCGCAGGACGACCCCACCTTGGGCGGGCTGATCCACGACCTGACCCAGCAGGTGCCTCAGCTGATCCGCTCCGAGATGCGCCTCGCGCAGGCCGAGATGAGCCAGAAGGGGAAGCGCGCGGGGCTCGGCATCGGCATGTTCAGCGCCGCCGGGCTGCTGGGGTTCCTCGGCCTGTGCTGCCTGGTCACCACCGCCATCCTCGCCCTGGCCCACTCCCTGCCGGACTGGCTCTCGGCACTCATCGTCGCGCTCGTCCTTCTCGCGGTGGCCGGGGTGGTCGCCCTGATGGGCAAGCAGAAGGTCCAGCAGGCAACCCCCGTGGCCCCCGAGCACGCGATCGAGGGCGTCAAGGAGGACCTCGCCACCGTGAAGGGAGACCACCGATGAGCGACGAGCAGACCGCCCGGCTGGAGGCGGAGATCGAGGCCCAGCGCGAGCAGCTCGCCGACACCGTCGACCGGCTGACGCACAAGCTGGACGTGAAGACGCAGGCCAGGGAGCGCGTCGCCGACGTCAGGGACCGGGCCACCACCGACACCGGCGGGCCCCGCCCGGAGCTCGTCGCTGCGGTCGTGGGGATCGTGGTCGTCGCCGGCCTGCTCGTGTGGTGGCATCGACGATGAGCTACGACGAACGGTCCGGACCTGACCGCGATCCCGACCGGATGCCCGACGTGGACGACGAGCGCAAGCCCGAGTCTCCGACCCAGCTCAGTGGACGCTCCTGGCGCTACGCGCTGCGCAAGACCGTCCGCGAGTTCGGCGACGACCACTGCACCGACCTCGCCGCCGGGCTCACCTACTACGCCGTCCTGTCCCTTTTCCCGGCCGCGATCGCGTTGATCTCAGTGCTGGGCGTCGTGGGACAGGGCAAGAACAGCGTCGACAAGGTGATGGAGGTGCTCCAGCCACTGGTCTCCTCGACCACGCTCGACACCATCCGCCCGGCCCTGGACAGCATCTCCACGTCGCCCGGCGCCGGCCTCGGACTCGTGATCGGCCTCCTCGGCGCGCTCTGGTCGGCCTCGGGGTACGTCGGTGCCTTCGGCCGGGCCATGAACGCCGTCTACGAGATCGACGAGGGCCGGCCGTTCTGGAAGCTCCGCCCGCTGACGCTGCTGGTGACCCTGGTCGCGATCCTGCTGGTCGCGGTGGTCCTGGTGATGCTCATCGTGTCGGGTCCGCTGGCCGACTCCATCGGCGGTGTCGTCGGCCTGGGGTCGCAGGCGGTCACCGTCTGGAACATCGCCAAGTGGCCTGTGATCGTGCTGTTCGTCGTGATGATCGTGGCGATCCTCTACTACGCCACCCCCAACGTGAAGCAGCCGCGCTTCCGCTGGATCTCGGTCGGAGCGTTCGTGGCCATCGTGATCTGGGTGCTCGCGTCGGTCGCCTTCGCGCTGTACGTCGCGTCGTTCGGCAGCTATGACAAGACCTACGGAACGCTGGCCGGTGCGGTGGTCGGGCTGCTCTGGCTGTGGATCACGAACGTCGCCCTGCTGTTCGGCGCGGAGCTCGACTCCGAGCTCGAGCGCGGACGCCAGCTGCAGGCGGGCATCGCGGCCGAGGAGGAGCTCCAGCTGCCCGCCCGCGACACCCGCGGCATCCGCAAGGCGCGCAAGAAGGAGCAGAAGGACATCGCCCGGGGCCGGGCCATCCGCGAGCGGGCGGCCGCCCACGACGAGGACGCTGCCGGCGCCGACGAGTCCCACCACACCGAGACAGAGCAGGCGGCGGCCACAGGGAGCCGCCGTCGACACCGCACCGAGACGAAGGAGTCAACCCGATGAAGAAGCTGATGCTGCTCGTCGCCGCCGGCCTGGGATACGTCCTGGGAACCCGCGCGGGACGTGAGCGCTACGACCAGATCATGGACGCCGTCACGAAGGTGAAGAACGACCCGCGCGTGCAGCAGAAGACCCAGCACGCGGTCGACACGGCCCGGCAGCAGGCTCCGCTGGTGGCCGACAAGGTCACCAGCGCCGCCGGCGCGGCGGCGGCGAAGGTCTCCCGGTCGGACTCCTCCGAGCCGGAGCCGCAGCACATGGCCGGTCCCCAGGGCGACCTTCCCTAGAGCGTCCTGACCCCAGGGCCGGGCGGCTCGCCCGGCCGGGTCAGCCGGGCGTGCCAGGCGACGGCACTGGCGTCGGTGAGCGAGGCGACCTGGTCGACCACGACCCGGAGCCTGGCCGCGTCGTCGGGGGCCTCCGCCCAGTCGTGGGCGAAGGCGGTGTCCAGGTGCTCGGAGCCCGTGCTCGCCAGCACCTCGACCAGCTCGGCCAGCAGCTCCCGCTGGCCGGCCATGGCCAGGACCCGGTCGTCGGCCTGCATCACGTAGTGGGCGGCGATGCCCTTGAGCATCGCCATCTCGGTGCGGGAGTCATCCGGCACGACCAGGTCGGCCTCGTAGCGCACCCGCGTGCCCGGGTGCGCCGCGAAGGTCGCCGAGCGCGCCTCCTCGGCGAAGCGGCCGATCACGTCGCTGGTGAGGTTCTTCAGGGCCGCCAGCGCGCGGCGGCTACCGTCGTACGACGCCGACGGCCAGGACCCGATGGAACGGAGCCGTGCCAACGCCCCGTCGAGGGCGTCTTCGTCGGTGTCGGGGAGGTACCAGTCGCGCACGGCGGCCCGGACCGCGGCGACGTCCAGCCTGGTCAGGTCGATGCGGCCGGCCACGATGCCGTCCTCGACGTCGTGCACGGAGTAGGCGATGTCGTCGGCGAGGTCCATCACCTGCGCCTCGAAGCACCTCCGCCTAGCCGGGGCACCGCTGCGGAGCCAGTCGAAGACCGGCCGGTCGTCGTCGTACACCCCGAACTTGCGCACCACCCGCGGGGAGCCGTCGGCGTGGACCCCAGTCGGCACCGTGGCCTCGTCGAGCGGCCACGGGTACTTGGTGCAGGCGTCGAGGGTGGCCCGGGTCAGGTTCAGCCCCGCCGAGCGGCCGTCGTAGCCGAAGGTCTTCGCCTCCAGCCGGGTCAGCAGCCGCAGGGTCTGGGCGTTGCCCTCGAACCCCCCGACGCCGGCTGCCGCGTCCGCGAGCACTCTCTCCCCGTTGTGGCCGAACGGCGGGTGGCCGAGGTCGTGCGCGAGCGCGGCGGTCTCGACGAGGTCGGGCTCGCAGCCCAGCGTCCGTGCCAGGTCCCGCGCGATCTGGGCGACCTCGAGGCTGTGGGTCAGCCGGTTGCGGACGAAGTCGTCGCTCTGCGGCCCCACCACCTGGGTCTTCGCCGCGAGCCGACGGCTCGCCGCGGCGTGCACGAGCCGGGCGCGGTCACGCTCGAACGGGGTGCGCTCGGGCGCCGCGATGCGTTTGGGCGGCTCGTCCACCCAGCGCTCCCGCGCGGCCTCGTCGTACAGCATCGAGCCGAGGGTAGTGCTCCTCCCTCCGACGGGCTCGACCGGCGCACGCTCGGTCGACTCAGTCCACCGGCGGACCGAGTCATCAAAAATCACGTGAATGCCCCTCCAACCGGTTGCGCGTCAGGTGGACAGGACGGGCGGGCACTCCCCGACGATCTGCGGAGTCAGCGCCAGTCGGCGCTCGTCGTCGTTGAGGAACGCGGTGGCCGCCACATGGGCTGCGCGGCTCGTGTCCGTAGCAGCGAGAAGAACGTCGGTGGCGACGACGAGGAGCGGGGTCGGATCAGCGCTCGTCGTCATCGTAGAAGTCGGCTCGGTCGAACGGCTCGATGTGCCCCGTCGCCACGGTGGTGAGGTTCAGCCGGCGTGGACGCCCGCCGGCGACCGGCTCCGCCCCCCCCCCGCTCGAGAACGTCGCGCAGTTCCTGCTGGACGGAGTTCCCGTGCCGGGAAGCCCGGCGCTTGATCGCGGCGACGGTTTCCTGCGGAACGTCTCTGATGTGCAGCGCGGGCATTCGGTGCCAGCACTTCCGTCAGTAGACGGAGACGTGCACGTGGTCGTCGTGGTTGGCGGTCGGTGAGCCGCGATCGGCGAACAGGCGCCAGCCCTCCGAGGCGCGCACCGGGGTCCAGATGTGCTGGCGCCACAGGATGTCGTAGATGTGCAGCTCGGAGGCGTGGGCCTGGAGGAACGCCGCGATGGAGTTCCCGAGGGCGACGTCGCTGGTCATGATGTCGAGGGCCCTGCCGGTGACGTGCTCGCCGTGGGCGTCCCACCCGCCGTACGACGTGATCTGGGGGAAGGCGTGGCACACCGAGCGGTACAGGTAGACCGCGGCGGGGGTCAGTCGGTACTCGACCGAGCCGTCGGGGCACGGCGCCATGGACAGGCCGGCGGCGACGCCGGCCGAGGCGTCGGGCTTGTCGACGGACAGGTAGTCGGCCGTCACCCAGCGCGACTGGTCGCCGACGGCCAGCTCGACGCGGCCGTCGGCGGCCCGGCCGGTGACCAGCACCCGCGTTCCGGCCTTGACCAGGCCGACCTGCTCGGCGGCCTGCGCCGAGCTCGACCAGAGATTGAGGTCGACGGTCGTCCACTTCCTCACGTGCGCCAGCCGCACCGCACGGGCCGTGGCCCGCTGGGCGGCGATGCCGTCTTGGAAGTTGCGGGCCGCGGTGCGGTTGAACGACCTCGAGACCGACGCCCCGTCGTACCGCCGCGGGTCGAGGCGGATCGGTGCCTGCTGCTGCTGTGACTGGTGGGCCGCGAGGTCCATCGACGGCGCCGGGGTGGTCCGGACGACGCCGAGGGCCACGGCCGGCAGGGTCGCCACGGCTGCAACGCCGACGGCGATCCGGGTGGCCCGGCCCGCGGTCAGGGAGACGAGCCGGCGGGCATTGGTTTCCCGCTTGTGGCGATGGGAGGCCACAGCGCTGATTCCTTTGCAGTTGAGTTCGGGGGATGACGGTCGTCTCCGTGATCCCCGGCCCGAGCGGAGGTCACGTTCCGGACACGACGTGGCAGTCAAGCACAGGTGCCGGGGACGCTGAAATCCCGGGTCCACCGTCAGGTCAGCCGCCGGTGGCCTCCGAGGCGTCCTCGGTCAGGTGCAACGAGCGGCCGTCGGTGTCGTCGAGCCAGCCCTCGGGGAGGACGACCCGCTCCCGTGGCGAACCCTGGCGACCCCGCGGCGAGCCGAGCTCAGAGACCGGGAACGGCTCGTCCGGGTCGAGGTCCTCGAGAAGGACCTCGAGGGCCCCCAGCGAGTCGACCAGGGCCAGCGAGTGCCGCAGCCCACCACCCGCGCGGAACCCCTTGAGGTACCACGAGACGTGCTTGCGGAACTCCTTGCAGCCCCGCTCCTCCCCCATGTGCTCGCTGAGCAGCTCGGCGTGGCGACGCATCATGGCGCGGACCTCGCCGAGGGTCGGGAGGGTCCGTACGTCTAGTCCGGTGAACGCGGCGGCGAGGTCGCGGAACAGCCAGGGCCGGCCCAGGCAGGCGCGTCCGACGACGACTCCGGCGGCACCGGTCTGCTCGACCATCCGGAGCGCGTCACCGGCCTCCCAGATGTCGCCGTTGCCGAGCACCGGGATGCCGACGTGCTCGACGAGCCGGGCGATCGCGTCCCAGTCGGCCTGGCCGCTGTAGGACTGTGCGACGGTGCGGCCGTGCAGGGCGATGGCCGCGATGCCGGCGTCCTCCGCGATCCGCCCGGCGTCGAGGTAGGTGAGATGGCCGTCGTCGAGTCCCTTGCGGGTCTTCATGGTGACCGGCACGCCGTACGGATCGGCGGCGGAGACGGCCGCGCCCAGGATCTCGCCGAGCAGGCCGCGCTTCCACGGCAGCGCTCCGCCGCCCCCCTTGCGGGTCACCTTGGGCACGGGGCAGCCGAAGTTGAGGTCGACGTGGTGCACGCCGTACTCGGCGCAGAGGATCTCGGTCGCCTTGCCGACGTACGCCGGGTCGGTGCCGTAGAGCTGCACCGAGCGCGTGGTCTCGAGCTCGTCGAAGACCAGCATCGACAGCGTCGTCGTGTCGCGCTCGACCAGCCCGCGGCTGGTGATCATCTCGCAGACGTACAAACCCGCGCCCTGCTCGGCGCACAGCCGTCGATACGCCGCGTTGGTGATCCCCGCCATCGGTGCGAGCACGACCGGCACGGGCACCAACAGCGTGCCGAGGGTCAGAGGCATGGGTCGATTGTCCGGCGTCGAGGGTGGTGGGCCAAACCGCGGTCCCACGACTACCGCTTCCTCGGCTTGGACACCGCGCCCTCCCAGGTGATGGCGACGAAGTCCTGGGTGGGCCGGAAGCTGACGGCGACCAGCCTGCCGTGGTCCGGTGCGAAGTAGACCAGGCAGACCCTTGTCTTCTTCTTGCGGGTGAACTTCGCGGGCAGTGGCCGGCTCGGGCACGCGGCGTACGACGCCTGGAAGGTGGAGGCCTGCAGCAGCGTGTTGCGCTGGTCGAGCAGGTAGAGCGGGACGGGCTTGCCCGACAGGTTGCTGCGGCCGAGGTTGCGCACCGTGGCGTGCACGAAGTACGGCGTGGACCTCTGCGTGGCGGCGTTCAGCCGCCAGTCGGAGAAGGCGCTGATCGGCATCTTCTGCAGCCGGGTCACCGACACGGCGATGACCCCCACCGTCTTCTGGTCGGGCTTCCAGCTGACCCGGGCGGTCTGGCCCAGCCTCAGCTGCGACCCCTGCGCGGTCAGGGTGACCCCCTGGACGACCGCCGACGACGAGCTCGGGCTCTGGCTGGGGCCGCCGGACTGCGTCGACGCGGTCGGCCCCGAGCCGCTCGAGCCGCCCGTGCCGCCCGAGCCGCCGGCCCCGGGCTCGGACGAGCCCGCGCCGCCGCATCCGGCGAGGGACAGGGCGGCCACGACCACCAGCGCGGGAAGGGTGCGACGCGTCACGCGGTCATTGTGCACGCGAGGTCAGCACCCCAGCAGACGCTCGGCGAAGTAGCCGCTCGCGAGATCCAGCGAGATCCGCTCCTGCGCCATCGTGTCTCGTTCGCGCACGGTGACGGCGTGGTCGTCGAGGGTGTCGAAGTCGACGGTGACGCAGTACGGCGTACCGATCTCGTCCTGGCGGCGGTAGCGTCGGCCGATGGCGCCGGAGTCGTCGAACTCGACGTTCCAGCCGTGGCCGCGGAGCTCGGCGGCCAGGTCGCGCGCCTTGGGCGACAGGTCGGCGTTGCGGCTCAGCGGGAGCACCGCGACCTTGACCGGTGCGAGCCGGGGGTCCAGACGCAGCGAGACCCGGGTGTCGACCCCGCCCTTGGTGTTGGGCGCCTCGTCCTCGGTGTAGGCGTCGAGGAGGAACGCCATCATCGCCCGGTTGGGGCCGAGCGCCGGCTCGATCACGTAGGGGACGTAGCGCTCGCCGCTGGCCTGGTCGAAGTAGGAGAGGTCCTGCCCGGAGGCCTGGGAGTGCTGGGTGAGGTCGAAGTCGGTGCGGTTGGCGATGCCCTCGAGCTCCTCGAACTCGCGGCCGGAGAAGCCGAAGCGGTACTCGATGTCGACGGTGCGCTTCGCGTAGTGGCTCAGCTTCTCCTGGGGGTGCTCGAAGTGACGCAGGTTGTCGGTGCCGATGCCGAGATCGGTGAACCATCGGGTGCGCTCGTCGATCCAGTACTGGTGCCACTCCTCGTCGTCGCCGGGCTTGACGAAGTACTCCATCTCCATCTGCTCGAACTCGCGGGTGCGGAAGATGAAGTTGCCGGGGGTGATCTCGTTGCGGAACGACTTGCCCATCTGAGCGATGCCGAACGGCGGCTTCATCCGCGCGCTGGTCACGATGTTGGCGAAGTTCAAGAAGATGCCCTGCGCGGTCTCGGGGCGCAGGTAGTACAGCCCGGACTCGTCCTCGACGACGCCGAGGTAGGTCTTCAGCATCATGTTGAACTGCCGCGGCTCGGTCCAGGTGTGGCGGTTGCCGCAGTTGGGGCAGGGCACCGACTCGTTGAGGTCGACGGTGTCGGGATCGGCGATGTCGTGCTTGCCGGCGTACTCCTCCTGGAGGTGGTCCTCGCGGAAGCGCTTGTGGCACGACTGGCACTCGACCAGCGGGTCGGAGAACGTCGCCAGGTGGCCGCTGGCCTCCCAGGTCTTCGTCGGCAGGATGATCGAGGAGTCGAGACCGACCATGTCGTCACGCTGGGTGACCATGAACCGCCACCACTGCCGCTTGATGTTCTCCTTCAGCTCCACGCCGAGCGGGCCGTAGTCCCACGCCGAGCGGGTGCCGCCGTAGATCTCGCCGGACGGGAACACGAAGCCCCGGCGCTTGCAGAGGGAGACGACGAGGTCGAGCTTGCTGGGGGGCGGCTTGGCCACGGGGGCTCCTGGGGTCGGCCGGCTGGCTGTCGGTCAGATCGGAACCGTCAGCCTAACGACCGGGCCTCGGGGCGGTTCAACGCGGTTCCGGGTTCGACCCGCTCGTAGGCGCTGGGCTCGTCCAGCGCACGGCTGAGGGTCGGCACGGCCGCCAGCTTCACGTCGTACGCCGAGAGCGCGCGGCGGTAGGCTCCCGGCCCCTCCCACTCCGTGGTCAGCACCCAGAGCCCAGGGTCGTCGACGTTGCGGCCGATCCGACCGGCGACGTATCCGCGCTGCCCGGAGAGCGCCTCGCGGGCCCGCTCGAGGTCGTCGCGGAACTGTGTCTGCTCGGCCTCGGGCACCCGGAACCGGTTCACCACGATCACGTGGTGAGGTTAGCCGTCAGAGGAAGCCGCCCGGGCGACGGGACAAGCCCTTCTTGACCATGTCCAGCTCCTCGGCCTGGGCCGCGTCGCGGCGGGCGTTCTTGGCCCGCTTGACCTCGTTGCGCGCCTGCTGCCACTTCCGGAGGAACCCGGAGACCCTGGCCCTCCACGTGTCCACGTCTCAGGCTATCGTCCGACAGGCGCAGCTGGCGACGATCGGCACGTCCGTCTGTGCCTGCGCGGCGTCGAGGTCCACCTTGATCGCGGCAGCCTCCTCGTCGTGCCCGAGGCGGCTCAGGCACTCGTGGTAGCCGTGCAGGCTCCACACGTTGTTCGGGTGGCGCAAGGCGCGCGGCAGCGAGTCGTCGAGGCCGAGGTCGGCGCGGTAGACGGCGGCTGCCTCCTCCAGATGCCCCTGCTCGACCAGCAGCGCGCCGTACGCGTGCCGGGTGGGCTGCATCCAACCCCACGGCTCGTCGTACGGCAGGTGGTCGTCGAGGTCGATGCTGCGCCGGAGCGCGGCGAACGCCTCGTCGTACTCGCCGCGGCGGTAGCGGAGCTCGCCGTCGAGCATCTCCGAGGCGACCGCGAGGAGGTCTGCGACGGTGTTGTTGAACAGGGTGCGGGTCGCCGGCACCCGCGCCACGGCGGCCCGGAAGAGCTCCCGCTCCCGCTCGGCCTCGGCCACTCGCCCGGTCGCGCTGTAGGCGACGCCGCGGCCGTAGTGGACGAACGCGGTGGTGGCGGCGTACAGCTCGTAGTCCTCGGGAATGGGCTCCGAGATCAGCTCCTCCCACATCCCGAACCGGATCAGCACGTGCACCCGGACGGGCACGAACGCCTCGAGGAGGTCGGCCATCGGCGGCGACTCGACGCGGAGCAGCGACTCGGGGATCGCCGCCACCAGTCGCTCGGCGGCGTCGAGGGCGATGCGACGGTCGCCGACGAACATGGCGCCGTAGACCAGGAAGTGCAGGTCGTGACAGCGGTAGAGCGTGTAGGCGTTCATCACGCCGCCCACGTCGACGTAGCGCTGGTCCGCCTCGTAGGCGGCCTGGTTGGCGTCGATCACCCGTCGGTAGTCCCCCGTCAGCACGTCGATGTGCGAAGGCATGTGACGCAGGTGACCGGCATCCGGAACCAGGTCGCTCAGCAGGGCGCCCGCCTCGGAGGCGGCCTCGGGCGTCGGCGACATCTCCATCAGGTGGATGTACATGTGGAGGATCCCGGGGTGGCGACGCGACTCCGGTGCCTGCAGGGCGCGCTCGAGCACCTCGCGGCACTCCAGCGTGTGCGCACCGGGGGCAGGCTGTCCGGTGGGCAGGTCCCACATCTGCCAGGGCGTGACGTTCATCAACGACTCGGCGAAGAGGGCGGCGATGTCGAGGTCGTCGGAGAATCGCCGGTACGCCGTGCGCATGGCCGCCGCGTGCCCCTCGCACCAGCCCGGGTCTCCCTCGGTGGCGTCGACGACCGGGTAGCGGGCGGCCAGCGTGGCGATCAGCGCCTGCTCCGCCTCGGTCGCCCCGGGCGCGAGCCGCTCCGCCTCGGCGCGCGCCTCCCGCGCGGTGGACAGGGACGAGGTGAGGCCGGCCGGGTCGAAGTCGTCCCAGGCGTAGTTGTAGTTGGGGCCGACGACGTAGGCGATGCCCCAGTGCGCCATCGCGCAGTCGGGATCCGCCTCGGCGGCGCGCTCGAAACAGCGCCTGGCCTCCTCGTGGTGGAAGCCGTACGTCCAGGCCAGGCCGCGGTCGAACCAGGTCTGGGCGTCCTCGGACGCGGTCGTGACCGGGCGGTGGTGGCTGCCCAGGTCGAAGTAGTCCCACCCGCCCTCGTCGTGGCCACAACAGTCGGCCATCGCGCCTCCCTCGCGTCACCAGCTCGTGGAGAGGACGAGTCTGCCAGGCCGGCCCGAGCGGGACCCCGTGCTCAGCTGCCGGTGTAGTAGGAGTCCGCGGTGTCCAGCGCCTCGTCGAGCATCGACAGACCCTCACGGAGGTCCTGCTCGGTGATCGTGCACGGCGGCACGACGTGGGTGCGGTTGAAGTGCGTCATCGGCCACAGGCCCCGCTGCTTGCAGGCCGCGGCGAACGCGCCCATCGGGGCCGCCGCCTCACCCGAGGCGTTGTAGGGCACGAGTGGTTCACGGGTGTCGCGATCGCGCACCAGCTCGATGGCCCAGAAGACGCCCAGGCCGCGCACGTCGCCTACCGAGGGGTGCCGGTCGGCGAGCTTGGCCAGCTCGGGTCCGATCACGTCCGTGCCGAGGGCGCGGGCGTGCTCGACGATCCCCTCCTCCTTGAAGATCTCGATGGAGGCGACCGCCGACGCGCACGCGAGGGGATGGCCGGAGTAGGTGAGCCCACCGGGGTAGACCCGCTCCTGGAAGGTCTCGGCGACCGGGTCGCTGATCACCACTCCCCCGAGCGGGAGGTAGCCGGAGTTGACCCCCTTGGCGAACGAGATGAGGTCGGGGCGGACGTCCCAGTGCTGGACCGCGAACCACTCACCGCAACGCCCGAACCCGGCCATCACCTCGTCGGAGATCAGCAGGATGCCGTGCTCGTCGCAGATGTCGCGGACGCCGGCCAGGTAGCCCGGCGGGGGCACCAGGATGCCGTTGGTGCCGACGACCGGCTCGAGGATGATCGCCGCGATCGTCGCGGCGCCCTCGACCATGATCGTGTCGCGCAGGTGCTGCAGGGCGCGGGTCGTCTCCTCCTCGGGAGGGGAGGAGTGGAAGGCCGACCGGTACGGGTAGGGACCCCAGAAGTGCACGATGCCGGGGATGACGTGCGGCTCGGTGCCCCACCGGCGCGGGTCACCGGTCAGCCCGATCGCACCGTGGGTGGCACCGTGATAGCTGCGGTACATCGCGAGGATCTTCGGACGTCCGGTGTGGAGGCGAGCCAGCCGGATCGCGTTCTCGTTGGCCTCGGCGCCGGCGTTGGTGAAGAACACCTGGTTGAGGTCGTGCCCAGCGACCTCGGTGATCAGACGCGCCGCCTCCGAGCGCGCGTCGTTGGCGAAGGCCGGCTGGATCGTCGTCATCTGCTGGGCGTAGTCGACGATCGCCTTGACCAGCTTGGGGTGCTGGTAGCCGATGTTGACGTTGACCAGCTGGCTGGAGAAGTCGAGGTAGGACTTCCCCTCGTAGTCGGTGAAGCGCGAGCCCTCCGCATCCGCGATCGGCAGCGGATCGATCAGCCCCTGCGCCGACCAGGAGTGGAAGACGTGCGCGCGGTCGAGCTTGCGGACCGTCGCCTCGTCGGTGGGAATGCCGGCCAGCGGGCCGTCGTACGTCGGGGTCATGGCGACGCTCCTTCGGTGATCGAGCTTGTCGAGATTCAGCTGTGGGTCGGGAAGCCGAGGTCGATCGTCGAGGTGGCCGGGTCGGGCCAGCGCGACGTGACGACCTTGCCACGCGTGTAGAAGGCGATGCCCTCGGGGCCGTACATGTGGCTGTCGCCGAACAGCGAGGCCTTCCAGCCGCCGAAGGAGTAGTAGGAGACCGGCACCGGGATCGGGACGTTGACCCCGACCATGCCGACCTCCACGTCGAACTGGAACCGGCGGGCGGCCCCGCCGTCGCGGGTGAAGATCGCCGTGCCGTTGGCGAACGGGTTGCTGTTGATCAGGGCGACGGCCTCGTCGTAGGACTCCTCGCGGACGATGCAGAGGACCGGCCCGAAGATCTCGTCGGTGTAGACCGTCATCTCCGGGCTGACCCGGTCGAGCAGGGTCGTCCCCAGGAAGAAGCCGTCGCTGGGCACTTCGGCCTCGCGCCCGTCGACGACCGCCGTGGCGCCGGCCTCGACGCCCTGGCGGACGTAGTCGGCGACCCGGTCGCGGTGCTCGCGGGTGATCAGCGGGCCCATCTCGGAGTCGGGGTCGGTGCCGTGGCCGATGCGGAGCTTGGGCAGGCGCGCGGCGATGGCGTCGACCAGGGGGTCGGCCACGTCGCCGACGGCCACGGCGACCGAGATCGCCATGCACCGCTCGCCGGCCGCCCCGTACGCCGCCGAGACGAGGGCGTCGGCGGCCATGTCGACGTCGGCGTCGGGCAGCACCAGCATGTGGTTCTTGGCGCCGCCGAGGGCCTGGACGCGCTTGCCGTGGCGCGTGCCCGTCTCGTAGATGTAGCGGGCGATCGGCGTGGAGCCGACGAAGCTCACAGCGGCGATGTCGGGGTGCTCGAGGATCGCGTCGACCGCCTCCTTGTCACCCTGGACCACCGAGAACACCCCGTCGGGGAGGCCGGCCTTCTTCCACAGGTCGGCCAGGAACAGAGCCGCCGACGGGTCCTTCTCGCTGGGCTTGAGGATGAACGCGTTGCCGGTGGCGATCGCGTTGGCGCACATCCACATCGGCACCATCACCGGGAAGTTGAACGGCGTGATCCCGGCCACGACGCCGAGCGGCTGACGGATCGAGTAGACGTCGACCCCGGTGCCGGCCTGCTCGGAGTAGCCACCCTTCATGTGCTCGGCCACTCCACACGCGTACTCCACGTTCTCCAAGCCGCGCTGGACCTCCCCTGCCGCGTCGCTGAGCACCTTGCCGTGCTCGGCCGTGACGATCGCGGCGAGGTCGTCGCCGCCCGCGGCGAGCAGCTCTCGGAACGCGAAGAGCACGCGGGTGCGCGTGGCCAGCGTCGCGGAGCGCCAGATCGCGGCGGCCTCCGTGGCGCTGCGGACGACCGCGTCGATCTCGTCGCGGCTCGCGAGGTCGACCTCGCCGGTCTGCTCGCCGGTCGCGGGGTTGAACACCGCACCGGTGCGGCCGGAGCCTCCGGGTGCTGCGGCGCCGTTGATCCAGTGCGTGATGCGCGTTGTCATGTCTGGAAAATATCGACATCGCACTATCTAGAGCAATGCTTTCATTGCTATGTTACAAAACATGTGGCAGGCGCTGGTCGAGGCGGTCGAGGACCGCTCGGCGAAGGGCATCGCGCTCGCCCTGTCGGCCGGCATCGACCGGGGGGTGCTGCGGCCCGGGGAACGGCTTCCGCCCATCCGTCGGGTCGCGCGCGATCTCCAGGTCGCCCCGGCCACCATCAGTGCCGCGTGGTCCCAGCTGGCCCGGGCCGGACTCATCGAAACCGACGGCCGAAGGGGCACCCGGGTGCGCGAGGCGTCGGTCGGCCCACGACGCTACCGCCGGGCCCTCGACTCCCGCGCGGGCTACCGGGTCGACCTCTCGACCGGACTCCCCGACCCGCGGCTGCTGCCCGACCTGCACGCCGCGATGCGGCGGGTCCGGCGCGACGAGACCCAGCACTCCTACCTGGAGGAGCCGGTCGTGCCCGCGCTGAGGGAGGTCCTCGAGGCCTCCTGGCCGCACCCCGTCGAGGCGCTGACGGTCGTGGACGGCGCGATGGACGCCCACAGCCAGTTCGTGGCGGCGCACCTGCGCTTCGGCGACCGGGTCGCCGTCGAGCAGCCGTGCTTCCCCCCGCTGCTCGACCTGCTGGAGATGGCGGGCACCGTCCCGATCGGGGTGCGGTACGACGCGGAGGGCCCGGTGGTCGCCGACGTGGTGTCAGCCCTGGACGCCGGGGCCAAGGTGCTGTTCTTCCAGCCGTGGGGACAGAACCCGTCGGGCCGGTCGCTCTCACTCGCGCGCGCGGGCGAGCTGGCGACCGTCCTCGCGGGACGCGATTCGGTGATCGTGGAGGACGACTCCGCCGGGGGTGCGCCCTCGGGTCCACAGATCTCTCTCGGAGCGCTCCTGCCCGACCGGATCGTGCTGGTACGCAGCTTCTCCAAGACCCACGGCCCCGATCTCCGGTTGGCCGCGATCGGGGGACCGGCGTCCGTCGTGGCCCCGATCGTCGAGCGCCGGTACCTCGGGCAGGGCTGGAGCAGCCGGCTCGTGCAGTCGATCCTGCTCGAGCTGCTGACCGACCCGCACTCGCGGGAGCAGGTGACGCGGGCGCAGGCGACGTACGCCGTCCGGACGGCCGCGCTGGCCTCCGCCCTCGCCGATCGCGGCGTGTGCGTCCCGGGTCGCGACGGCATCAACCTCTGGGTGCCTGTGGCTGATCAGGGCGCAGCGCTGCTCCATCTCGCGGCCGCCGGAGTGCGAGCCGCCAGCGGCGACCCGTTCTGGATCTCCGCGCCCGACTCCGACCACATCCGGATCACCACGTCGTCCATCGACGCCGATGACGAGCCCGGGCTCGCCGCCCTGGCCGACCTGGTGGCCGACGCCGCCCGCGCCGGCACCTGGGCCGGCCACCGCTGACTCGACGCCCAGTCGGTGATTTGTCAGCGTGCGGAAGCGGTGATGGCGAGACCCCAGGCGACGGCGTGGCGATGGCCGAGCGAGCCGGCGACGTTCGCGCGGCCGACGACGGTGCCGGGCGGGAGCAGGCCCGAGACGGCCGTGAGCGCCTCGTCGTCGCCGGCCGCGCCACCCACCACGACGAGCGTCGCCGGCAGGGCCAGCGACGTCTCGCGCAGGGCCCGCCCGAGCACCTCCTCCTTCAGCGCCCACCGCGCCGCCCGCCACGAGGCCGCCGGCAGCTGACCGCCGAAGCCCAGCAACCCCGCCGGACCCGGAACGGCGAGCCGGCCGATCGCGGAGCCGGGTGCCGGGACGTCGTCGAGATAGCGCTCCCCGGTCTCGGCCACGCGCACGGTCGGCCCCTCGACGCGCACGCACGGCACGCGCTTGATCCACTCGGCCGAGCCGCGGGTCGTCCCCAGCGCCTCGGCGACGGCCACGGTGAGCAGCGCACCGCAGCCGGCTCGGGTCTCGGCCGTGCCGGCGGCGACGAGATCGGCGGTGCCGGCTCCGAGGTCGAGCACCGCGGCATCGGCGTCGGCACCTGGGGTGCTGGCGGCGCCGAGCGCCGCCATCGCCGACTCGGACTCGACCAGGTCGACGGCGAACCCGAGGCGCTCGGACAGCTCGTACGACGCGTCGACGGCCGCCTCGACGCCGGCCAGGTACGCCGCGGCGAGGCGATGGTCCCCGGGCTGCCGTGGCCAGGCGGTCTCGGTGACGTCGACGACGGCGAGATCGGCGACCGAGACGGATGCGTCTGCTAGCCGCCAGCCACTCTCGGTACGGACGACGGCGGAGAACGCCGGCTCGCCCCCCTGGGCGCGGTCCGGGCCGTCCTCCAGCAGGACGACGCCGGACGACCGGCCGGCCAGCCGGCTCGCCGCGGTCGCGGCGTCCCAACGTTCGGCCTCGTCCAGGCCGAGCTCCGACGTCAGCCACAGGGGGTCCACCAGTCGGGCCAGCGCACCACCCGGTGCGGCCACCTCGAGCGCGATCCTCAGGGCCTGGGACAGGCGTCGCACCGGCACCTGGTCGACGACGGGGACCCGCCTCTCCAGCCGGTTGCCCACCAGCACCGCCTCATCGTCGGCCAGCGCGACGGCCACGACATCCGCGCGCGACGCGTTCAGCGCTGCCGCGGCACCGGCGTACCCGGTCCCGGCCGGCACGAGCACGACCACCGGCCCCGACGCGGTCCCGAGGTCGTCGAGCCAGACGCCACGTCCCACGGCGGCCCCGGCTCGGACCAGCGTCGACCCCTCGATCGGCACGACCCCGAGCCGCCCGGTGTCGGCGCCCGCGACCACCCCGCTGACGACGTCGGTGTGCACGGGGGTGAGGCGCGCGACGGCTCCTCGCACCGGCACCTCGCCGAGGCGACCGGCCATCCGGCGTACCAGCGCCGCGGCCGCGGTCACCGACGGGCCGGAGCCCTTCGGTCCACGCGTCGGCGCCTGCTCGGCCGCCACGGGGGTGAGCACACCGTCGACCGCCCGGGCGAGCACGATCTCGGTGGTCGCGTTGCCGATGTCGATGCCGGCGACCAGCGGCGAGGGCCCGCTCACGGCGAGCTCACGCGGTCAGGCCGGTCCGCTCGTAGACCGTCGCCGCCTCGCGCACGAACGCCGCGCAGATCGGCGCCGACCGCGCCTCCAGCTCGTCGGCCCGCGCGCGCAGCTGCTCGGCGGACGTGCGACCGGGACGGAGCAGCTCGTAGAGGGCCAGGATCTCCGACTCCTCGAAGCCCGTGAGCTCGGCGGCGCGCTCGAAGTTCGCCGCCAGCTGCGGGTTGCCGTGTGCGCGTGCCACGTCGGCCTGGTGTCGCAGCGTCTCGGGGCTGATCCGGATGTCGTCGGGTCCCAGCTCACCACCGACGACGCCCTCCACGCTCAGCTCGGAGGCCTCGCGGCCGGACCACGCCCTGCCGCCGGTTCCGCTCATCGCTCGCCCTTCCACCGGAGCTCCTCCGGCCCGCCGCCGGTCGTCAGGGACCGCTCGATCGCGACCAGGGCCACGACTCGGGTGTGGTACCTCGCCTCGATCGCCTCGTCGGAGTACGGGTTGCGCGCGGGGTCCGGTGTCGCACCCTTCGCGTGCCGGCCGGCGTTGACCCCGAGCAACCGGTAGTCGGCGCGGCCGATCGTGGGGGCCACGCTGTAGAGCTCGAGGTTCGCCAGCGGTGACAGGTCACGGCGGTGGATCAAGGCCGTGCCCTTGGCCTGGAGCCCGATCCCGATGCCCGAGCCCGCCAGCCGCGCGGCCTTCAGCCCGATCGAGCCGAGGTCGATCGAGTCGTTGATCCTCACCAGGCGGGCCGTGCAGCCCTCCTCCTCCAGCCCGGCCAGCACCTCGGCGAGCACCTCGGAGACCGTGAGCCCGGACAGCGTCCGGCTGATCGCGCGACCGACAGCGGGCGACAGGCCGATCACGACCTCGCCGGCCGCCGTCCCGGCCGACGCCTGCCCCACGACGGCGAACCGGGCGAACTCCTCGGAATCGTCCTGGGCACGCCGCAGGTCGTCGACCGACCGCTGCTGGCGGATCGCGTCGATCTCCGCCTGCCGTCCGGGCGTCGGCTCGTAGCCGGTGCCGGGTCCCAGATAGTCGTTCGGGTCGGTCACCAGCGACAGCACGTTCATCTGCTCGTCGAAGATCGCCGCGGTCTGCAGGTAGTCGCCGCTCACCCGGGCGGCCAGCATGTCGAGCAGCCGCCGGGCCTCGTCGGGGTAGCCGCACTGCTCCAGGGCCGACACCACGTCGAGACCCGTCAGACCCGAGGTCTTGATGGTGTGCGCCGCGTTGAGCACGGCGAGGGTGTCGGTCGCGCCCAGGTCCTTCGACCCCGCCGCGTCGACGGCCAGCTCGACCTGCTGGTCGGTGTAGTCGGCGAGGCCGAACCAGGCGTAGACGTCGCGGGCGACCTGCGCGGCGCGACGGCGCAGGTGCTCGAGCTCGGCGGTGTCCGCCGTGCGCAGACCGCCGTCGACGCCCCAGTCGCGCTGGATGGCCAGGAAGTCGTCGATGTCCTCGGCATTGAGGTTGCTGGGGCCGAACATGTTGTCGAACCGCTGGATCGACCCGAACCCCGAGCAGATGAAGTCGGAGCCGGCGAGCAGCGTCGGCAGCGTGCGCGCCGTACGTCGCATCTCCGACTCGCTCATCAGGGCGTCGTTGCCCGAGCAGGACTCGAGGTTGCGCAGCATCACCATCAGGTTCTCGGCGGTCAGCGAGCGGACGCCCTTCGGCACGGACGCCGCCACCGAGGCCGAGTCGATGCCACCGTTCTGCACACCCTGGGCGCCGATCGCCCGGGCCAGGGCCACGCAGCGCGCCTCGAGGTAGAACATCGAGTATCCCTGCGCACCGCCCATGAGCGCCTCGGCGCCACCACCGGACGTGACCCGCATCTTCACCCCGCGTGAGGCGTACGCCGACGCCAGCAGCGCCTTCGACCACGGGGTGTCGTCGCCGTCGACGAAGACCTCGTGGGTGCCGTAGAGGGAGACCGTCTCGGCGTACGACACGAAGCCGCGCATCCCCAGCTCGAGCTCGAGCGCCTCCTCGACCGAGCACTGCACGAGCACGCCGGCAGCCCCCACGACCGAGCCGAGGGTGACCGCGAGCGCGTTGGACGGCGCGTCGTCGAGGACCGGCACGGTCGTCTCGAGCTCGCGGAAGCCGAAGGCCGCGGCAGTCGCCGCGTCGGCGGCCAGCAGCAGCGGGTCGTCGAGCCGGTTGGTCACGTGCGCCTGGTTGCTCGGCGTACGTCGCGCCCGCACCTTGGTCATCGCGATCATGAGCTCGGCGGGGCGCAGCAGCCCCAGCGGAGCGGCCAGCTTGGCCGGCGTCATCCCCGCCGCCAGCCGCACCAGCTCGGCCCGCGGCACCGAGGGATCGACCAGCATCCGGGCGTACGCGAGGTCGTCGAGCGCCATCGCCTCGCCGGCGACGTCGAGGTCGAGCCCGTGCCGGGCGATGAACTCGTCGATGCTGTCGAAGTCGGCTTCGGCCCGACCGTCCATCTCGACGACGCGGCCGTCGCGCACGACCAGGGACGGCGCCGGGTCCGCCGGCGAGTCGTAGGCGATCATCCCCAGCCGGGCGTCCTCGGTGGCGAACCCGTCGAGGTTCACCCGCTGGGCGTCCATGAAGCGCACGCGGCCGATGCCGTCAGCCATCGAGGGCACCTCCCGCCGCGAGCCAGAGCTCGGCCCCCGCGGAGGCGAACGCATGGTCCTGCTGCCCGCTCGCCCCACTGACCCCGACCGCCCCGACCACCAGACCGTCGTACCACAACGGCACGCCGCCACCGAACGCGATGAACCGCCCGCCGGACGCCGCGTAGTAGCCCGCCAGGTCGCCGTCCGGCGCCACCTGCTCCCGCAGGTCGAGCGTCGCGATCCGGTTGCCGGCCGCGGTGTAGGCCTTGTCGACGGCGATCGTGGCCCCGGCGAACTCCGCCCGGTCCATCCGCCGGAAGGCGACCAGGTGCCCGCCCGCGTCGACGACCGCCGCCGACACCAAGCACCCCTCGCTGCTCGCGGCGTCGCACGCAGCGCGGGCCATCCGCTCGGCCAGGTCGAGACCGAGCCTCATGTCGTGGCCCGCAGGGCGGCGGCCTGCGCACGCAGGCGCCCGTGGATCCCGCCGTACGCCGAGGCACCCGGCAGGTACTGCTTGGCGATCTTGGCGGTCATCGTGTAGACGGTGTCGACCACGTTGGCCACCGGCGACTCCACGACCTGGGTGACCAGCTGGTAGGAGTCCAGGGGCGACAACCCGAGCTCGGCGCCGACCCAGCCGGTCAGGTCGGCGTGGGCGATCCGGAAGGCGTCCTCGAGCGGCTTGGTGGAACCGGTGGAGATCAGGTGGGTGTCGGACTCGATCCGCGGCCAGTCGGTGTAGACCCCCTTGATCAGGTCGACGATCACGACGGTGTCCATCGCCGTCTCCACGGCCACCCCGCAGGTCTCACCCTCGCCCTGCCTCGCGTGGCCGTCACCGAGGCTGAACAGGGCGCCCTCCACGTTCACCCCCAGGTAGCAGGTGACGCCGGCGCGCATCTCCGGGGTGTCCATGTTCCCGCCCCAGCAGCCCGGCGTCAGCGAGGACCGCGCCTCGCCCAGCGGCGGCGCGACCCCGACCGTGCCGTGCATCGGGTCCAGCGGCAGGTCCAGGGTGAACGCGGTGTCCACCGCGGCGTAGCGCACCAGCCGCTCGGCGAGATCGAGCTCGTAGTACCAGGTGCGCTCGTCGAGCGGCGCGTTCAGCATGGCCGTCGTGGGCGTGGCGGCCAGGGACCCGAAGAGGGGGATGTTCGCCGACACTCCCCACCCGAAGCGGGGCTCGATCGAGACGAAGTGCACCGCCAGGGTGTCTCCGGACTCGGCGCCCTCGATGAAGAACGGACCGGTCTGCGGGTTGAGGTACGCCGGGTCACAGACCTGCGAGACCACGTCGGACGCCGACCGCACCCGGCCGCCGAAGCAGTCGAAGGTCCAGGTCGAGAGCGTGGAGCCGGGCGCCAGGGGGGCGACCGGCTCCACGCCGCCGAAGGTGTAGGTCAGCCGGGCCGGATCCCCGTCGGGATCAGGCTCGTAGGACTCGACGGGAGTGGGTGGGGTCACCCGGCTTCACTCCCGCTCCTGGGCGTCCTCCAGCACGGTCCGCCCGATCCGCTCGTACTGCACGGGGTCGCGGCTCTTGAGCAGGAACATGAAGAGCAGCCCGCCCAAGAACGTGACGGCCACGATGTAGGGGATCGCCTTGTAGAGCCAGGATCCGGACGCGGCGCCACCGGCGAAGTCGAGGTTGGTGAACAGCAGGTAGCAGGCGTAGAGCATCCCGAGCGCTCCCAGAGCCGGGATGATCCCGGTGGTCAGGATGTTGCCGTGGTGCACCTTCTTGACCTGGAAGTACCAGATCACCGCGAAGGAGCAGAGCACCTGCACCAGCAGGATCGCCATCGTGCCGAGCACCGCGAGAACGCCGTACTGGTAGATGTACGCCGCGTTGACGACGTCGTTGCCGAGCGAGATCCAGAACAGCAGCGTGATCACGAACGTGATCCCCGACTGGGTCGCCGAGGCGATGTGCGGCGAGCCGTGGTGCTTGTGGGTCGCGCCGAGGTTGTTCGACAGCGACGGAAGCTCCCGCCCGATCGCGTAGAGGTAGCGCGAGGCTGCGTTGTGGAAGGCCAGGGCACAGGCGAACGAGCCGGTCACGATCAGGAACTCGAAGATGTACGTCGACGGGTGGCCGACGTAGCGCTCGAAGGTGCCCTCCATCAGCATGACCGGGTTCGACCCGGCGGAGACCTCGATCGACTGCTTGGCGCCGGTGCCGGAGACGGCC
>JAICHQ010000023.1 GCA_025924815.1 Nocardioides sp.
GACCACACCGAGGTGTTGAGCGCGGCGAACTTGTTGTCGCCGACCGGGATCACGGTGTTGAAGTACTCCCTGACCAGGTCCGGGTGGTCCTTCAGCGCGGTGTCGGTGTCCTTGAAGATGACGCCCTGCGCCTCCAGGTCCTCGCGGATCGAGTGGTAGACGACCTCCGACTCGTACTGCGCGGCGACGCCGGCGACCAGCCGCTGCTTCTCCGCCTCAGGGATGCCGAGCCGGTCGTAGGTGTTCTTGATGTCCTCCGGCAGCTCCTCCCACGATGCCGCCTGCTTCTCGCTCGAGCGGACGAAGTACTTGATGTTGTCGAAGTCGATCGCGGACAGATCGGAGCCCCACGAGGGCATCGGCTTGCGATCGAAGAGCTTGAGGCCCTTCAGACGCAGGTCGAGCATCCACTGCGGCTCGGACTTCTTGCCGGAGATGTCGCGGACGACGTCTTCGTTGAGTCCGCGTTTGGCCGTCGCACCGGCGTCGTCGCGGTCGGCCCAACCGAACTGGTAGCGGCCGATCCCCTTCAGCTCCGGGTTGAGCCGCTCGACCTTGGTCGAGCCCTCGGACTCAGTGATGGACGTCATCGCTTCTCCTTGTCAGTCGGATCGGACGGGCCTGTCGAGACCAGTGGCCTCTCGTAGGTCAGGGTGGAGCTGCCGTGCGGGATGCAGGTCGTGCAGACACCGTCGCCGTGGGCGATGGTGGCCAGGCGCTGGACGTGTCGGCCGAGGACCAGGCCGATGGCCTCGGTCTCGGCCTCGCACAGCTGGGGGAACTCGGCCGCGACGTGGGACACCGGGCAGTGCTGCTGGCACAGCTGCTCGGCCGCCGCGAGCCCGTCGACCCCCCGGGGCTGCGTGAGCAGGGGCAGCGACCGCACGGAGGCGGCGTACCCCTCGCTGGAGAAGACCCTGGCCAACGCCTCGGCCGGCGTCAGGTCGGGATCGGCCGCCAGGACGGTCTCGTAGTCGCGCTCGATGAACGCCACCCGCCGCCTCGCGAACTCCAGGACGGCCTCGTCGCCGCCGGTCTCCGCGAGATACCGCAGGGCCTGGACGGCCAGGTCGTCGTACTGCTGGTCGAAGTGGGTGCGCCCGGCCTCGGTGATCGCGAAGATCTTGGCGGGACGACCCCGGCCCCGACCGGCCGTCGGCCGCGGGTCGCGCGCCTCGAGCGCGCCCTGCGCGAGCAGGTGGTCGAGGTGGCGGCGTACGGCGGCCGGCGTCAGATCGAGGCGCTCGGCCAGGTCGGCCGCGGTCGAAGGGCCCGAGACCAGGATCGACCGGACGACGCGCTCGCGCGTCGGCTGGTCGCCGGAGCCCTCGAATTCCACAACACCAGTGTGCCGTTAATGACCGGAGAGGTTCAAGTAAGGGTCGCCTTACCCGCTTTCCGGGCTCCAGGGTCCATGGACCGTCCGACGGGCGCGCTCGGGCTGCGTCCGCGCTCACCGGCTGACCCAGGCCGGGGAGACGGACCGGTCCGGGCGGGCTACCTGACCTTCACCTGACTGGTTGACCGATCTCGCCCCGCCGACGGGGTACGGATGCTTGACTTCCACGCAGCCCCAGCCGGGCCCGCTCATCCCGAGGACCTGCATGTCCCTGACTTCCCTGACCCACTCGTTGGGCCGGTCCCGAGCCTTCCTCGTCGTGGGCATCGTGGTCAGCGTTCTCGTGCCCGTCCTCACCCTGCCGCGACTGCCTCACGTGAGCCCGGTTCCGGTCCTGTGGGGGGTCGCGCCGTGGGTGGTGGGCAAGTACGTCCTGTGCCCCCTGCGCTGGCGCGTCCTCACGCCGGACCCGCACACCCGGTGGTGGCACCTGCGCGCCTACGCCGAGGGCGAGCTGCTCGGCCTGCTCACACCCGGGCACGTCGGGTCGGACGTCTGGCGGGTCCACCGGTTGACCCGCGCGGGGCGCGGACGCGGCGACGCGGTCCTCAGCGTGGGCACCGACCGTCTGGTGGGCGCGTTGAGCCTGGTCGGGTTCGTGCTCTTCGCCGGTACGTCGCTCCCGCTCTCGTGGGCCCTGCTGTCCGGCGGCGTCACCGTGCTCGCGCTGGGCGCTGCGCTGGTGGTCCGGAGGGTCCGACCCGAGCTCCTGCCCCGGCGCCCGCTGCCCTCGCCGCGACGGCTCGTCCAGGCCCTCGTCCTGTCAGCGGGCTACCAGCTCACCATCGCGGCGCTGCTGATGGGCACGCTGGACGCGACCGGCCACGACCTGTCCGCCCTCGCCGTGCTGGGTGCCTTCGGCGCCAGCCAGGTCGCCGGCACCGTGCCCGGACCCAACGGCGCCAGCCCGCGTGACGGCGCACTGGTCGCCGCCCTGATGGTCTGCGGGATCCCGTGGGAGGCCGCCCTGGCCGCCGTCACCGTGAAGGCCGCCGTCGCCTGGGTGCCCGGGCTGATGCTCGGCGGCGCCAGCCTGGTGCTGACCCGGCGCGCGCTGCGCCGTACGCCGGTCCCCGTTCCCGCCTGACGCGGCGGGCGACCTACCGGAGAGCCTCGCCGGTTCGGGCGTAGGGTCGGCGCATGCCGGGATCGATCCTTGGGACACAGGTGCGCCGCGTCGAGGACGAGGAGCTGCTGCTCGGGCAGGGAACCTTCGTCGACAACCTCGAGGGCGAGGGCGTGGCCCACGCGATCTTCGTCCGCAGCCCCTTCGCCCACGCCGTCATCGCCGGCATCGACACCACCGAGGCCCGCGCCGCGGACGGGGTGCTGGCCGTCTACACCGCCGACGACCTGGGCTACGACAACCTGCCGAGCTTCGCGGCGGTGAACAAGCAGGCGCCGCGGGCCGCGCTCGCCGTCGGCAAGGTGCGCTACGTCGGCGACCCCGTCGCGGTGGTGATCGCCGAGACCCGCGCCCAGGCGGTGGATGCCGCCGAGCTGGTCGACGTCGACTACGACGACCTGCCGGCCGTCACCGACATGGAGGACGCGCTGGCCGAGGGCGCTCCCCTGCAGTTCGAGGAGATCGGCTCCAACATCGCGACGTTCCGGGCTGCGAAGGACGACGTCGACGTCCTCGACGACGCCGAGCACGTCACCCGGGTCCGGATGGTCAACCAGCGCATCGCGGTCGCTCCGATCGAGGGCAACGCGATCCTGGTGCGACCGACCGACGACGGCCTGGAGGCCTGGGTCTCGACCCAGCACCCGCACCTGGCCCGGGACCTGCTGGCGAAGTCCGTCGGCGTCGAGCCCGAGCACGTCCGCGTCGTCGCCCCCCATGTCGGCGGCGCGTTCGGCGGCAAGGCGGGCAGCACCACCGACCACGCGGCCATCGCCCTGGCCGCCCGCCGGCTCGGCCGTGCGGTGAAGTGGATCGAGAGACGCAGCGAGGCGATGCTCTCGATGCACGGCCGCGGCCAGGTGCAGTACGCCGAGCTCGGCCTGACCCGCGACGGCACCATCACCGGGCTGCGGATGCGGGTCCTGGGCGAGTGCGGCGCCTACGCCGGCTTCGGCGGCGCGCTCGCGGTGGGCCCGACGTACCTGATGGCCCAGGGGCCCTACGCCGTGCCGCGGCTGCGCTTCGAGGCGATCGGCGTGATGACCAACACCGCTCCGGTCGGGGCCTTCCGCGGCGCTGGCCGGCCCGAGGCGGCGGCTGCCATCGACCGCGTGCTCGACCTGGCGGCCCAGGAGCTCGGCCTCCTCCCCGAGGAGATCCGCCGCAAGAACCTGATCCCGAAGGACGCCTTCCCCTTCCAGACGCTGCCGGGTCCCGCCTACGACATCGGCGACTACGAGCTCTCGCTGCAGGAGGCGCTGCGGATCGCCGACGTCGACACGGCTCGCGCGGAGCAGCGGCGCCGCATCGAGGCCGGCGAGGCGAGGCTGCTCGGCATCGGGATGGCGACGTACGTCGAGATCACCGGGTTCGGCGGCTCGGAGTTCGGCTCGGTGCAGCTGCAGCCCGACGGCTCGGTCACCGTCATGTCCGGCACCTCGGCCCATGGTCAGGGCCACGCCACCTCGTTCTCGATGATCGTCTCCGACCTGCTCGGCATCCCGATGGAGAGGATCACCTACCGCCAGTCCGACACCGCGATCGTCCGCACCGGCGGCGGCACGGGTGGCTCCCGGTCGCTGCAGATCGGCGGGAACGCCGTCAGCAAGGCGGCCGGCGAGACCCGGGAGCAGGCCATCGCGGTCGCGGCCCGGATGCTCGAGGCCAACACCTCGGACATCTCCCTGGAAGACGGTGTGTTCACCGTCGCCGGGGTACCGGACGTGGCGATCTCGTGGGAGCAGCTGGCTTCGTACGCCCACGAGCACGACGGCGGTCTCGGGGTCGACACCGACTTCACGCTGGAGGGCGCGACGTTCCCGTTCGGGGCCCATGTCTCGATCGTCGAGGTCGACACCGAGACCGGCCGCGTGCGGCCGCTGCGCCACATCCTGGTCGACGACTGCGGGCGCATCGTCAACCCGATGATCGTCGCGGGGCAGCAGCACGGCGGCGGCCTCCAGGGCATCAGCCAGGCCCTGTGGGAGGAGATGGTGTACGACGAGAGCGGCACGCCGATCACCAGCTCGTTCGCCGACTACGCCCTGCCGACGGCCGCCGACGGCATCATGCTCGAGGCCAGCAACACCGAGACGCCGACGCCGGTGAACCCGATCGGCGCCAAGGGGATCGGCGAGTCCGCCACCATCGGCTCGACGCCGGCCGTCCAGAACGCCGTCGTCGACGCGCTCAAGCACCTCGGGGTCAAGCACATCGACCTGCCGTGCACCGCGGAGCGGGTGTGGCGCGAGATCCAGAACCCGCGCACCGACGTCTGGCGCGAGCCCCCCGCAGCCTTCGACCGGCTCCGCAACGACGGCGACGAGCCGGAGATCGTGGAGGCGTAGGCACCAGCACTCCGTGCACGCCGCCCTCGCGACGCCCCACCGCTGACCGAGTCGTCGCGACCACTCCTACACTTGGCGCGTGTCAGCGCCCTCCCCCGCGCCCGCGGCTCCCGATGCCGTCGGCCCGGCCGTCGAGATCGAGGGGCTGGTCATGCGGTACGGCGACAAGGTCGCCGTCGACGGGCTCTCGCTGACCGTCGACCGGGCCACCATCACCGCCGTGCTGGGGCCGAACGGCGCGGGCAAGACGACGACGCTGGAGACGGCCGAGGGATACCGGCGTCCCCAGGCCGGATCCGTGCGGGTGCTCGGCCTGGACCCGGTGGCCGACCGGCGCGCGCTGCTCCCCCGCATCGGCGTGATGCTCCAGGGCGGCGGCGCGTGGAGCGGCGTACGCGCCGACGAGATGCTGCGGCACGTGTCACGCCTGCACGCCCATCCCCTCGACCTCGAGGCCCTCTCCCATCGGCTCGGCCTGGGCGAGTGCGGCCGGACGCCGTACCGACGTCTCTCCGGCGGCCAGCAACAGCGGCTGGGGCTGGCGATGGCGCTGGTCGGGCGACCGGAGATCGCCTTCGTGGACGAGCCGACCGCCGGCATGGATCCCGCCGCCCGCCGGACCACCTGGGAGCTGCTCGAGGAGCTCCGCGGCGCGGGGGTCACGGTCGTGCTGACGACCCACTACATGGACGAGGCCGAGCGGCTCGCCGACCGGATCCACATCATCGACCACGGCCGCCTGATCGCCAGCGGTACGCCGCTCGAGCTCACCCGCGGCGGACACGAGGCGACGATCCGTCTGGTCGTGACCAAGCCGTTCCCGGCGGACGCGCCGGGCTCCCTGCGACGTGCCCTGGGAGACGGGGTTGAGGTCACCCTCCTCGACGAGCTGAGCATCGTGGTCACCGGACCCGCCGACGCCTCCAGCCTGGCCGTCGTGTCGCGCTGGTGCGAGGCCAACGACGTGCTCCCGGAGTCGTTGACGCTCGGCCAGCGCACCCTCGAGGACGTGTTCCTGGAGCTGACCGGGCGCGAGATGGTGTCGTGACCGCACTGGACCTGTCGCCCCGACCCGGAGCGGCGCCGTTCCCCCGGATGGTCGCCGCCCAGGCCGCCATGGAGGCTCGGCTGATGCTCCGCAACGGGGAGCAGCTCCTGCTGGCCGTCGTGATCCCGGTGATCGTGCTGATCGGTGGCGTCGAGGGGGCGAAGCACGTCGACCTCGGGCTGTCCCACCGACCCGTCGACGTGCTGACGCCGGGCGTCATCGCCCTGGCGGTGATGTCCACGGCGTTCACGTCGCTGGCCATCGCCACCGGCTTCGAGCGCCGGTACGGCGTCATCAAGCGTCTCGGCTCCTCCCCGCTCCCCCGCTCGGGTCTGCTGGCCGGCAAGGTCGGCGGCCTGTTCGTCATCGAGGTGTTCCAGGTCGCCGTGGTCGGGGTCGTCGGGCTGCTGCTCGGCTGGGATCCGGCCAAGGGGGTCGGCGGCACGCTGCTCGGCGTCCTGCTCGGCACGTTCGCGTTCGCCGCCCTCGGCCTGTTCGTGGCCGGGATCCTGCGGGCCGAGGCCACCCTGGCCGCCGCCAACCTCATCTACCTGCTGCTGATGGCCGCCGGAGCGGTCGTGCTGCCGAGCTCGTCGTACGGCGCCTTCGGCCACGTCACCGAGTGGCTCCCCTCGGGCGCCCTGGGCGGCGCGATCCGGTCGGCCTGTCTCGACGGCGGCGTCGGCTGGCGTGACCTCGGCGTCCTGTTCGGCTGGGGCGTCCTCGGGACCATCCTCACCGCGAGGACGTTCCGATGGGAGTGACCCCCCAGGCTCCGGGCGAGCCCGACGTCGGCCCGTGGTTGCGACGGTTCGCGTGGGCCACGCTCGCGGCCAACCTGCTCCTGATCGTCACCGGCGGGGCGGTCCGGCTGACCGGGTCCGGCCTCGGCTGCCCGACCTGGCCGCGCTGCACCGACTCGTCGTTCACGCCGCACGGCACGATCGGGCCGCACCAGCTGGTGGAGTTCGGCAACCGCACCTTGACGTTCGTGCTGGTCGCGGTGGCCGTCGCGACGTTCGTCGCCGCCCGCGAGGCCGCGCGCCGGCTCGGGCGGCCCGACCTGCTCCGGCTCTCGGTCGTCCTGGCGCTCGCCATCCCGGCGCAGGCCGTGCTGGGTGGCATCACCGTGCTGACCGACCTCAACCCCTGGATCGTCTCGCTCCATCTCGTGCTCTCCCTGGGGATCGTGTCGGTCGCGGTGCTGTTCCTCCACCGGCTCGACCACCCGCCCGCCGCGCCGGTCACCGGGGTCGTCCCGTCACTGGCCTGGACGACGTACGCCGTGACCTGGCTGGTCCTGTACGCCGGCACCGCGGTCACCGGCTCGGGACCCCACGCCGGCGACGCGAGCTCGCCGCGCAACGGGCTCGACCCGCTCGAGATCAGTCAGTTCCATGCCGACCTGGTGTTCCTCCTGATCGGTCTGACCGCCGGGATGTGGTTCGCGCTCCGCGCGACCGGCGGTGACCCGCGTCCGGTGGTCGCCCTGGCGGCCGTCGAGGCGCTGCAGGCGGCCGTCGGCTTCATCCAGTACTTCGCCGGCCTGCCCGTCGGCGTCGTGATGCTGCACATGCTCGGTGCCGGCCTCGTCGTCGCGGCCGCGACGTGGCTGCTCGTCGCGGTCGTGCAGGGCGACCGATCCACCAGCGAGGTCGAATGGGCCCCCCGGGCCGGACGGAGGCCCTGAGCCCGGCGCACTGCCCGAGACGTGGACGACGGTTGGCCTGCACCCCCGTGGACAGGCCAACCGTCGTACCTATCCAGACGCGTGGCGGCCCGGATCGGTTGCGTCCTGCCGGAAAAACCACGTCCCGGGCGCCCGGGCCGGTCTGCTCAGCGACGGAGCGGCTCGAGGGCCACCGCGACGAACAGCAGCGACAGGTAGAGGTTGGAGGCGTGGAACAGGACCATCGGCTTGATCACGCTGAGGTCCTCGGTGCCACGGGTGCGGCCCCACATCCGGTGGGCCTGCCCGAGGAAGAGCGCGCCCAGCACGGCGGCCACGACGGGGTAGAGCAGGCCGGTGTGGGCGACCGGCCAGAGCAGCAGTGAGGTCGCCACCATCACCCAGCTGTAGATCACGATCTGCCGGCCGACGGCCTCGGCGCGCGCCACCACGGGCAGCATCGGCACGTCGACCCCGGCGTAGTCCTCGCGATAGCGCAGGGCCAGCGCCCAGGTGTGCGGCGGCGTCCAGAAGAAGACCACGAGGAACAGGACGACGGGGGGCCAGGCCAGCTGGCCGGTGACGGCCGTCCAGCCGATCAGCGCCGGAAAGCATCCGGCCAGCCCACCCCACACGATGTTCTGCGTCGTACGCCGCTTGAGCAGCATCGTGTACACGAACAGGTAGAAGCACTCGGCCAGCACCGACAGGACCGCCGACAGCGGGTTGACCCAGAGCCACAGCACGGCGGTCGCGAGGACGCCCAGGGCGACACCGAAGACGGCAGCCGCCACCGGCGTGACCACATGCCTCGGCAGCGCCCGCCGCCGCGTCCTCCGCATCTGCTCGTCGATGTCGCGGTCGTAGACGCAGTTGAGTGCGGACGCCGACCCGGCCGAGAACGCGCCGCCCACGACCGTCGCGACGACCAGACCGAGCGGAGGGATCCCACCGGCGGCGAAGAACATCACCGGCACCGTGGTCAGCAGCAGCAGCTCGATGACCCGCGGCTTGGTGAGCCCGACGTACGCCGCGACGACGTCGCGCACCGGAGACCGGTCGGCCCGGGATCCGCGGGCTACGTCGGCCTCGGAGAGCCCGGAGGCTCGATGGCCGACGTAGGTCACGTAGTTCCTCTGGGCGAGATGGGTACTGGATGCCCGGCGGCACCGGACGCGCTCGCAGTCTATCGCCCGGGGTGAGTAGTGTCGGAGACGCCCGAGGAAGGCCCCGGAGGGGGCACCAGCACGGCCCCGCAGGGGCTTCGTCCGACCCGAACCGATCAGGGGACAACGCGTGACCACGACACCCGCCAAGCTGGACTGGACCGAGCTGGACGACAAGGCCGTCGACACCGTCCGAGTGCTGGCCATGGACGCCGTCCAGAAGGTCGGGAACGGTCACCCCGGCACGGCGATGAGCCTCGCGCCCGCGGCGTACCTGCTGTTCCAGAAGGTGATGCGGCACAACCCCGCCGACCCGCATTGGCCCGGCCGCGACCGCTTCGTGCTCAGCTGCGGGCACTCGAGCCTGACCCTCTACCTGCAGCTCTACCTGGGCGGATGGGGGCTGGAGCTGGACGACATCGAGGCGCTGCGCACGTGGGCCAGCAAGACACCCGGGCATCCGGAGTACGGCCACACCGCCGGCGTCGAGACCACCACCGGCCCGCTCGGCCAGGGGGTCGGCAACGCCGTGGGCATGGCGATGGCCGCCCGTCGCGAGCACGGCCTGCTCGACCCGAACGCCGCCATGGGCCGCTCGCCCTTCGACCACCACGTCTACGCCATCTGCTCCGACGGCGACATCGAGGAGGGCGTCTCGGCGGAGGCCTCGGCCATCGCCGGCGTGCAGCAGCTGGGCAACCTCACCATGATCTACGACCACAACCGGATCTCGATCGAGGACAACACCGACATCGCTCTCGGCGAGGACGTCGGCGCGCGCTACGAGGCCTACGGGTGGCACGTCCAGCACGTCGACTGGACCAACGACGGCACGACGTACGAGGAGGACGTGCCCGCGCTGTACGCCGCGATCCGCAAGGCCGAGGCGGTCACCGACAGACCCAGCTTCATCGTCCTGCACACGATCATCGCGTGGCCGGCACCCGACGCCCAGAACACCGGCAAGGCCCACGGCTCGGCCCTGGGCGAGGCCGAGGTGGCCGCGACGAAGAAGGTCCTCGGCTTCGACCCCGAGAAGCACTTCGAGGTCCCGCCCGGCGTGCTCGAGCACACCCGGAAGGCCGTCGAGCGTGGCAAGGCCGCCCAGGCCGCCTGGGACCAGGAGTACGCCGCATGGGCGCGCAAGCCGTCGGCCGACACGGCGCTCTACGAGCGGCTCCAGACGCGCGCCCTCCCCGAGGGCTGGACCGCCCACCTGCCGTCGTTCGAGGCCGACGAGAAGGGGGTGGCGACGCGCGTGGCCTCCGGCAAGGTGATCAACGCCGTCGCCCAGGTGCTGCCCGAGCTCTGGGGCGGGTCGGCCGACCTGGCCGGGTCCAACAACACGACCATCGACGGGGTCCCGTCGTTCCTGCCCGGCGACCGCGCCACGAAGATGTGGAAGGCCGACCCGCTGGCCGGGCGCGTGCTCCACTTCGGCATCCGCGAGCACGGCATGGGCGCGATCATGAACGGCATCGCCGCCCACGGCGGCACCCGGGTCTTCGGCGGGACGTTCCTGACCTTCTCCGACTACATGCGGGGCGCGGTGCGGCTGGCCGCGCTCATGGGCCTGCCGGTCACGTACGTCTGGACCCACGACTCGATCGGCCTCGGCGAGGACGGCCCCACGCACCAGCCCGTCGAGCACCTCGCCGCGCTCCGCGCCATCCCCGGTCTGGACATCGTTCGACCCGCCGACGCCAACGAGACGACCGCCTGCTGGCAGGCGATCCTGGAGCACACCGACCGCCCGGCGGGCCTGGTCCTGAGCCGGCAGAACCTCCCGACGTTCCCCCGTGGCGTCGACGGGTTCTCCGACATCAGCAACGTCCATCGGGGCGGCTACGTCCTACTGGACGTCGACGGGGGCGCACCGGACGTCGTCCTGGTGGGCACCGGGTCCGAGGTCCAGCTGGCCGTGCGGGCCCGCGAGCTGCTCGCCGACGACGGAGTCCGCGCCCGCGTCGTGTCGATGCCGTGCCGGGAGTGGTTCGACGCCCAGGAGACCTCCTACCGCGAGACCGTCATCCCACCGACGGTGAAGGCGCGGGTCTCGGTGGAGGCAGGCGTCGCCCAGGGTTGGCGCGAGGTCGTGGGCGACCATGGCCGGATCATCTCCCTGGAGCACTACGGCGCATCCGCCGACTACGCCCGGCTCTACCAGGAGTTCGGGATCACCGCCGAGGCCGTCGCCGCGGCGGCCCACGACAGCATCCGCAACGCCACGCACTGAGAGCCGACCGTCACAGCTCGACGAACAACTGGAGGGACCATGACCGACCGCCTGCAGCAGCTGTCCGATGCCGGAGTCTCCATCTGGCTCGACGACCTGTCCCGGGAGCGCCTCGAGACCGGCAAC
Organism: Nocardioides sp.; assembly: GCA_025924815.1. Lineage (GTDB taxonomy): Bacteria > Actinomycetota > Actinomycetes > Propionibacteriales > Nocardioidaceae > Nocardioides. Next base: position 11,119 of record JAICHQ010000023.1, read on the forward strand.
CTCGCGGACCTGATGAAGAACAAGCACGTGGTGGGGGTGACCAGCAACCCGTCGATCTTCCAGTCGGCGCTTGCCGAGGGTGAGCGCTACGACCCGCAGATCCGCGAGCTGGCGGGCCAGGGCGCCGACACCGACGGCGCGGTCCGCACCATCACCACCGACGACGTGCGCGACGCCTGCAAGGTCCTGCGACCGGCGTACGACGCGAGCGACACCGTCGACGGCCGGGTCTCCATCGAGGTCTCCCCCGGACTGGCCCACGACACCGCTGGCAGCGTGGCGGAGGCGACCGAGCTCTGGGAGACCGTCGGTGAGCCCAACCTCTACATCAAGATCCCCGGCACCGAGGAGGGCTGGCCCGCGATCACCGAGACGCTGGCGAAGGGGATCCCGGTGAACGTGACGCTGATCTTCGGTCTCGAGCAGTATCGCCAGGTGATGGAGGCCTTCGTCGCCGGGCTCGAGAAGGCGCGCGACAACGGCCACGACCTGTCGAAGGTCCAGTCGGTCGCCTCGTTCTTCGTCTCCCGGGTCGACACCGAGATCGACAAGCGCCTCGAGGCGGCGGGCGGCCACGACGACCTGCTGGGCAAGGCCGGGGTCGCCAACGCCAGGCTGGCCTACCAGGCCTACGAGGAGTTCTTCGCCTCCGACCGCTGGGCCTCCCTGGAGGCCGCCGGTGCCCGCAAGCAGCGCCCGCTGTGGGCCTCCACCGGCGTGAAGAACCCCGCCTACAAGGACACGATGTACGTCGACGACCTGGTCGTCGAGAACACCGTCAACACGATGCCCGAGAAGACCCTGCACGCCGTCGAGGACCACGGTGAGATCGAGGGCGACCAGGTGCGACCGTTCTACGCGGATGCCGCGGCCACCCTGCAGGCTCTGGCCGATGCCGGCGTCGACTACGACGACGTGATCCAGGTCCTGATCAAGGAGGGCGTCGACAAGTTCATCAACGCCTGGGCCGAGCTGCGCGACTCGGTGACCGAGGCCCTCGAGGCGGCTCGGTGAGCGACGCCGGGAGCGAGGCCCCGGTCGACTGCACGTCGACCGAGGCCTGGTCCCGGCTCACCTCGCTCGCCGACGGGTTCGCACCCGACCTCCGCGCCTGGTTCGCCGCGGATCCCGACCGCGTACGCCGGCTGAGCCTCACCGCCGCGGACCTGCACGTCGACCTCTCGAAGTCGCTTCTCGACGACGAGGTGCTGGCCGCTCTGCTGGCCCTCGCGGACGAGGTGGGAGTGGCTCGGCGACGCGACGAGATGTTCGCCGGCCGGCACATCAACGTCAGCGAGGACCGGGCGGTGCTGCACACCGCGCTGCGCCTGCCGGAGGACGCCCGGCTGGACGTCGACGGCCAGGACGTCGTCGCCGAGGTCCACGACGTCCTGCGCCGGGTCTACGCGTTCGCCGACGACGTCCGCGACGGCACCTGGACGGGAGTCACCGGCGAGCGGATCCGGACGGTGGTCAACATCGGGATCGGCGGCTCCGACCTCGGTCCGGTGATGGCCTACGAGGCCCTGGCCGCCTACCGGCAGGACGACCTGGAGTGCCGCTTCATCTCCAACATCGACCCGACCGACGCGGCGACCACGCTGGCCGGCCTCGACCCGGCGACGACGCTGTTCATCGTGTCGAGCAAGACGTTCGGCACCCTCGAGACGCTCACCAACGCGCGCCTGTGCCGGGCCTGGCTGCTCGACGGCCTGAGTGACCACGACGCCGGCGACGCGGTCCGCCGTCACTTCGTCGCGGTCTCGACGGCCCTGGACAAGGTCGAGGCGTTCGGGATCGATCCCGGCAACGCCTTCGGGTTCTGGGACTGGGTCGGCGGGCGCTACTCGATGGACTCCGCCATCGGGACGTCGCTCGCGGTGGCGATCGGGCCCGCCCGGTTCGCCGAGATGCTCAGCGGCTTCCACGCGATGGACGAGCACTTCCGCACCACCGACCCCCCGGCGAACGTGCCGATGCTGATGGGGCTGCTCAACGTCTGGTATGCCAACTTCCTCGGCGCCCAGACGCACGCCGTGCTCCCCTACTCCCAGTTGCTGCACCGGTTCCCGGCGTACCTCCAGCAGCTGACGATGGAGTCCAACGGGAAGGGCGTGCGGTGGGACGGCAGCCCGGTGACCACCACGACGGGCGAGGTGTTCTGGGGAGAGCCCGGCACCAACGGCCAGCACGCGTTCTACCAGCTGATCCACCAGGGCACGCGCCTGATCCCCGCCGACTTCCTCGCCTTCGCCACCCCGGCGTACCCGTTGCAGGACTCCCATGACGGGCAGAGTGTCGACGTCCACGAGCTGTTCCTGGCCAACTTCTTCGCCCAGACCCGGGCCCTGGCGTTCGGGAAGACCGCGGACGAGGTGCGCGAGGAGGGCACGGCGGAGGCGATCGTGCCGGCGCGCGTGTTCACGGGCAACCGGCCGACCACCTCGATCATGGCGCCGTCGCTGACGCCGGCGGTCCTGGGCCAGCTGGTCGCCCTCTACGAGCACATCACGTTCACCCAGGGCGCCGTGTGGGGCATCGACAGCTTCGACCAGTGGGGCGTCGAGCTCGGCAAGCAGCTCGCCCAGCAGGTCGGCCCGGCGATCGCCGGCGACGCGGATGCGCTGGCCGACCAGGACCCGTCGACGCAGTCCCTGATCGCCTACTACCGGGAGCACCGGCACTGATGGCCTACATCAACCCCCTCCGGGACCCCCAGGACCGACGCCTCCCCCGGATCGCCGGCCCGTGCGGCATGGTGCTCTTCGGGGTTTCCGGCGACCTGTCCCGCAAGAAGGTGATGCCGGCGATCTACGACCTCGCCAACCGGGGCCTGCTCCCGCCCGGCTTCAGCCTGGTCGGCTTCGCGCGGCGCGACTGGGCCAACGAGGACTTCGCCCAGGTCGTGCACGACGCGGTCAAGCAGCACGCGCGCACCGAGTTCCGCGAGGAGGTCTGGAAGCAGCTCGCGGAGGGGTTCCGGTTCGTGCCCGGCGACTTCGACGACGACACGGCGTTCAACACCCTGCGACGCACCATCGAGGAGCTCGACGAGGTCCGCGGCACCGGCGGCAACCACGCGTTCTACCTCGCCATCCCGCCGGGCCTCTTCGGCAACGTGGTCGGACAGCTCAAGGAGCACGGTCTGGCCCAGCCCGCCCAGGGGTCGTGGCGACGAGTGGTGGTGGAGAAGCCGTTCGGACACGACCTCGAGTCGGCCCGCGAGCTGAACGCGACCCTGGCCTCGGTCTTCCCGAGCGGCTCGATCTTCCGAATCGACCACTACCTGGGCAAGGAGACCGTGCAGAACATCCTGGCGATCCGCTTCGCCAACACGATGTTCGAGCCGATCTGGAACTCCCACTACGTCGACCACGTCCAGATCACGATGGCCGAGGACATCGGCATCGCCGGCCGCGCGGGCTACTACGACGGCATCGGGGCCGCCCGCGACGTCATCCAGAACCATCTGCTCCAGCTGATGTCCCTGGTCGCGATGGAAGAGCCCACCGCGTTCGACGCCGAGAGCCTGCGCATCGAGAAGCTCAAGCTCCTGCAATCGGTCATCCTGCCCCGCCGCCTCGACCTGACCACCGCACGCGGACAGTACGTCGCCGGCTGGCAGGGCGGTGAGAAGGTCGTCGGCTTCCTCGAGGAGGACGGGGTCCGCAAGACCTCGGCCACCGAGACGTACGCCGCGATCACGCTCCACGTCGCCAACCGTCGCTGGGCCGGCGTCCCGTTCTACCTGCGCACCGGCAAGCGACTCGGCCGCCGGGTCACCGAGGTGGCCGTGGTGTTCAAGGCGGCGCCCCACCTGCCCTTCACGAGGGCCGCGACGGAGGAGCTCACCCACAACGCGCTGGTGATGCGGATCCAGCCCGACGAGGGAATGACGCTGCGCTTCGGCTCGAAGGTGCCCGGCACCCAGATGGAGATCCGCGACGTCAACATGGACTTCGCCTACGGCGGCTCCTTCACCGAGTCCAGTGCCGAGGCCTACGAGCGGCTGATCCTGGACGTCCTCCTGGGAGATCCGCCGCTGTTCCCCCGGCACCGCGAGGTCGAGCGCTCCTGGCAGATCCTCGACCCAGTGCTCGACCACTGGGCCAAGAAGGGCAAGCCCGAGGCGTACGAGTCCGGCACGTGGGGGCCGCCGTCCGCAGACGCGATGCTGTCCCGCGACGGCCGCGTGTGGAGACGACCATGAGAGGCGGCGAGAGATGATCGAGCTGGTCGACACCAACGCCGGCGGGATCGCCGCCGAGTTCGTGGCGTCGCGCCTGCGTTCCGGCAGTCCCGCGATGAGCATGGTGCTGACCCTGGTGATCGTCGTCGACGAGGACGGCGCGCAGGACGCGATGCGAGCCGCCCGCCGGGCCTCGCACGAGCACCCCGCGCGCGTGCTGGGCGTGATCCTCGGTCACGCCCGCGGCAAGTCCCGGATCAATGCCCAGGTGGGCACCGGAGACGGCTGGACCGGCGAGACGGCGCTGATCCGGCTCGAGGGCGAGGTGGTCCACCACGCCGAGTCCGTCGTCCTGCCGCTGCTGCTCCCCGACTCGCCGGTGGCGATCTGGTGGCCGTCCGACCCGCCCGAGGACCCCGCCGCCGACCCGCTCGGCCGGCTCGCCCAACGTCGGATCACCGACGCCGCCACGGCCACGCGGGGCAAGGGCAGGGCGATCCACCGGCAGTGCTCGACGTACTCCGCCGGGAACACCGACCTCGCCTGGACCCGGATCACCCCATGGCGGGCCCTGCTGGCGGCCGCGCTCGACCAGCAGCCGCTCAAGGTCACCGGCGGGTCGGTCACCGCCGAACGGATCAGCCCCAGCGCCGAGCTGCTGGTGGCCTGGCTGTCCGACCGGCTCAAGGTCCACATCGACCGCTCGGGCTCGAGCGGCCCGGGCATCACCGAGGTTCGCCTCGACACATCGGAAGGACCGATCGTGATCTCACGACGCGACGGACGTCTGGCCACGTTCTCCTCGCCCGACCGGCCCGACCGGCCGGTGGCGCTCAAGCGCCGGGAGCTGCCCGAGCTGCTCGCCGAGGAGCTGCGGCGGCTCGACGAGGACGACGTGTACGCCGTCACGGCCCACAAGCTCATGAAACTGCACCTGTCATGAGCACCACATCCGGAGGCGGCCTGCCCGTCCCGCTCGTCGAGGTCCACGAGACGGCGGACGATCTCGCGACCGCGGTCGCCGGTGCGCTGGTGCGGCGACTCACCGTGCGCCAGGCTGCCGGCGACGTCCCGACCGTGGGGCTCACCGGAGGCTCGATCGCCGACAAGATCCATCGCGAGGTGGCCCGCTTGGGTGCGACCAGCGAGGTGGACTGGTCCCGCGTCTCGTTCTTCTGGGGTGACGAGCGGTTCGTCGCCGCCGACTCCGACGACCGCAACGCCAAGCAGGCCCGGGAGGCGTTCCTCGACACGATCGGCGCGGATCCGGCCCGGGTGCACGAGATCCCCTCCACGGCCGATGCCGACACCGCCGAGGCCGCGGCCGCGGCGTACGCCGACACGGTCCGCTCCCAGGGAGGCGGGGAGTTCGACGTCCTGATGCTCGGGGTGGGGCCCGACGGGCACATCGCGTCCCTGTTCCCGGGCTTCCCGCAGCTGGACGTGGACGACGCGATCGCCGTCGGGGTCACCGGCTCGCCCAAGCCCCCGCCGGAGCGGGTCTCCCTGACCTTCCCCGCGCTGAACCACTCGGCCGAGGTGTGGTTCGTGGTCAGTGGCGACGGCAAGGCCGAGGCCGTCGGGCGGGCGCTCGCCGCCGAGCCCCCCGGAGTCCACGAGCTCCCAGCGACCGGCGTACGCGGACGGACCGCCACGATCTGGTTCCTCGACCGCGACGCCGCCTCCCGCGTCCCCTGACCACAGAGTCGTCAGGTGCCGACTCGGCTCGGGGCTCTAGAAGATGATGTCGCCGGACTTGCGTCGGCTGCGGAGCAGTTGGATCGCCTCGTCGAGGATCGACTCGGCCTCGGCGTCGGAGCGGCGCTCCTTCACGTAGGCCAGATGCGTCTTGTAGGGCTCGATCTTCGGCGCCGGAGGTGGGTTCTCGGAGTCGAGGCTGGCCGGAAGCCCGCATTTCGGGCAGTCCCACGAGTCGGGTACGACGGCCTCGACGGCGAACGTCACGACCGATCGGTGCTCGTGGGAGCAGAAATAGGTGACCGCCTGCCGGGGCGCGGCCTCACCGCGCTCGGCCTCTCCCATGGGACCAGCGCCGACCCGACTTCCACGGATCGCGTTTCCTCCACCAGCCACGTGTGACGGACCTTTCCTCAGTTGGCGTAGGCCCGCAACAGGCCCAGGGCGATGACACAGGCGAACCAGATGGAACCGACACCGATGGTGAAGCGATCCAGGTTGCGTTCGGCCACGGATGATCCCCCGAGCGAGCTGGACACACCGCCGCCGAACATGTCGGACAGGCCGCCGCCACGCCCCTTGTGGAGCAGCACGAGCAGCACCAGGATGCAGCTGGTGATGACGAGCAGGACGGTGAAGACGGTGGTCACGAGGACATAGCCTACGTCACCCTTCCGGGCATGCAGAACCCGCCCGCGGGGCGGTCTGGACCAGGATCCGCCCACCCCGTCGCCCGGTCAGAGGGTCGGCATGTCGTAGAACCGGCACACCCCGCCGAACTCCTCGGCCTGGAGGCTGGCGCCACCCACGAGCGCCCCGTCGATGTCGGCCTGGGCCATGATCCCGGCGATGTTCGACGCCTTCACCGAGCCGCCGTAGAGGATGCGGCAGCCGTCGGCAGCTTCGTCGCCTGCGGTCTCCCGGATCCTGGCGCGGATGGCCCCGCACACCTCCTGAGCGTCGTCGGGGGTGGCGACCTCACCGGTGCCGATGGCCCACACCGGCTCGTAGGCGACCACCAGCGAGGCGATCTCCTGGTCCTGGAAGCCGGCCAGCGAGCCGTCGACCTGAGCGAGGGTGTAGGGCACCTGCTCCCCCGCCTTGCGGACGTCGAGCCCCTCGCCGACGCACACGATCGGGGTCATCCCCGCCGAGGCCGACTGCCGCGCCTTGGCATTGACCTCCACGTCGTCCTCCGCGTGGTACGCCCGGCGCTCCGAGTGGCCGACGACGACGTACGAGCACCCGAGCTTGGCCAGCATCGACGCCGAGATCTCGCCGGTGTAGGCGCCCGAGTCGTGCGTCGACACGTCCTGGGCGCCGTACCGGATCCGCAGCCGGTCGCCGTCCACCAGCGTCTGCACCGACCGCAGGGCGGTGAACGGCGGTACGACGACCACCTCGGTGCGGCTGAAGTCGTGCTTCTTGTCCGCCAGGATCCAGGCGAGCTTCTGGACCAGCGCCACCGCCTCGGAGTGCGTCAGGTTCATCTTCCAGTTGCCGGCCATCAGCGGGATGCGGCCAGGAGTTCGCCGGGTCATTTCTTCCTTCCAGAGGCCGTGGTCTCGACAGGCTCGACCGACGGCGAGGTCAGCGTTCGAGAACGGTGATGCCGGGCAGGTCCTTGCCCTCGAGCAGCTCGAGACTGGCTCCACCACCGGTCGAGATGTGGCCGAAGGCGCCCTCGTCGAAACCGAGCTTCCGGACGGCGGCCGCCGAGTCGCCACCACCGACCACCGACAGGCCGTCGACCTCGGTCAGGGCCTGGGCGACCGCGCGCGTGCCGTCGGCGAAGGCCGGTGTCTCGAAGACCCCCATAGGCCCGTTCCAGAACACCGTCTTGGCGTCGGAGATCGCCGAGGCGAACGCCGCCGCCGACTCGGGTCCGATGTCGAGCCCCAGGCTGTCGGCCGGGATCTGGTTCGCCGGAACGACGCGCGGCTGCGGCTCGCGGTCGTCGGAGGGGAAGGCGGCGTCGACGACGATGTCGGTCGGCAGCACGATCTCGACACCCGTCTGCTCGGCCCGGGTCAGGTAGCCGCGGACCACCTCGAGCTGGTCGTCCTCGAGGAGACTCCGGCCGACCTCGAGCCCTTGGGCAGCCAGGAAGGTGAACACCATGCCCCCACCGATCAGGAGGCGGTCGGCCTGGCCGAGCAGGTTGTCGATCACGCCCAGCTTGTCCGAGACCTTCGAGCCGCCCAGCACCACGACGTACGGGCGCTCGGGGTCGACGGTGAGCCTGCGCAGCACCTCGATCTCGGTGGACACGAGCTGCCCCATCGCGTGCGGCAGCCGCAGGGCGACGTCGTACACACTGGCCTGCTTGCGGTGCACCACACCGAAGCCGTCGGAGACGAAGGCATCGACCAGCCCGGCGAGCCGATCGGCGAACGCGCCGCGCTCGTCGTCGTCCTTGCTGGTCTCCCCGGCGTTGAACCGGACGTTCTCCAGCACGGCCACGTCACCGTCGGCCATCCCGTCCACCGTCTCCCGGGCCGACGCGCCCACGGTGTCCTCGGCGAACGCGACGTCGCGGCCCAGCAGCTCGGCCAACCGTGCCGCGACAGGTCGCAGCGAGTAGCGGTCGTCGGGCTCGCCCTTCGGCCGGCCCAGGTGAGCGACGACGACGACCCGGGCGCCGGCCTCGGAGAGCTCGCGGATCGTCGGCACGCTCGCACGCACCCGTCCGTCGTCGGTGATGGTGCTCCGTCCGTCGTCGGTGACGTCCAGCGGGACGTTCAGGTCGGATCGGACCAGGACCCGTCTGCCCCGGACGTCACCGAGCCCGTCGACCAGCGCGTCGAGGGTCGCGGACACCGTCAGAGGGACGTGCCGACGTAGGCGATCAGGTCGGCCAGCCGGTTGGAGTAGCCCCACTCGTTGTCGTACCAGCCGACCACCTTGACCTGGTTGCCGATCACCTTGGTCAGCGGGGCGTCGAAGATGCACGAGGCCGGGTCGGTGACGATGTCGGAGGAGACAAGCGGGTCGGTGGAGTACCTGAGGATCCTGCCGTCCGCGGCCTTCTCGACCGCGGCGTTGACCTCCTCGACGCTGGTCTCTCGGGCGGCCTCGAAGGTGAGGTCGGTCGCGGAGCCGGTCGGCACGGGCACGCGCAGGGCGTAGCCGTCGAGCTTGCCCTTGAGCTCGGGCAGCACCAGGCCGATCGCCTTGGCGGCACCGGTCGACGTCGGGACCACGTTGATCGCCGCTGCCCGCGCGCGGCGCGGGTCCTTGTGGATGTTGTCCTGGAGGTTCTGGTCGGCGGTGTAGGCGTGGACCGTGGTCATCAGGCCCTTGACGATGCCGAACTCGTCGTTGAGCACCTTGGCCATCGGCGCCAGGCAGTTGGTGGTGCAGGAGGCGTTCGAGATCACGGTGTGTGCCGCGGCGTCGTACGTCGACTCGTTGACGCCCATCACGACCGTGGCGTCCGCGTTGGCCGCCGGCGCGGAGATGATGACCTTCTTCGCACCGCCCGAGTCGACGTGCGCACGGGCCTTGGTCGCATCGGTGAAGAAGCCCGTCGACTCGACCACCACGTCGACGCCCAGGTCGCCCCAGCGGAGGTTGGCGGGGTCGCGCTCGGCGAACGTCTTGACGACCTGGTCGCCGACTCGGATCTCGTCCTGGGTGTGGGTCACGTCGGCGTCGAGCCGCCCGAGGATCGAGTCGAACTTCAGCAGCGGCGCCAGCGACGAGTTGTCGGTCAGGTCGTTGACGGCGACGATCTCGATGTCGATGTCGGACGCGCGCACCGCCCGGAAGAAGTTGCGGCCGATCCGGCCGAAGCCGTTGATGCCTACTCGGACGGTCACTGGTTGCTCCTCGATGTCGGCCGTGTCGGTATCTCGACCCTATCGCCCGGGCACCGGTCGCTTGAGCGTGGATCCAGGCTGACCCGGTGTCCGGCGTACGCCTTGCCGCGGCCTCGAGGTCGTCGTCGTTTCGAGTCAGTCCTCGTCGGCGAGCATCTCGGGCGTCAGCGAGGACTCGGTGTCGGGGATCCCGAGCTCCTCGGCCCGCTTGTCGGCCATGGCCAGGAGACGCCGGATCCGTCCGGCGATCGCGTCCTTGGTCAGCACCGGGTCGTGGAGCTGACCGAGCTCCTCGAGGCTGGCCTGCTTGTGCTCGAGCCGGAGCCCACCGGCCATCTTCAGGTGGTCGGGCACCTCGTCGGCGAGGATCTCCAGGGCGCGCTCCACGCGCGCGCCAGCGGCGACTGCGGCCCGCGCCGACCGCCGCAGGTTGGCGTCGTCGAAGTTGGCCAGGCGGTTGGCGGTCGCTCGCACCTCGCGGCGCATCCGGCGCTCCTCCCACGCCATCAGCGCCTCGTGCGCACCGAGCCGGGTCAGCAGCTGGGAGATCGCGTCGCCGTCGCGGATCACGACCCGGTCGACGCCACGCACCTCACGGGCCTTGGCCGGAATGCCGAGACGACGGGCGACGCCGACCAGCGCCAGGGCGGCCTCGGGGCCGGGGCAGGTGACCTCCAGCGACGAGGAGCGCCCCGGCTCGGTCAGCGAGCCGTGGGCCAGGAAGGCACCGCGCCAGGCGGCGACCGCGTCACAGGCGCCGCCCGAGACGACCGCCGGCGGCAGGCCGCGAACGGGCCGGCCGCGGTTGTCGAGCAGCCCGGTCTGGCGGGCCAGGGCCTCGCCGTCCTTGACGACCCGGACCAGGTAGCGGCTCCCCTTGCGGATGCCGTTGCCCTGCACCATGGCGACGTCGCTCTGGTGGCCGTAGACCTCGGCGATGTCCTTGCGCAGCCGACGCGCGGCGGCGCCGGTGTCGAGCTCGGCCTCGACGACGATCTTGCCGCTGACGATGTGGAGGCCACCGGCGAACCGCAGCATCGTCGACACCTCGGCCTTGCGGCAGCAGGTCTTGGTGATGGTGGTGTTGGCGATCTCCGCCTTCACCTGAGCCGTCATCGCCATGGCGCCGATCCTGCCATGGTCGTCAATCACCCATGTGGGCAAGGGTGATCGACGGGGCGCCTCATCCGAGTCCGGCCAGGATCTCGGCGTACGCCACGGCCAGCTTGTCGGGATCGTGCCGCGGGGTGCCGTCGCCTCGGGCGACGTCGGCGACCACCAGCCGGGCACCACACTTGCGGGTCAACACCTCGAGGTCGGCGACGTCGCGACTCTCCGAGCGGTCGACGAGCACGGTGCCGACGGGGAGGTCGGGCGCATGGTCGAGCAGCACGGCCAGGTGGTCGGCCGCACCGAACCCCTCCGTCTCGCCCTCCTGGGATGCGAGGTTCAGCACCACGACCAGGTGGCCGGCGGTGTGGGTCAGGGCCTCGTGCAGGGAGGGCACCATCAGGTGCGGCAGCACCGAGGTGAACCAGGACCCGGGCCCGAGCACCACCAGGTCGGAGTCACGGACGGCGGTGACGGCTTCCGGGCACGAGCGGGGGCCGGGCGGGAGCAGCGAGATCGACTCGATCCGGCCTTCCGAGGTCGCCACGGCCACCTGTCCCCGGACCGTGGTCAGACGCTCGCAGTCGTCGGCGTACAGCCCGCTGACCTGGGCGGAGATGTCGAGGGGCGTCAGGGCCATCGGCAGCACCCGCCCGCGCGCGCCGAGGAGCCGGCCCACCCAGTCGAGGGCGGCGACGTGGTCGCCGAGCAGCTCCCACAGGCTGACGATCAACAGGTTGCCGGTCACGTGGCCGTTCATCTCGCCGGTGCCGGCGAACCGGTGCTGCAGCACCCGTGCCCAGGTCTCCCCCCACTCGTCGTCGCCGCAGAGGGCCGCCAGCGCCATCCGCAGGTCGCCGGGTGGCAGGACGCCGAACTCCGAGCGCAGCCGACCCGAGGAGCCACCGTCGTCGGCGACGGTCACGACGGCCGTCAGCTCGAGCGGGAGCGTCCGCAGCGCGGACAGGGAGGCATACAGGCCGTGCCCGCCACCGAGGGCGGTGGCCCGGTGACGACTCGAGGGCACAGGGTCGGCCACGTCACTCCCGACCGAGGTCGCGGTGGACCGTGCCGACGTCGTACGCCGCCTCGCGCAGCTGCCGGGCGATCTCCTCGGTCATCGCGACGCTGCGGTGCTTGCCGCCGGTGCAGCCGATGGCGATCGACATGAACCGCTTCCCCTCGCGCAGATAACCCTGAGCCACGCCCGAGAGCAGCTCGACGTAGCGGTCGACGAACTCGCGCGCACCGTCCTGGACCAGCACGTAGTCGCTCACCTCGGCGGAGCGGCCCGTCTGTCCGCGCAGATGGGGCACCCAGTAGGGGTTGGGCAGCCAGCGCATGTCGGCCACGAAGTCGGCGTCGACGGGGATGCCGTACTTGAAGCCGAAGCTGATCACGGTGACCTTCAGCCGCGTGGTGTCCGGCGTGCCGAACGACTCGGCGATCCGCTCGGTGAGCTGGTGGACGTTGAGCTCGGAGGTGTCGATGGCGAGGTCGGCGTTGGCCCGCAGGTTGGCCAGGGCGATGCGCTCACGGTTCAGGCCGTCGATCAGTCGCCCGCTGGCCTGCAACGGGTGCGGCCGCCGAGCCGCTTCCTGCCGGCGCACGAGCACCTCGTCGGTGGCGTCGAGGAACAGCAGCGTGGTGTCGCGACCGATCGCATGCTGGGCCAGGTTGGCCTGGAGCGACTCGAAGAAGGCTCCGGAACGGACGTCGACCACGACCGCGATCGGCTGGCTCTTGCCGCGGCTCTCGTCGACCAGCCGCACCACCTCGGGCAGCAGCGACGGCGGCAGGTTGTCGACGACGTAGTAGCCGAGGTCCTCCAGCTCCTTGGCCGCGGTGCTGCGGCCGGCGCCGGTCATCCCGGTGACGACGACGACCTCGCCGGCGTGCTCACGCGGTGGCTCGGACGACTCCGCACTCGAAGGGGGTGACATCACTCCTCCTGGATCTCGCCGGTCGCGGTGTTCACGCTCACCCGGCCGGGTCGCCCATCAGTGTGACCGGCCGAGCGGTCGACCGCATCCTTGATGGCGAGAGCCGTGCGCGGGCCGATGCCGGGCACCAGCGCGATCTCGTCCAGCTCGGCGGCCCTGAGCTTCTTCAGGGACCCGAAGTGCTTGACCAGCGTCCGACGGCGTAGCTCGCCCAGCCCGGGCACGTCGTCGAGCATGCTCTCGACCATGGTCTTCGAACGCCGGGAGCGGTGGTGGGTGATCGCGAACCGGTGGGCCTCGTCGCGCACCCGCTGCAGGAGGTAGAGCCCCTCCGACGTCCGGGCGAAGATCACCGGGTCCGGCTGCTCGGGCAGCCAGACCTCCTCGAGGCGCTTGGCCAGGCCGCAGACCGGGATGTCGACCACCCCGAGCTCACGCATCGCCGCCTGGGCCGCCGCGACCTGGGGCGGGCCGCCGTCGACGACGACCAGGCCCGGCGCGTAGGCGAACTTGCGGGGCCGACCGGTCTCGGGGTCGACGAGCATCGGTCCGGTCGAGGCGTCCCGACCGGTGTCGACCTCGACGGACCGGGCCTGCTCGTCCAGCAGTCGGCGGAAGCGGCGGGTGATCACCTCGTGCATGGAGGCGACGTCGTTCTGCCCCTCGACGCCGCGGATCACGAAGCGGCGGTACTCGCTCTTGCGCGCCAGGCCGTCCTCGAAGACGACCATGCTGGCCACGACCTCGGTGCCCTGGAGGTTGGAGATGTCGTAGCACTCGATCCGCAGCGGCACCTCGTCGAGCCCGAGCCGCTCCTGGATCTCCTCGAGGGCCTGGTTGCGGGCGGTGAGATCGGTGCCGCGCTTGGTCTTGTGCATCATCAACGCGTGGGCGGCGTTGCGGGCGACCGTCTCCTGGAGGGTGCGCTTGTCGCCGCGCTGCGGCACCCGGATGCGCACCCGGCTCCCCCGCCGCTCGGACAGCAGCTCCTCGAACACCTCGTGCTCGGGCGGGAGCGCGGGCACCAGGATCTCGCGGGGTACGGCGGCGTCGTCCTCCGCGCCGGCGTACAGCTGGAGCAGGAACTGCTCGACGAGCTCGGGCGTGCCCCCCTCGTCGACGCGGTCGGCCACCCAGCCGCGCTGGCCGCGGATGCGGCCGCCGCGGACGTAGAAGATCTGCACCGCCACCTCGAGCGGGTCCTCGGCCAGGGCGACCACGTCGGCGTCGGTGCCGTCGCCGAGCACGACGGCCTGCTTCTCGAGGGCCTTCTCGATCGCCGCCAGGTCGTCGCGGAGCCGGGCTGCGCGCTCGAAGTCGAGCTCCTCGGAGGCGGCGTACATCTCGTCGCGGATGCGCTTGACGAACGCGTTGGTGTGACCGGCCATGAAGTCGCAGAAGTCGTCGACGATCGCGCGGTGGTCGTCGGCGGAGATGTTGCCCACGCACGGCGCCGAGCACTTGTCGATGTAGCCGAGCAGGCAGGGACGGCCGATCTGACCGGAGCGCTTGAAGACGCCGTCGGAGCAGGAGCGCATCGGGAAGACCCGGAGGAGCTGGTCGACGGTCTCGCGGATCGCCCAGGCGTGACTGTAGGGGCCGAAGTAGCGGGTCCCCTTCTTCTTGGCGCCGCGGCCGACCATGACCCGCGGGAACTCCTCGCCGAGTGTCACCGCCAGCCAGGGATAGGACTTGTCGTCGCGGTACTTGACGTTGTAGCGCGGGTCGAACTCCTTGATCCAGCTGTACTCCAGCTGGAGCGCCTCGACCTCGGTGTTGACCACCGTCCACTCGACCCCCGCGGCCGAGGTGACCATCGCGGCGGTGCGCGAGTGGAGGTGGCCGATGTCCTGGAAGTACGACGTCAGCCGGGCGCGCAGGTTCTTCGCCTTGCCGACGTAGATCACCCGGCCGCGGGCGTCGCGGAACTTGTAGACCCCCGGCTGGGTCGGGATCTCCCCCGTCTTGGGTCGGTAGGAAGCCGGGTTCGCCACGCGCTCAACCCTACGGGCCGCCGCGGACGGCCTGGACCGTCGACAGCGTGGGGTCGGCGGCGTAGGCGATCCGGGCGCCGGCGTCGCGGGCCAGCCGGAGCGCCTCGAGCGCCTCGCCGGTGATGCGCTCCCCGGGTGCGAGCACCGGGATGCCGGGTGGGTACGGCGCGATCACCTCGGCGCAGATCCGGCCAGTCGCCTGGTCCCAGGCCACCGGCTCACGCGCCGCGAAGAAAGCCTCCCGTGGCGTGAGCACCTGCTCGGCCGCGACGCTCCAGGCTGCGTTCGCCGCGACCGGCCGAGGGGTGCCGCGGTGGTCGTCGACGACGCGGGCCACGGCGTCGGCGAGGGCCGTCACGCCGGCGTCGTCGTCCGCGACGGTGACCATCGGCACCCAGAGGTCGCGGTCGGACATCTCCAGGGCGAACCCCCGGCCCGCCAGCACCCGGTCGGCGACGACGCCGTCGGCTCCGGTGCCCGCCAGGAGCAGGATCAGCTTGGCGTCGTCGAAGCGGCCCGCCCCGAACGTCGCGGAGTCGGGGGCGAGCAGGCCGGGCACGCTCCGCAGCTCGTGGCGGGCACGACGTACCCGATCGAGCAGGGCGGCTGCCAGCTCCTCACCGCGTGCGGCCATCAGGGCCAGGGCGCCGTCGACGCCGGCCAGGATCGACCCGGACGGGGACGTGGTCATGCTCGCGTCCATCGCGCGGTCGAGACGGCCGCGGTCGAGCCGAGCGGTGCGGGCGAGCACGAACGCGCCCTGGTTGGGCGCCGGCAGCGCCTTGTGAGCGCTGATCACGACGGCATCGGCGCCGAGGTCGAAGGGGTGCGGCGGCAGGCCGGGATGGCTGCCGAAGTGGGCGCCCCAGGCGCCGTCGACGAGCAGGGGAACCCCGGCGGCGTGGGCTGCCCGGGCGAGGCCTGCGACGTCGCTCACAGTCCCGACGTACGACGGGCTGGTCACGAAGACCGCCCGGGCGTCGGGGTGCGCGGCCAGCGCGTCGGCGACGGTGGAGACCTCCATCCCGAGGGGCAGGCCGGTGGCGGCGTGGAGAGGCGGGTGCGCCCACACCGGGCGCAGCCCGGCCAGGACCAGCCCGAGCAGCACCGAGCGGTGGCACGTCCGGTCGACGATCACCGTGTCACCCGGCGCGGCGACGGCGAGCGCGAGCGCCTGGTTGCCGTGGGTCGAGCCGCCCACCGAGTAGCGGCACCAGTCGGCCCCGGCTCGCTCCGCGGCCCGCTCCTCCGCGCGTTGCAGCAGCGCCGTTCCTTCTCGCACCGAGGCCAGTGCGCCGTACATCGGCAGGTCACCGCGGACGACGTCGCCGATCAGGCGGGTGTCCTGCTTGTGCCCCGGGATGGTGAAGGGCCGGAGCTCACCGTTCGCCAGGCTCCGTTGCGCCGCCAGCCAGGCCCGCAGGAGCGGGGCGTCGAGGTCGAGGGGCTCCGGGTCCACGTCCGGGATGCTCCCACGGACCCGATCCGCGCCGGCGGCCGGTGACCGCCGGTGGGCCGTTTCGTCATCGGAGCCGGTCAGCGCTCGCCGGGCCTCATGAAGTCCGCGACCACGCGGCCGAGATCCTCGCCGGCGTCCTCCTGGAGGAAGTGGCCGGCGTCGGCGATGGTGGGGTGCGTGAGTCCGCGAGCGCCAGGGACGTTCCGGCGCAGGATCGGTGCCATGGCACCGGTGATCGGGTCGCTGTCGCTGAACGCCGTCAGGAACGGCAGCTCGCTCGCCGACAGCACCCTCCAGGCGGCGCGGTTGGCCGCGGCGGCCGGATCGTCGGGTCGGGTGGGCACCAGCCCGGGCATGGCCCGCGGACCGGCCTTCGCGCGCTCCTCGGGGAACGGCGCGTCGTACGCCGCTCGGACCTCGTCGGCCATCGGGCGCACGCACCCGGCGGCCACCAGGCGACCCACGTCGAGCACGTCAACAGACGAAACGGCGCGGTGGAACCGCCACCAGATCTCGGGCATGTCGACGTCGCCGGTCGGCAGGCCGGTGTTGGCCGCCACCACCCGTGCGAAGCGCTCCGGGTGCTCGGCGACCAGGCGGAGCCCGATCAGCCCACCCCAGTCCTGTCCGACCAGCGTGACCGCGCGCAGGTCGAGATGGTCGAGGACCAGCTCGCGGGTCCACTCCACCAGGCGGGCGTAGGAGTAGTCGCTCAGGTGGACGGGTTTGTCGGAACGGCCGAACCCGACCATGTCCGGAGCCACGCACCTGACTCCGCTCTCGCCGAGCACCCGGATCACGTGCCGGTAGAGGAACGACCAGGACGGCTCGCCGTGCAGCAGCAGCGCGACCGGACCTTCGGCCGGCCCGGCATCGAGGTAGGCCATGCGCAGCGTGCCGCCGTCGGGGTCGGCGACCTCGGCGTACGCCGGCTCCCACCCGAAGTCGGGCAGGTGGTCGAAGGCCGCGTCGGGAGTTCGGTAGACCTCCATGCCGGCAGTCTGACAGGCGCCCAGCCGACCGCACGGTCAGCTCCTGCGGAGCTCCTCGGCGAGCATCACGATGATGCCGCTGGGGCCACGCACATAGGTCAGCTTGTAGACATCGGCGTACGTCGCCACGCCGCGCAGCGGACGGCAGCCGTGCCGCGCGGCGATCTCGAGGGCCTCGTCGATGTCGTCGACCGAGAACGCCACCCGGTGCATGCCGATCTCGTTGGGACGGGTGGGCCCCTTCTCGATCGCCTCGGGATGGAGGTATTCGAAGAGCTCGAGGCGACCGGCACCGTCGGGGGTCTGGAGCATGGCGATGTTCGCATGATTGCCGTCGAGGCCGACCGCCGTGTCGGTCCATTCCCCACTCACGGTGTCACGACCGAGGAGGGTGAGTCCGAGGTCGGTGAAGAAGGCGATCGCCGCCTCGAGGTCGCCAACGGCGATGCCGACGTTCTCGAGCTTGATGGGCATGGGGTGGAGGCTACCGAGCCGGCGCGGTCCTCGCGCCGGACGCCGCGTGAGGCGAGAATCGAACGGTGGTCAGGTTCCAGGTTCGCGACGCCGAGGTCGACGATGCCCCGGCGATGGGGCTGGTGATGGTCGAGTCCTTCCTGTCCGCGCACCGCGGGCAGATGCCGGACGCGGCCTTCGCGAAGCGCGTGGACGAATGGACACCGGAGGTGTCGGCGGTCGGGTGGGCCAGGTCACTGGCCGAGCCGGCCGACGGCAACCCGGACCGGGACGTCGTCCTGGTCGCCGAGGACCGAGGACGCCTTCTCGGCCTGGTGTCCGGCGGCGCAGCCGAGGGTGCCGCGTCCAGCACGACGTGCGAGATCGGGGCCCTGTACGTCCACCCTCAGCACCTGGGCCGAGGTATCGGCCGGGCGCTGCTTCGCACGGCTGCCGGCCGCCTCGCCGACCTCGGATACACCGAGCTCCAGGTCCGCGTCTTGTCCGCCAACGGCCCGGCCCGAGGCTTCTACGAAGCCCTGGGTGGCCACGAGACAGGGCAGGCCGTCGATGACGAGGAGGGCTATCTGTTGCCTGTGACGATCTACGGATGGACCGATGTGAAGGATCTCGACCGCGACGAGCCCGGTCCCCGTCGGGATCGAGGATCCCGTGCAAGAACCGTCTCCGGCCCCATCATCTGACTGAGCGGCGACGTTTCCGAGCCTCGAGGCCGACCAGCAGCAGGACCACCCCGAGGGTCAGGAGCGTGGAGTAGTGGTCGATCCGGTGGACCACGTCGACGGCTGGCTTGCCGACCGCGTATCCCAGGCCGACGATCGGGCCGACCCACAGCAGCGTGCCGACGACGTCCAGGATCAGGAAAATGCGCAGACGCATTCCCGACAGACCGGCCGCCACGTAGATCAGCAGTGACGGCAGCGGGAGATAGTAGGCCAGCGCGACGGCCGCCGGTCCGAACCGCCCGGCCATCCGCTCGAGCCGGGCGGCACGCGCCTCGCGTCTCGCCACGCCACGCGGCGACGTGTCGCGGCCCAGGATCAGGTGCAGTGCGCGGTCCCCCCACCGCCGGCCCGCCCACCAGAAGACCCAGTCGAACATCATCGAGCCCGGCACACCGGCCGCCACCGCCCACCACAACGGCAGCTCGCCCAGCCGGCTGTGGGCCCCGACCGTCACCTCGGCCAGCGTCGACCCGCTGACGATCTCCAGCAGAAGTGGATGCGACCCGATCAGGGCCGGGACGAGCGGCCACAACGCGAGCGAGTACGCGGCGTACAGGCCGATCAGCACCGCGATCGCGGTGTCCACCCGCCCTGCGCCCTCCCCCCAGGGTGCGGGCACTCGTCGGCGCGTCCGCGGCTCCGGGCCATCCGTGGCGAGGCTCACCTCGTCGAGTCTCCCACCCACCAGGTCACTCCCACACGATGTGAGGCGACGGCGCTCAACCTGCGGTCGTCATCGATCCACACCTCAAGAAGGTGGACGCCGCGTCTAGATTTCGGTAGGTTCTTGCGTTTGTCCGCAATATTCTCGATACCGAAAAGGAAGGCCCGATAGACAACATATCGCAATACCGATCAGATCGCAATTCTCCAACATTTCCGGAGTCATCTCGAGAGCCTTTCGAGCTGTCCCCGAGCGCAGCCGGCGAGCTCCGACGTCACCGGCACCACCACTCACATCACCGAGAGAACGCACCTGAGGAGCGCCCTTGACCCAACTCCCCCACCGTGTCGCCCGTGAGCTGATCGCCAGCCGGGTCGCCGACGCCGAGCAGCGACGCGTCGGACGTGGTGCGATCCGCGCCCGTCGACGTCGTACGACCGAACCGCGCAACAGCTAGACAAGGCAGCGGCGCAGCCCTCACTTCGGTGAGCGCTGCGCCGTTCCGGCGAGCGTCGTGAGAAGGTCGGTCACGTGGACGAGCAGCTGGCTACGGATCACCTGGATGTCCGCTGGATCCATGGATCCGCGTCACGACGGCGCCGCACGGATCCCGCGTGGCAGGTGCATCACCATCGCGACGACACGGTCATCCTGCGGCAGAGCAAGGACGACACGTACGAGGCGCCGTTCACGTTCCTGCTCTTCGGAGCCGATCGCGCGTTCCTGCTCGACACCGGCGCCACGAAGGACGTCGGACTGGGACACATCGTCGACGCGCTGGTCGACGGCTGGCTCGCAGAGCATCCTGCGTCGGCATACCAGCTCGTCGTCGCCCACAGCCACGGCCACGGCGACCACGTGGCCGGGGACGCGACGTTCGCGGACCGACCGGGCACGACCGTCGTCGGCAAGACGGCCGACGACGTGCAGGCGTTCTTCGGATTCACGTCGTGGCCCGACGAGGTCGTCGGCTTCGACCTCGGAGACCGTCGGCTCGAGCTGATGGGACTCCCGGGCCACCACGCGGCTTCGATCGTCGTGTACGACGAGCGGACCGGTCTTCTGCTGAGCGGCGACTCGGTCTATCCGGGGCGGATCTATGTCACCGACCTCCCGGCGTTCATCGACAGCATGAACCGGCTCGTCGCGTTCGTTGAGGCGCGCACGGTGACGCACGTGCTCGGCTGCCACATCGAGATGACAACCCGCCCCGGGCGCGACTACCCGATCGGCTGCCGCTACCAGCCCGACGAGCCACCCCTGGAGATGACGGTCCCACAGCTGCGAGACCTGCGCGATGCCGCGGTGTCGGTCGCCGACCGCCCGGGGCCCACGCGTTTCGACGACTTCTGGATCGTCAACGGGATGGGCCTCCGGTCGCAGGCCCCCCTGATCGCTCGCGGCCTCCTGGGGCGGGCGGTGGACCTGGTCCGACGTCGGTAACTCTCTCCCACCGTCAGATCGTCGCTGTGATCAGCATTGCTCTCACCCGGATGAAAGATCCGTCAACCAGGCGGCGAGACTACAGGCCCCGGGCTCCTGCCGGCTACGCTGATGGGCCGACCGGCGTCTCGGCCGAGCCGACACGCCGGCTAGTTCGCCACGCTCCGCGACCGGGGACGACGCGCCTGGTCGTGCCGGATCCCGGCGGAATTGCACTCAAGCGAGTCGCCGGCTGCCGCGAGGCATCAGCCGCAACCACCGGTAGCCGTAGCCGTCCAGCGCTACCTGCGCGAGCCCCTTGTCGTCGAACTCGACGTGATCGGAGTCCTGCAGGAGGTCGATCAGGTGGAAGCTGCTGTCACAGTCGTCGATGGTCAGCGGCATCACGCAGCTCTCGGGGCTGAGGTTGTGCACGGCGATCAACCGTCGGTCGTCCCACGCGCACTCATGAGCAAGCACGTGCCGATGTGGCTGGTCGAGCACCGAGAAGTCGGCCCAGCCGAGCTCGGGCGACTCTCGGTAGCGCTTGATCAGGAGTCCGATGAACGCCAGGAGAGAGTCCGGATCGCTGCGTTGCGAGGCGACGTTGACGTGTTCGGGCCCGAAGGAGCCCTCCGTCAGGGGTCGGCGCAGCCGCGCCGGCGCGGCGTTGGAGAAGCCGCCGTTGCGCTGGCCGGTCCACTGCATGGGTGTGCGTACGGCGAGTCGTCCGTCGACGTGGAGGTTCTCTCCCATCCCGATCTCCTCGCCGTAGAACAGCACGGGCGTGCCGGGCAACGAGAACAGCAGGCTGTACACCATCCGGATCCGTCGCGGATCGCCGTCCAGCATCGGCGGAAGCCGGCGCCTGAGGCCACGGCCGTAAAGCTGCATCGTCGGGTCCGGCCCGAAAGCGGCGAAGACCTCCTCGCGCTCTGGATCGGACAGCTTGTCCACGGTGAGCTCGTCGTGGTTCCGGACGAACGTCGCCCACTGCGACTCCGGCGAGACCTCAGGCCGCTGTCTGAGGGCCCGCGCCAGGGGGCGGGCGTCCTGCCGCGCGAGCGACAGGTAGAGGTTCTGCATGCCGATGAAGTCGAACTGCATGGTCAGCTCGTCGCCGTCCTTACCGCCGAAGAACCGCTTCTGATCCCGATGCGGCACGTTCACCTCGCCGAGCAGAATGCCGTCACCGGTACGGCGACCGACGAACGAGCGCAGGTGGCGCAGGAACTCGTGCGGGTCAGGGAAGCGGTCCAGCTCAGCCTGGTCGACACCGGTGGTCTCGATCATGAAGGGCACGGCATCCACCCGGAAGCCCGAGATGCCCAGCTCCAGCCAGAAGCCCATCGCCTTGACGATCTCGTCGCGGACGAGTGGATTGGTGATGTTGAGGTCCGGCTGGGTGCGGTAGAAGCGGTGCAGGTACCACTCCTCGGTCTTCTCGTCGTACTCCCAGATGCTGTTCTCCTTGTCCGGGAAAGCCACCTCCTTGCTGGTGTCGGGAGGTTCGGTGGCACGCCAGACATAGAAGTCGCGGTACGGCGAGCTCCGACTGGATCGCGCCGCCCGGAACCAGGGGTGCTTGTCAGAGGTGTGGTTGACGACGAGGTCGATGATGACCCGCATCCCGCGGTCGCGAGCGGTGCGGACGACCTCGACGAAGTCACCGGCGTTGCCCAGACGTGGGTCCACGCCGTAGTAGTCGGTGATGTCGTAGCCGTCGTCGCGATCTGTCGTGGGATAGAACGGCATCAGCCACAGGCAGGTCACCCCCAGCTCGGCGAGATAGTCCAGACGTTCCGCCAGACCGGTGAAGTCGCCCATCCCGTCGTCGTCCCAGTCCATGAACGTCTGCACGTCCAGGCAGTAGATGACGGCCGTCTTCCACCACAGGTCTCTGGTGTCGCTGATCCGCATCCGTCTCCTTCACGAGCATCGGTTGGCGACCGGTACGTACCCACGCCGATACCGCCCCACCCGCCCCAGAGATCACGTCCACTGCTGCGTCGGGGTCGGTTGCATCGATGTCGGACGTTGGCCGAGGGGCGCGCCCACAGGGCAGGCTCAGTCAGATCCGACTTCCTCGACCGCTCCCCGGAAACCGCGGGCGGTGAGTTCGACCTGCCCATGCTCGTCTGTGTCCTCCGGACCCAGCGGCTGTCACACCCGACAGCCCATTCGGTGCGAGCCCTTGCGCGGCTACCAGACGATTCCCGTAGGACCGGCGTCTGGCCAGACTCGGTCCAGGTGATCGGCGGGCAGCTCTCCATGCGGCTGCGGTATGACGCGGGCTCATGCGCGACTTCGGCATGAGCGGACGGCGGGCCGGGCACATCCTCCGGGGACCCGCGGCGCGAAGGGGGTGCTCGTGATGGAGGTCGGTGCCCCGGTATACCTTCGGGACGGCCTGAATCACGTCAAGGTCGCGATGGCCTTGCGGGTCGCGAACATCAGGCATAGCAAGGACATCGTGAGCCCGAAGATCAGCGTTGAGGTCAGCACGCTGGTGGCCCCCGCGATCGCGCCGAGCACCGGCAGCGAGAGCGGCACCAGGGTCATGTCACCGAGGCTGGTGACCGAGGAGACGCGGCCGGTGTACTCCGGGTCGATCGCCTTGAGGAACGCGCCCGACAGCCAGACCGAGGCTATGCCAGCCGTCGCCCCGACCGTGAACATCCCCAACAGCACGGCCGGCAGGGACGGCATGCCCACGGTCGCCAGCCCTACGCCTTGCAGAACCAGGACCCTGAACCCGGCCCGCGCGGCGTGCATCGGCGGCCAGCGGATCGCGAGCAGGCTTCCGGCGATCGCGCCGACGGCCAAGGTGCCGTCGGCGAAGCCGAGCCAGTGCGCACCCCAGCCGGATCCCTCAACGCGGATCGCCAGTCCGAGTGCGACGACCGGGGTCACGAACACGTTGAGCGCGGTCAGCCCCGTGATGAAGACGCGTGCCGTCGGGCTCCGCCACAGGTAGGCGACACTGTCGGAGAAGGATTCCCGCCAGCGGGTGTGCGCGGAGCGCGGCACGGCATACCGGGCCCGCACCGCCACGGCGAGCACCAGCGCGATGAACGCGAACGATGCGCCGTCGATTACCATCGCGGCCACCGGGCCGTACAAGGCAACGATGACGCCGCCCGTCGGCGCGCCCAGGAGGCGCATGGTGCGGCCGAGGACCTGCTGCCAGCCCATCACGGTCCCGAAGTCGTCGGGGTGGACGAACTCCCGCAGCAGCGGCCCACCAGACGGGACGGTCAGTCCCGCGACGACCCCGAAGGACAATGCGATGGCGAACAACGTCACGACGACGTCGGACCCGGCGTGCCACGCGAGCGCTCCGAGCGCAAGCACGAGAGCCCGGGCCACCTGGCCGAGGAGCAGGATGCGCCGTGGGTCGAAGCGGTCCGCCAGCACGCCGCCAAGGAGGACGAGGACCGCCTGCGGGAACATCTCGACCCCGAGCACGACGCCCGCGAGCGTCGACGACACCGTCTGTACGGCGGTCCACGCGAGCGCGACGGTCCACACCGCGTCGCCGAACGCCGAGATCGTCGAGCCCGCGAGCCAGGTCAGCACCATCGGGTCGCGACGCACCGGCGGCGGTGCGGCCCCCAGCAGGGCCGGCGCGGAGGTGGCGCTCACGGTTGCACCGGCTTGCTGGGGAACATCCGCAAGATGACCCGGACCATTCGGCTGTCAGGGGCCGGGATTTCGGTCTTGACCTCCTCGGCCCAAACCCGCAGAACGGCGCCCAGGCGCTGGTGCAGGTCCTTGGTCTGCTCGGGGGTGGCCCGGATCAGGCTATCGGTCGAGCCTGCCCCGCGCCGCCACTCCGGCGTCGCCTGGCCCATCTCCTTGAGCCACTGCTGAATGGCACGTGCCTGGTACCGGAAGTTCTCGAACTCCGCCTGGTCCGCGACCTTGCGGCCCAGGCTGTCGGGCGCGAAGTCCTCGGCGCTCCACGACAGTTGGCGCTCGGTCACCCGCCACCAACTCTCCCGGGTGTCGCGGGCCAACTCGGGCGCCGGCTCGACGAACCCCTGCCGATGCAGCGGCTTGAGGTGGTGGCTCACCGACCCCACCGCCAGCCCCGTGCGCGCGGCGAGCCCGCCCACCGTGGCCGGCCCCTCGACATACAACAACTCCACCAACCATCGTCGGGTCGGGTGGTGCAGAGCGACGAGGACGCCGATCAGGTCGGTACTGAGGTCGTCGATGCGGTGCCGGGACTGGGCCCTTTTGCGGGTCACACCTCCAGCCTGGAACTCGCGAGCGTCTACCTACAAGCCCTGTTGTATAACTTCGGGCCCGTGTACCTGGCGAGATGGTCTAGCCGCCGTGAAACGACCGACACGACGCGCCTGCCGGGGACCTCGGTCCTGAACGGTATGGCGCTTGTCCGCAGCGCGCGGTTGCGGACAGGAGTGAGCGTAGGGTCGCGGAGTGACCGCGTTCGTCATGCGCCGCTGGGACCTGCAGCATTACCCCTTCCCTCAAGCGCCGCTCCACGTCCACGAGGGCGGGGACGAAGCCTTCGTGGTCCTCACCGGCTGGCTGGACGTCACACTCGACTCCGAGGTCCGGCGGCTTGGGCCCGGCGAGTTCGCACTCATCGAAGCCGGAACTCCGCACACCTTCGCGACCGTCGACGACACCCTCACCTCGGTCCTTGTGGCTATGACACCGGACGTTGATGCGTTGGTCCGCGAACTCCACCAGGTGCCGGAGGATGAGCGACCTCTCGTGTGGGCTCGACACAACTCCCGGGTGATGTGACCTCCGTACATCGCCGCACCGAGCGTGCATCTCGTCAGCCGCATGGGATCGGGCGTTTCCTTGGCGTGAGGCAGTTCTCTCGACGGGGTCGGCCATGGCTGGGCATGGCCGTCCGTGTCGATGAGGCGCTGTGGTGTGATGATCGACCGGATGCGTGCGGGCGCGACTTGGGTGAACGGCGGTGCTTCCGCATTGCGCGGACGATCGCTGCCCATCCGCGGAATACCCAGCCCCTGCCTGCCGGGAGTGCTCAGCCGGCGATGACGCCGCCGATCGGCTCTTCGCCGTCGTTGAACTCCAGGGTCAGGCCCTTCGCCCCGTCGGGGTCTCCGATTACGGCGGTGATCACGTCGGCCACCGTGTTCCTCGCGACCTGGCCGCCGGTGACACCGGCGCCGGTCTCGATGCCCCCGGTGCCGGCCCCTTCGGTCAGGCTGCTGGGTCGCAGGACCGTCCAGCCGAGGCTCGAGGCTGCCAGGTGTGCGTCGGCCTCGGTCTTGGACTCGGCGTAGGCGAAGAAGTCGGAACTCGGATCCACGCCGTGGTGGGGACCGGCGCCGAAGTACGACACCATGACGAACTGCGACGCGTTGGCCTGCTCGGCGGCGTCGATCGTGCGGATCGCCGCGTCACGGTCCACAGCGTAGGTCCGCTGCGGGTTGCCCCCGCCGGCGCCAGCGGACCAGACCACCACGTCGTGGCCTGCGAGCAGCTCAGCGATCTCGTCGGTCGACAAGTTCTCGACGTCCGCGACGACGACCTCGGCGCCGGTCCTCCGTACGTCCTCGGCCTGCTCGGCCTTGCGGATCACACCGGTGACCTCATGACCTGCCGCGACCAGGCGCGGCACCGTGAGCAGAGCGACCTTCCCGTGGGCGCCGATGACGATGACCTTCGACATCTGCTGACTCCTCGCTGCCAGACCCGGCCCCGCCCTGTCGCGAGGCTTTCTGACCCGCAGCGTCTCCTCGAACCAGATCATTCCCGCGAATCCCCTCGAGCTCGACTGATCGCGTCGGACGTGGGTCCGCCGGCGGTTCCGATTTGGCCGACGGGCTACCGGTGGACGTTGTGCCCAGGTGACCTCCCGGAGGTCGAATCGTTCGTGAGGTGGCGCAAGGAAACCCGGACACCAACAAACGTTCACTATCCGGAGCGTTCGTGGTCACAGCGTGGCGAGACTCCGGCCCCCTGTGTCTTGGACACGTTCTCGACCCGGCCACCGGGCGATGCCGGCTGGCGGCGGCATGACGCTGTCGTTTCGGGCGTCCCGGATGCAGGTCGAGTTGCTCGACCGGAAGAAGTGGAACACCCGGCTCGAGCTGGCCAACGCCATGTTCGAGTACCTCGAGATCTGGCACAACCGGAGGCGCCGTCACAGCCAGCTCGGGTGGCTGACACCGCCAGAGTTCGAGCGCAATCGCGTCATCCCCGTGGCATGAGATTCCAAAACCGCGACTACGCGGAACCCGGGACACACCGAACTGTCCGTGAAACCCGGCGAAGAAAGCTCCACCACCAACACCTCTGGCACCAACACGGCCACACCGACGTCGACAAAGCCATCCCCTGTGCCACTTCCACCGCCAACGCATCCACGACACCGGATACCTCCACCACCGACAACCCGACGGCACCATCCGCTTCAACCGACGCACGTGAGGGCCGGAACCAGAACCAGCGGCGAGCTCGTCACGCCGAGACGATGTTCGACCCCTTGACCTTGACGGGGACCGACGGGAGGGACGGGACCGAGCCGGCCGGCGAGCCACTCGGACCGGCGACGTTGGCTCCGTTGGTGATGGCGAACTGGCTCCCGTGGCACCCGCAGTTGATGGTGCCGCCGGCCACGTTGGCCAGGAGGCAGCCCTGGTGGGTGCAGGTGGCCGAGAAGCCTTCGAACGTGCCTTTGGTCGGCTGGGTGACGACGACGTTCTGCGAGGCCAGGACCACCCCTCCACCCACGGGCACGTCCGCGGTGGCCACCAGCGCCTGGCTCTTGTTGCCGGTGCCCGGTGACCCGCCCTGGCCGGTCGCCCCGGTCGAGCCACCTCCGCACGCGGCGAGGAGCGGAAGGCTGAGTCCCCCCACGGCGGCACCGGTGAGTGCGCGGCGTCGCGAGAGAGCGGGGTCGGTCACGCTGAGTCTCCTCGTGGTCGGCAGGGCGGGCTCTCGACGCTAGCTCGCCCGGCTGAGTTTTCGCTGTGGGTCCCGGTCGGAGCCCGGTCGGCGCGGACCCGGCTCAGTGAGCTACGGGGCGGCGCGTCACGAGGTTCGGCCGCCGGCCAGCAGCGGAGCCAGGAACTGACCGGTGTAGCTGTCGGGGTCGGCCGCGACCTGCTCCGGCGTGCCCTCGGCGATCACGGTGCCACCCCGCGAGCCGCCTTCGGGACCCATGTCGATGATCCAGTCGGAGGTCTTGATCACGTCGAGGTTGTGCTCGATGACCAACACCGTGTTGCCCTTGTCGACCAGGCTGGACAGCACGCCCAGGAGCTTGCGGATGTCCTCGAAGTGCAGGCCGGTCGTCGGCTCGTCGAGCACGTAGACCGTGCGGCCGGTCGACCGCTTCTGCAGCTCGCTGGACAGCTTCACCCGCTGCGCCTCGCCGCCGGAGAGGGTCGTCGCGGGCTGCCCCAGCCGGACGTAGCCCAGCCCGACCTCGCACAGGGTCACCATGTGACGCGAGATCGCAGGCACGGCCGCGAAGAACTCCGCGGCCTCCTCGATCGGCATGTCGAGGACCTCGGCGATCGTCTTGCCCTTGTAGTGGACCTCGAGCGTCTCGCGGTTGTAGCGCGAGCCGTGGCACACCTCGCACGGGACGTAGACGTCGGGGAGGAAGTTCATCTCGATCTTGATCGTGCCGTCGCCGGAGCACGCCTCGCAGCGGCCGCCCTTGACGTTGAAC
>JAICHQ010000024.1 GCA_025924815.1 Nocardioides sp.
AGCTGACCGACTTCGACGTCTTCCACCCCGACCGGATGGCCTCGCGGATCCTCGACATGGGCGACGTGATGACCTTGATCGAGCAGGCCGAGAAGGCCTTCGACCAGGAGCAGGCGCTCAAGGCGGCCGAGAAGCTCACCACCGGCGGCGACTTCACCCTCGACGACTTCCTCGAGCAGATGCAGCAGGTCCGCAAGCTCGGCTCGATGTCGAAGATCATGGGAATGCTGCCGGGCATGGGGCAGTTCCGCGACCAGCTCGAGAACTTCGACGAGCGCGAGATCGACCGGATCCAGGCGGTCATCCAGTCGATGACGCCGGCCGAGCGGGCCAACCCCAAGATCATCGACGGCTCCCGCCGTGCGCGCATCGCGAAGGGCTCCGGCCGGCAGGTGTCCGACGTGAACAGCCTGGTCGACCGGTTCTTCGAGGCCCGCAAGATGATGCAGTCGTTCGCGAAGGGCGGCGGCATGCCCGGACTCCCGGGGATGCCCGGCATGGCCGGTGGCGGCAAACGGGGTCGCGCCAAGCAGGCGGCCAAGAACAAGCCGGGCAAGGGGCGTCGCGTGAGCGGCAACCCGGCCAAGGCGGCGGCCCAGGCCGCGGCGCAGAGCAGGGCCGCCGAGGGCAAGGCTGCCTCGACGAACCCGTTCGGCAACCCCGACGGCGAGGAGATCGACTACGAGAAGGCGGCCGCGGCGCTCGACCTGCCGAAGGACTTCTCGAAGTACCTCAAGTGAGCAGTGCCCCGTCGGTCCTGGTCGTCGACGGTGCCAACGTCGTCGGCGCGCGTCCCGACGGCTGGTGGAAGGACCGGGCCGGCGCCGCCCGGCGTCTGCACGAGCAGCTGGTCACCGCCGACCTCGACGGCGACATCGTCCTGGTCCTCGAAGGGGCGGCGAAGGCTGGTGTGCCGGTGGGACGCGACGGTCACGTGACCGTCGTCCACGCGCCCCAGGACGGCGACGCCGAGATCGTGCGGCAGGCGCACAAGGCCGCCGAGGCCGGTCGCCAGGTCACGGTGGTGACCGCCGACAGGCTGCTCGCCGCCCGGGTGGCCAAGGCCGGCACGACCGTGGGGCCGACCTGGCTGCTCGACCGGCTGACCTGAGCGAGCAGGCTCGCGCGGACTCAGGCGATCTCGGTGGCGCGGCTGATCGCCAGGGCGAGGGACCCGATCAGCTCGGCGCGCCCGCCGAACTTCCCCGAGACGACCTCGCACGACGCGGCGGCCTCGGGGTGGGCGTAGCGGTCGACGCCGCCGCGGATGGCCGCGACCAGGGTCGTGGAGGCTCCGAGCGACCCGCCGACGACCACCTTGGCCGGGTTGAGCGTCGTGCACACCCCGGCCAGCACCCGGCCGACGGTGTGTCCCGCGTCGGTGAGCACGCGGCGTACGGCGGGCTCACCGTCGGCGTCCAGCCGCAGCAGGCCGAGCAGGTCGAGATCCCCGGAGTACGCCGGCCGGACCAGCTCCAGCAGGCGCCGGGTCGAGACCTCCGTCTCCAGGCAGCCGCGGCTGCCGCACCGGCAGACGTCGCCGTCCTCGCGCGCGAGGACGTGTCCGATCTCCCCGGCGAGCCCGGCGGTCCCGCGGTGCAGCCGCCCGCCCAGGACGAGACCGGCTCCGACGCCGCTGGCGAGCTTGACGTAGAGCAGGTCCGCGACGCCGCGCCCGGCGCCGTGCTGGTGCTCGGCCATGGCGCCGAGGTTGGCGTCGTTGTCGACCACGACCGGCAGGCCGATCCGCCGGCTCAGCTCGTCGGCGGGGGCCAGCTCGTGCCAGCCCGGCAGCACGGCGGGGTCGACGCGCGCCGAGCGTCGGTCGATCGGGGCGGGCACGCACAGGCCGACCATCAGGAGGTCGGCGACCGGCAGGCCCGCCTCGTCGGAGGCACGGCGTACCAGGTCGGCCGCGACGTCGAGCGTCGCGCTGCCGTGGGGGTCGGCATCGGTCTGGGTCTCGACCTCCGCCTGGATCGTGGCGCTGCGGTCCGAGACGGCGACGCGCACGTGACCGTGCCCGATGTCGACGCCGGCGACGCCTCCGGGGCGGATCGCCAGGGCGACCAGCAGGGGCGGACGGCCGCTCCCACCCTTGTACGGCGTGCCGCGGTCCTCAGTCTCGACCACCAGCCCGGTGTCGAGCAGCTCGCTGACCAGGCTCGAGACGGTCGTGCGCGACAGTCCCGACCCGCGGGCCAGATCGGCGCGGCTCTGCGGGCCGTTCGATCCGAGCAGCGCGGTGATGGCGCGGAGGTTCGAGCTGCGCAGCTGAGCCAGGGAGTGTCCGGGCACCGGGGAAGCCTAGACCGGTTCGCCCGTGGACCGGGTGCCTGACCGATCCCGCGGACTGAGGCTAACTGCGGTAGCGGAGCTCCGGCGGGCGGCGGCCATCCGACGTGATGAACCAGTGAGGGGTAGGCCTCAGATCGGCCCGGGCTCGTCGACCCCGAGGTTCTCCAGCTCCCGCTCGGCGGCCGGGTGGGGTGGCACGGCCTCGAGGTGGTGGGTGCGCACGGCCGCGAACGTCCACAGCTTGTTCAGCACGAACGACAGCGGCGTGACGACGACGATGACGATCAGCTGCGCCCAGTACAACCGCGTGCGCAGGCCGCTGGAGTCGTCGAGCAGGCCGGTGGGCAGCGACAACGGCGAGCCCCGGTGCATGAGCAGGGTCAGCAGCACAAGCCCGATCGCCTGGCCGAGCAGGCCGACGGCGAGGAACGGCCAGTACTCCCGCAGCCATCGTGAGTGGCGCGTGCTGCGGAAGGTCCACCACCGGTTGAGCTGGAAGTTCCACAGGTTGGCGACCAGGAACGCGACGGTCGAGTAGAGGTGGTACCAGCGCACGTGGAACTCCGTCGGCCGCAGCCCGGCGATCGCGTCCTCGGCCCCCGGCCCCAGCCTTTTGACCAGCACCAGCACGACGAGGTTGACCGCCACGCCCGTGCCGCCGACGAGCGCGAACCGGCCGAACTGCAGCGCGTTGCGCGAGTGTCTGCGCAGGGCGCCGGTCCGGGTCGTGCTCACAGAGGCGCACCATATCCGCCGCCGCCCACTGTCCACCGCGCCTCGGGCCCCGGCGTACGACGAGCGCGCCAGCCGGTAGCGTCCGGACGGTGACGACTCTGCGCTTCCGCGGCCCGGTCCTGCCCGACGGCGAGCCGGGTGACCTCTACGTCGTCGACGGGCGGATCACCCGCGAGCCGGTGTCCGGCGCCGAGACCGCAGCCGAGGGCTGGCTCGTCCCCGGCCTGGTCGACGCCCACTGCCACCTCGGTCTCGACGAGCACGGAGCCGTCGACGAGGAGACCACCGAGCAGCAGGCGCTGGCCGACCGCGGGGCGGGCTCGCTCCTGCTGCGCGACTGCGGCTCGCCCGCCGACACCCGCTGGGTGCAGGAGCGCGACGACCTGCCGCGGCTGATCCGCTGCGGCCGCCACATCGCCCGCACCCGGCGCTACATCCGCAACTTCGCCCACGAGATCGAGCCCGACGAGATCACGGCGTACGTCGCGCAGGAGGCGCAGGCGGGCGACGGCTGGGTGAAGCTGGTCGGCGACTGGATCTCGCGCGAGGAGGGGGACCTCGCCCCGTCGTTCCCCGCCGACGCGTTCGCGGTCGCGATCGCCACCGCCCACCAGCACGGCGCCCGGGTGACCGCCCACTGCTTCGGCGAGGCCGTCCTGCCGTGGCTGGTCGAGGCGGGCATCGACTGCATCGAGCACGGCACCGGGCTCACCACCGACCTCGTCGAGACGATGGCCGCGCGCGGCACGGCGCTGGTCCCCACGGCCTACCAGCTCAACAACTTCCCGGGGTACGCCGCGGCGGGCGCCGAGAGGTTCCCGGCGTACGCCGACCACATGCTCGACCTGCACGTGCGCCGGCGCGACACGATCATGGCGGCCTACGAGGCGGGGGTCGCGATCTACGCCGGCACCGACGCCGGCGGTGTGCTGGCCCACGGCCTGATCGCCGACGAGGTGGCCGAGCTCGCGTCGTACGGCATGCCGGCGGACTACGCCCTCGGCGCCGCCAGCTGGCGGGCGCGCGCGTGGCTCGGGTGGGACGCCGCCCTCGACGAGGGCGCCCCGGCCGACTTCGTGGTCTACCCGCGCGACCCGCGCGAGGACCTGACCGTGCTGCGAGAGCCGACCGCCGTCGTCCTGCGCGGACAGGTCGTGTGAACGAGCCCCAGCTCGTGGCGGCGCTCCGTTCGGCGGGCTGCGTCTTCGCCGAGGACGAGGCCCGGCTGCTCCTGGACGAGGCGACGTCGCCGGCCGAGCTGATGGCGTGGGCGGCGCGCCGGATGGCGGGGGAGCCGTTGGAGCAGATCGTGGGCTGGGCGGCGTTCGCGGGGCTGCGCATCGCGGTCGACCCGCGTGTCTTCGTCCCGCGCCGTCGCAGCGAGCTCGTCGTCGAGGTCGCGAGCCGTCAGCCCGCGGCGCTGGTGGTCGACCTGTGCTGCGGCACGGGCGCCCTCGGGGCGGCGCTGGCGGCTCGGTGGCCCGCCGCCGAGGTGTACGCCGCCGACTCCGACCCGGTCGCGGTCGCCGGCGCACGGCGCAACCTCCCGCCCGAGCGGGTCTTCGAGGGCGACCTGTACGCCGCCCTCCCGGAGGACCTGCGCGGACGTGTCGACCTGCTCGTGGTCAACGCTCCCTACGTCCCGACCGACGCGATCGCGACCATGCCCCGCGAGGCGCGCGACCACGAGCACCGGATGGCGCTCGACGGCGGCGCCGACGGGCTCGACGTACAGCGCCGCGTGGCCGCAGGAGCGCCGGACTGGCTGAGCCCCGGCGGGCGTCTCGTCCTCGAGACCGGTCGGGCTCAGGCCGAGCTGACGGCAGCCCTGCTGAGCGCCGTGGGACTGGCGACCTCGGTCGAGACCGACGACGAGATCGGCGCCACGGCGGTGCTGGGCCGGGCCCGAACCGGGACCGGCGGCACGATTTCGGCCGATCCCGGAGGTCTGGCAGAATCCGTCGCTGAGCCTGTCCCGTCCGGTCCCTCTCAACCGCGACTCGACAGCCCACCGAGGCCGGTGCCCGTGTCCCCACGCAGGCGCCCACCCTCACCCACACCAAGTTTCGAGGAGACACCACAACCGTGGCCGTCAAGATCCGTCTGAAGCGCATGGGCAAGGTCCGTGCGCCGCACTACCGCATCGTCGTCGTCGACTCGCGCAAGAAGCGCGACGGCAGGGTGCTCGAGGAGATCGGGCTGTACCACCCGAAGGAGGACCCGTCGTACATCAGCGTCGTGTCCGAGCGGGCGCAGTACTGGCTCGGCGTGGGCGCCCAGCCCTCCGAGGCCGTCGCCAAGCTGCTCAAGGTCACCGGCGACTGGCAGAGGTTCAAGGGCTACGCCGCCACCGAGGGCACGCTGCGCGTGGCCGAGCCCAAGCGCGACAAGCTCGAGATCTTCAACGAGGCCCTCAAGGACTCCGCGGGTGAGCCCAAGGGCGAGGCCGTGACCAAGCGGGCCGCGAAGAAGTCCGCGGCGAAGCCGGCCGAGGACAAGGTCGAGGACAAGACCGAGTCGGCCGAGACACCGGCTGAGGCCGTCGAGACCCCCGCCGAGGAGGTCGCGCCGGTCCCCGCCGACGAGACGCCCGAGGGGGCAGCCGACGCCGCCGAGGCGGGCGAGGCGGCCGAGGTCGACGCCGAGGCGAAGAAGGACGAGGCCTGATCGTGCTCGCCGAGGCGCTGGAGCACCTGGTCCGCGGGGTCGTCGACCACCCGGACGACGTCATCGTCCGCGACAAGCAGACGCGGCGCGGTCCGCTGCTGGAGGTCCGGGTCCACCCCGACGACCTCGGCAAGGTCATCGGCCGCAACGGCCGCACAGCGACGGCGTTCCGCACCGTGATCTCGGCGCTGGCCGGCAAGGGCGGCTCCAAGATCGACTTCGTCGACGTCGATCGGGGTCGCTAGACCTCTCGGTCGGCTCGTCCGCCCGGGCGGTGCCGGAGCACCTGCCGGGGCGGACGGCCCGCTCGTCATTTCGGGGGACGAACGACACCGCCACTAGCCTGACGGCGTGGACGGCGAGGGGACCATCGAGGTCGTGGTCGGTCGGATCGGCAAGCCCCACGGCATCCGTGGCGAGGTGACCGTCGAGCTGCGCACCGACGAGCCCGCACGCCGCTTCGCCGTCGGTACGACGCTCCGCGCCGAGCGCCCGCGGGGCCCGGCGTCCCCCTGGCCCTCCCTGAGGGTGGCGGCCACGCGGTGGCACCAGTCGACGCTGCTGGTCCGGTTCGAGGAGCTCACCGACCGCACCACGGCCGAGTCGGCGCGCGGCCTCCTGCTGCACGCGACGGTGGAGGCCACGGAGACGCCCGAGGACCCCGAGGAGTTCTACGACCACCAGCTGGTCGGGCTCGTCGCCGAGGACCTCCACGGCGCGACGCTCGGCGAGGTGACGGCCGTCCTGCACGGCGCCCAGGACCTCCTCCAGGTCCGTACGCCGGACGGCCGCCACGCCCTGGTGCCCTTCGTCGAGGCGCTGGTGCCCGAGGTCGACCTCGGCCGCGGCCGGGTGGTGGTCGCCGACCGTCCGGGTCTGGTCACCCCGTTCCCGGACGGCGCGTGAGGGCCGCATGAGGATCGACGTGATCACGATCTTCCCGGCCTGGTTCGACTCCCTCGACCTCTCGCTGGCCGGCCGGGCCCGGGCCTCCGGGCTGCTCGACGTCGCGGTCCACGACCTGCGCGACTGGACCCACGACCGCCACCGCACCGTCGACGCCACGCCGTACGGCGGCGGTGCCGGCATGGTGATGAGGCCCGAGCCGTGGGGCGAGGCGCTCGATGCCGTGGTCTCCCTTCGGGACGGCTCGTCCGGTGAGGGTCGCCCCCGCCCGACGCTCGTCGTCCCGACCCCGAGCGGCGTGCCGTTCACCCAGGCGACCGCCCGTGAGCTCGCGACGGCCGGTCATCTGGTGTTCGCCTGCGGCCGCTACGAGGGCATCGACCAGCGGGTGGTCGACGAGGCGGCCGCGACGTACGACGTGCGTGAGCTGTCGCTCGGCGACTTCGTGCTCAACGGGGGAGAGGTCGCGGCGGCGGCGTTCATCGAGGCGGTGGTCCGGCTGCTGCCGGGCTTCGTTGGCAACCCCGACTCGCTGGCCGAGGAGTCCCACGAGGACGGCCTCCTGGAGTACCCCGTCTACACCAGGCCTCCCTCGTGGCGCGGCCGCGACGTGCCCCCGGTGCTCCTGTCCGGTGACCACGGCGCGATCGCGGCGTGGCGCCGTGCGGAGTCCGTACGGCGCACCGTCGCCCGCCGCCCCGACCTCGCCCACCCGGCGGCGTCGGTCGGCCTCGACGGTCTCGACCTCGAGATCCGGCCGGCGACCCGCGCCGACGCCGGAGAGATCTTCACGCTGACCCGGGCCTGCTGGCTGCAGGAGCTCCAGGCCAACCCGGGTGTGGTCATCCCCGCGCTCGAGGAGTCGCCGGACGACGCCGTGCGCGGGATCGAGGAGTGGACGACGTTCGTCGCGGTCGCCGGGGGCAGGATCGTGGGATCCACCCGTGGCCGGATCGCCGGCGACGCGGGGGGGCTCGACGACGCCGGAAGGCACGGCAGCGTCTGGGACGTCGGCCGAGTGATGACGGCCCCGGACCTCCAGGGCCGCGGGCTGGGCCGACGCCTGCTCCAGCTGATCGAGGACGCCGCCCCCGCCGAGGTCACGTCGTACGAGCTCCGGACCGGCGCGAGGAGCGTCGACAACCTCCGGATGTACAAGAAGGCCGGCTACCGCGTCCAGGGACCGGCACCCGGGCCGCCAGGCGCGGTCGTGCTGACCAAGCGCCGTCGCTGACCCGGCCGATTACCACCGGCGGGGGCTGCTCTGGCAAGATTCGTCCTTGGTCCATCCGGCCAAACAAGGAGCGTCCCGCCGGTTCGCGCGGGGGCTCCGCACCGTCTCCTGCCACAGGGGGAGGTCGGTGCCGCCGGCCACGCGGACAGACCACCACCTGAAGACACTTTTCCGCACCACGGCTGACCTGTGGCACTCGTGAGGAGAGACATGAACAACCTGATCACCGACCTCGGCAACGCCGCGAAGCGCGACGACCTCCCCGAGTTCCGCGCCGGCGACACGGTCAAGGTCCACGTGAAGGTCACGGAGGGCACGCGGTCGCGGGTCCAGATCTTCCAGGGCGTCGTGATCCGCGTCCAGGGCGCCGGCATCGGCCGCACCTTCACCGTCCGCAAGGTCTCCTTCGGCGTCGGGGTCGAGCGCACGTTCCCTCTGCACTCGCCGATCTTCGAGGAGATCGAGATCGTCACCCGCGGTGACGTCCGCCGGGCGAAGCTCTACTACCTGCGCAACCTGCGGGGCAAGGCCGCCAAGATCAAGGAGCGCCGAGAGGTCTGAAGGCGCGGCCAGGAACTCCCGGGACCTCTGACTCGTTAGGCTCTCAATGTGACCGATCGATCCGCGACCTCGCTCGACGAGTCCGATCGGAACTCCCCTCCGCCGAAGCAGAAGAAGCACCTCCCGCTCTGGCAGGAGACCATCCTGCTGCTCACGATCGCGATCCTGCTCGCCGTCGTCATCAAGGCGTTCTTCGTCCAGGCGTTCTACATCCCGTCGGAGTCGATGGAGCCGGGGCTGGTCAAGAACGACCGGATCCTGGTCGAGAAGACGTCGTACTGGTTCGGTGGTACGCCGCAGCGCGGCGACGTGGTGGTCTTCAAGGACCCCGGTGGCTGGCTGAGCGAGGCCGAGGACGCCGGCCCGACCAACCCGATCGGGAAGCTGATGGCCAAGGTCGGGCTGTACCCGTCGGGCGGTCACCTGGTCAAGCGCGTCATCGGCGTCGCCGGCGACACGATCCACTGCTGCGACAAGCAGGGGCGGGTGCTGGTCAACGGCCATCCGCTCGACGAGAACTCCTACATCAAGAACACCCCGGGCATGCCCTGCAACGGTCCGATGACGACCACGTGCGACTGGACCGCCGGACCGGTGCCGAAGGGCAACCTGTTCGTGATGGGTGACAACCGCGACAACTCCGACGACTCCACCATGCACCTGTGCACGCGGCAGCAGACCGACTGCACCCCCGATCCCTACATCCCGGTCGACGACGTGGTCGGCAAGGTGTTCGTGCTGCTGTGGCCGCACGACCGGTTCCACGTGCTCCACCGCCCGGGCGACTTCGCCGGCGTGCCCGCACCGGCTGCGACGACCGGCTCGGGCACCACCCGGCAGTGACGCGGCTGCCTCCGGGAGCGACCGTCCGGCGCGACGCCGGGCTCTACGGCTACGAGCGCGCGCTCCGCCGGGCCGGCATCGGCGTCATCGCCGGGGTCGACGAGGCCGGCCGCGGTGCCTGCGCCGGCCCGCTCGTGGCCGGCGCCGCGATCCTCAGGCCCGGCAAGGGCGGTGAGATCTCAGGCCTGGCCGACTCCAAGCTGCTCACCGAGAAGGCCCGCGAACGGTGCTACGCCCAGGTGGTCGAGAAGGCGGTCGCCTGGGCCGTGGTCGTGGTCGAGTCCGACGAGTGCGACCGGCTCGGCATGCACGTGGCCAACGTCGAAGCCCTGCGCCGGGCCGTGGCGCTGCTGGACGTCCGGCCCGAGTACGTCCTGACCGACGGCTTCCCGGTCGACGGGCTCGGCGCGCCCGGGCTCGCGGTGTGGAAGGGGGATCGGGTGGCGGCCTGCATCAGCGCGGCCTCCGTCCTGGCCAAGGTGACCCGGGACCGGATCATGGTCGCCCTCGACCGCGACCACCCGGCGTACGACTTCAAGACGCACAAGGGCTACTGCACCGAGGCCCACGACGCCGCCCTGCTCGAGCACGGGCCCTGCTCCCAGCACCGGAGGCGGTTCGTGAACGTACGCCGCGCCGCCGGGGCTTCGTCGGCCGAGCCGGCCGAGCCGGTCGACACGACCCAGCCGCGTGTCCTGGACCTCGCCGGGCTTCTCGAGACCACTACTGTCGGAGACGCACTGCCCGGGGAGCGAGGAGAGACCGCATGAGCGCCGAGGATCTCGAGAAGTACGAGACCGAGATGGAGCTCACCCTCTACCGCGAGTACCGCGACGTCGTCGGGATCTTCAAGTACGTCGTGGAGACCGACCGCCGTTTCTACCTGTGCAACCAGGTCGACGTGAAGGCGCGCACCGAGTCCGGGGACGTGTTCTTCGAGGTCTCGATGAGCGATGCCTGGGTGTGGGACATGTACCGCCCCGCGCGCTTCGCCAAGAACGTCAAGGTGCTGACCTTCAAGGACGTCAACGTCGAGGAGCTCAGCCAGCAGGAGATCGACCCACCGAAGGCCTGAGCGCCGTCGACATCTGGTCTAGACCAGCCGAACGTGACGCGGGCCGGCCGCGACGCTTTGTCACAATCGAACCCGCACGGGGCAAAGGTTTGACCGATTCGGGTCCGCGGTCTGCTGCGCTCGCCTAATCTCGGCCACGCACAGTGGGGCGAACTGTGCCCACGTCCACCGGGGTGGATGTGGCCTGACGAGCAGCGGAGCACATGGATGAAGAGCTTCACGAGAGGGCGGAAGCGACGTGACGAGCGCGGCGCTGCCGCGGTCGAGTTCGCGCTGGTCATGATCCCGCTCTTCGTGATCGTGTTGGGGTTGATCCAGTACGGCTGGTACTTCTACGTGGCGCAGAACTCCTCGAGCGCCGTAGGCACAGTCGCGCGCAAGCTGGAGGTCGGCGACTGCTGGACCGGGACCGCCGCCCAGACATTCGCGCAAGCCCAAGCGCCGCAGATCAGCGCCCTTTCGGTCTCGCCTGGAGCGATGCCGACAATCGGGACCAACTTCACCGTCACCGTGACCGCGAACGCCACGATCATCGGTTTCCTGCCCGAGCCCAACGGCGGCACGGTCACCAAGACGGTCACCGCTCGACTCGAAGACGACAAGCCTTCCTCATGCTGACCTTCATGAAGCGCCGAACCGCACGCGACGAGTCCGGGGCAGTCGCCATCATCTTCGCGCTGATGGCGGTGATGCTGCTGTCCGTGGCCGCGCTCGGGACGGACATCGGTAACGAGGTGGGCCGCAAGTCCGCGACCCAGAACCAGGCCGACTTCGCTGCTTTCGCCGCCGCGGGCCAGATGACCCAGACCGGGCACCTGAACGACACGCCGAGCCCGGCTGTCCTCACGGCGATCATGAACTCCCTGAACGCCAATCAGCCGCAGGACGACAACAAGGGCTGTTGGCGTACCAACACCTGTGTCACGTCGACCTCGCAACTTACCGATGGCGATCTCACGAACGGTGATGTGCGGTACACGGCCGACGGCTTGCAGGTAACCGCCCCGAACCACTGGGTGAGTTTCGGCATGGCCCGGGTGATGGGCTTTCAGGGGACTTACGTCGGTGCCCAGGCAACCGTCAACGTCTACTCACCGGGCCTGAGGGTCTTGCCAATGTTCGCGGTCCAGGGCTGTGACTACGGATTGCAGACGATTGCGGACCCTGCCAACGGCCACGTCACACCTGTCGCCCCGGTCTTGGCCAACGACTCGGACACGAACGGCACGCAGTTGGTGAGTCCCGCTCAGGCGCTGGATGCCGGCGGTAACCCGATCACGTCGCTGACGTACCAGTCCACGGGGAATATGCTCCAGCTCTCGGCGAAGAACTGGGACCACACGACGAAGATCGGCTTCTTCCGAGGCGACAACACTGACCCTACGCTGGTGCAAACCCAGAACACCTTCTGGCTGCAGGGCGACAACACCAAGACC
The DNA here is from genome assembly GCA_025924815.1 of Nocardioides sp. Taxonomy (GTDB): domain Bacteria; phylum Actinomycetota; class Actinomycetes; order Propionibacteriales; family Nocardioidaceae; genus Nocardioides. The sequence continues at coordinate 11,756 of JAICHQ010000024.1, forward strand.
AATCTCAACGGCCCGAACGGCTACTCGCAGAACCCACAGACGACGGTCCAGCTCAACATCCCAAACGCGGTGGCCCAGGTGCAGACCGTCTGGTGGGTGCGGGTCTTTGACACCACCAACAACCAGTGGTCGGCACGATCCGAAGCGGTGCCGGTGGTGGTTGGCAACGCGGTCCTGCAGTGCGGTGCGGGTTCCCTGGACGGCAACTTCGGTACCCTGCAGCTTCCGCGGACGGACGACCAGAACGCCGCTGACGATCTTCCACTCAACATTGCGACTGGGCTCCAGGCGCCACTCAGCCTGACCAAGCACGTGCAATGGGCTTCCGACAGCCCAGCAGGGCAGTGTGTGGATACTCAAAACGGCGCGATCACTTCTCCAGGCAGCCTGGGCATCCTCAACGCCAACACGAACTGCGTGGACACCGACACCGGCCTTGCGGCAAACGTCGCGACGCAAGGACTCATCACCGGTGTCGAGGGGAAGCCGGGGCTTCTGACCACGGCGGGCACAAAGTCGGGATGTTCTCCGAACGGCGGGAACAATTCGCAGGTCATTTCCGTCAACAACACCAACTACACGATCGACAACAACGTCTTGACCTGCTATCTCACCGACGGCACGACCTCCCTGCAGACGATCTGCGATCCCAATTACAGCGGGGGTGCCGTGCTCGACAAGTCGATCACGAGCGATCCTCGCTTCGTCTGGGTGCCCATTCTCAAGGTTCAGCCCACAAACGGTGGATCGAACAACTGGTCGATCGTCGACGTGCGGCCCGGCTTCATCACCGATGAGCAGGTCACGAACTCCACGGTCAAGGGGACGCATACGGCAACGTCGCAAAACGGCGTGATCACCAGCAACAACGGCGTCACCCAGCTCAACGTGGTCTTCTTCAACATCGGCGCGATGCCTCTTGACGACAACGGCAAGAAGATCGACTACCTGGGGGTCGGGCAGCCACTGATCCGCCTCGTCAAGTAGCCCGTTCTCCGTCCACAGCGCCTCGTCCCGCACCCGCCGTCCACGGACGGCGGGTGCGGTGCTTCGGGGCGTGGGCGCCGGCGCTGACGCTGGCGGCATGACCTCGACGGATGCACCCTCGACGCGACGACAGGCCCTGGGGCGGTACGGCGAGCGCGTCGCCGCACGGCATCTGGTCGAGCAGGGGATGGTCCTGCTCGACCGCAACTGGCGGTGTGAGACCGGCGAGATCGACCTGGTGCTGCGTGATGGCCGGGTGCTGGTCGTCTGCGAGGTGAAGACCCGCAGCAGCACGGTCTTCGGCCATCCGTTGGAGGCGGTCACCGGGGCGAAGGCCGATCGCCTGCGGGAGCTGGCCGTCCGCTGGGTGACGGCGCACGACCTACGCGTCCAGGGCGTCCGGATCGACCTGGTCGGGGTGCTCATGCAGCCGCGGGGTCGCCCGGTCCTCGAGCACGTGCGGGGGATCGGCTGATGTGGGCGCGCACCCGCGCGGTCGCGCTGGTCGGAGCCATGGGGCACGTCATCGACGTCCAGGTGGATCTGTCCCAGGGTCAGATCCGCACGGCAGTGGTTGGGCGCCCCGACACCGCGGTCAACGAGGCCATCGACCGATGCCGGGCCGCGGTGGACAACAGCGGCTTCGCCTGGCCCACCTCGCGGCGGATCACGATCCTGCTGTCACCGGCCGACCTGCCCAAGCGCGGGACGCACCTGGACCTCGCGATCGCCGTCGGTGTGCTGGCCGCGGTGGACAGCGAGTTCCCGCGCGGCGAGCTCGACGAGGCGGTGTTCATCGCGGAGCTGACGCTGGACGGTCGCGTGCGCTGTGTGCCCGGCCTGCTGCCCATGGTGATGGCTGCGCGGGCGCGCGGCCTGCGCCGGGTCTACGTGCCGGAGCCGCAGGCCTCCGAGGCCGCCATCGTCGACGGGATCGAGGTGTTCGGGGTGCGTTCCCTCACCCAGGTCACGGCCCTGCTCAGAGGCGAGCCGGTGCCCGAGGCGCCTCCGGTCGAGCCGCCCACCGGCGAGCCCTTGGTCACCTGGCGCGGCGAGCAGCGGCTGGACGACGTCGACCTGTGCGACGTCCGGGCCATGGGCGATGCCCGCTACGCCCTCGAGGTCGCGGCTACCGGCGGCCACCACCTGCTGCTGACCGGACCCAAGGGGGCCGGCAAGACCACGCTCGCCGAGCGGATCCCTACGATCCTGCCGGACCTGGACCGCGACGAGTCGCTGGAGCTCACCGCCGTGCACTCGCTGGCCGGCGGCCTGCGTCCGGGGGCACCCGTGCTCACGAGGCCGCCCTTCCGGGCACCCCATCACACCGCCTCGCGGACCGGCATCCTGGGCGGGGGAACCGGTCGGGTGCGGCCGGGGGAGGTGAGCAAGGCCCATCTCGGCGTGCTGTTCCTCGATGAGTTCCCGCTGCTGCCGAGCGACGTCGTCGAGGCGCTGCGGCAGCCGCTGGAGAGCGGCGAGATCACCATCGCCCGCGGCGACGAGGAGGCGACGTACCCGGCACGCGGGATGCTGGTGCTCGCGTGCAACCCGTGCCCCTGCGGGGAGTACCACCCCTACAACCGCGACAACCAGTGCCGCTGCAGCGAGATCAAGCGACGCGAGTACCGCCGCAAGATCTCGGGGCCGATCGCGGACCGGATCGACATCACCCGGTTCGTCGAGCCGCTGAAGGAGCACGAGGTCGACGACCCGATCGAGGTTCCCGAGTCCTCGTCCACCGTACGGGCCAGGGTCACCGCGGCTCGGCGGCGACAGCTTCAGCGGTACGCCGACACTCCCTGGCGCCTGAACTCCCACGTCCCCGGCCCGGTCCTGCGGAACCAGTGGCCGCTCGATCCGTCGGCGACCCGCCGCCTGGACAGCGAGGTGTACGGCGGGCTGCTCACCCGCCGCGGAGCCACGCGGGTCCACCGGGTCGCGTGGTCGGTCGCCGACCTGCGGTGCGTCCCGGTCCCGGGCGACGAGGAGCTGGAGATAGCGCTGCGACTCCGCAAGGCCACGCCGCTCGATCTGGTGATGCTGTCCGGGGGTGAAGCCGCGTGAACGCATCCGAGGCCGAGCGGCTGGCCCGGGTCACCCTGAACTCGGTCGGCGAGCCGGGCAACCTCCGGCTGGCCTCGACGGTCGCCGAGCTCGGGGCGGAGACCGTGCTGGAGGCCCTGCGTGAGCGCCCCGATGACCTCGGACACGACCTCGCCGCCCGGCTGCGAACGGCCGACCCGGCCAGATCTCTCGAGGCGGCCGACAAGCTCGGACTGCGGTTCGTGATCCCCGGCGACCCCGAGTGGCCGGACGCGCTGCTGGACCTTGGCCGGTGCGGGCCGCTGCACGAGCGCGGCGGGATACCGCTGGGTCTGTGGCTGCGCGGTCCCCTGTCGGTGGCCGAGGCAGCCCGGCAGGCGGTGGCCGTGGTGGGCTCTCGGTCCGCGACCACCTACGGCGAAGGAGTCGCCGGAGATCTGTCCGCCGGTCTGGCCCGCGACGGCCGGACCGTGATCTCCGGGGCGGCGTTCGGGATCGACCAGGCCGCGCATCGTGCGGCTCTGGCGACTCGCGGACCCACGGTGGCCGTGCTCGCGTGTGGGGCCGACCGCGTCTATCCGGCGGCCCACAAGCGACTGCTGGACTACATCGCCGACGTCGGGGTGATCGTGTCCGAGGCGCCGATCGGTGGCGCGCCCACCCGGATCAGGTTCCTGGCCCGCAATCGGCTGATCGCCGCGCTGGCCCAGGGCACGGTCGTGGTCGAGGCGGCGGTGCGAAGCGGCGCGCTCAACACCGCCAGCTGGGCGGGCGCCCTGGGCCGGGTGGTGATGGGAGTGCCCGGGCCGGTGACCAGTGAGCCGTCGGCCGGGGTCCATCAGCTCATCCGCGGGCGCGACGCCCTGCTGGTCACCCGGGCCGAGGAGGTCCTGGAGGCGGTGGCACCGATCGGCACTCACACGCTGACGGACCTGCGGGAGGAGGAGGGGCTGCGTGACCGGCTGACGGCGCAGGAGCGGCAGGTGCTCGACGCCGTCCCGGTGCGGCACGGTGCCCCGGCCGCCAGCATTGCGCGCACCGCCGGGCTGGCGCCGGCCAAGACTTCCGCTGCGCTGAGTCGACTCGAAGACCTGGGCCTGGTCGTCGGCCAGGGCGAACGCTGGCACCTGGCCGCACAGGTGGACGAGTCCGCCTGAGTGCCCATCCCGCCGGGCAGGACGCCGCCCCCTGGCCCTCGCCGAAGCGCCCCGGTGTCCCCTGGTGATCCGGGACTCTCGCTCGTCCCGCTCCCGCGGCCACGACACCGAGATCCGCGTCGCGCGGATGACCGGAGCCGAACGTCGTCCGGGCTAACCTGACCGCATGGGCGAGGCGGCGCTACCCGAGCCGATGGCCGCCCTCCTGGCTGACTACGAGCGACACCTGGTCTCCGAGCGCGATCTGGCCCCCCACACCGTGCGCGCCTACCTCGCCGACGTCTCCGGGCTCCTCGAGCACGCCGGACGGATGGGGCGTGACGACGTGTCCGAACTGGACCTGCGCACGCTGCGCAGCTGGCTGGCCCACCAGCAGGTCACCGGACGGTCTCGCACCACCCTGGCGCGGCGGGCCACGGCCGTGCGGGTGTTCACCGCGTGGCTGGCTCGCACCGGCCGGATCCCGACCGACGTCGGCGCCAGTCTCCGCTCGCCCAAGGCCCATCACATGCTGCCCCCCGTGCTGCGGCGCGACGAGGCCGAGGAGCTGGTCGCCGCCGCGGCCCGGCTCGCCGACGACGGCAGCCCGCTGGGACTGCGCGACACCGCCATGCTCGAGCTGCTGTACGCGACCGGGATGCGGGTCGGGGAGCTGGTCGCGCTCGACGTCGACGACGTCGACCGCGGACGCAACGTCGCGCGGGTCTTCGGCAAGGGCCGCAAGGAGCGCACCGTGCCGTTCGGCCGGCCGGCCGCCGAGGCGCTGGACGCCTGGCTCGCCGGCGGACGACCCGCCCTGCTCGCGCCGGGGGCCGGGCCGGCGCTGTTCCTCGGCGCCCGGGGCGGCCGGATCGACCAGCGTGCCGTGCGGACCGTCGTGCATCGCCGGATCGCCGACGTGCCGGGTGCGCCGGACATCGGGCCGCACGGGCTGCGGCACACGGCGGCCACCCACCTCCTCGAGGGCGGCGCGGACCTGAGGTCGGTGCAGGAGCTGCTCGGGCATGCTTCGCTGGCGACGACGCAGCTCTACACCCACGTCAGCACCGATCGCCTCCGCCAGGCCTACCGTCAGGCCCATCCCCGGGCCTGACCTGTGCTCGCCTCCGCGGCCCGTCAGAGGAGCAGAGGTCGTCTGGCCAGCGGCCGGTGCCAGGCCGCCGACGATGACGGTCTTCCGGACGGCGGCGAGATCGAGGAGAGCCGAGCTCGTCGTGACCGTGCGAGCAGCCGGGCGGCCACGTCCGCGAACGGCGGCGTGACCACCCCGGACCCCGGCTGCGGCGTCCCGCGCCAGAGCGGGAGCAGCACGATCGGGCCACCGCCCACCAGCAGCAGCGGGTCGAGGTAGGTCTGGCCTAGCTTCCAGCCCCAGTGGAGGCAGGCTCGTGGGAAGCAGTGGGACCCGGCGAGCTCGAGCGTGCCGATCGGCTGTCCTCGGGCGAGGACGTCGCCGACCTGCACCGCAGCCGTGACGGGCTCGTAGGTCGTGCGGGTCGGGCCGTGGTCGACCACCACCACGCCGCGACCGGCGAGCCGAGCCGCGAAGGTCACCCGTCCGGCGAGCGCGGTGCGGACGACCTGGCGGACGTTGCCGGCGAGGTCGACGCCGCGATGACCGGCACCCCAGGTCGAGTCGGGTGGGTCGAAGGCCTGCACCACCTGTGGGGTCGGTGCCAACGGCCACACTCCGACCGGAACCGGATCCACGGGCGCGCCGACCGCGCCGGGTGGCCGCGTCAGGGAGAGAAGCGCGACAAGGACCACGGTAACGACGATCAGCGGTGGACGCTCGTGGATCCGGATCGGGTGGGAGGGTGAACGCTGCATGCGTCCAGGGTCGGGCCCACCCCGGAGCGGACGGGCCAGGTCGGAGCCGGTCTGTGGACAGGCGCGGCGCGAGGGTCGGTGGTGGACGGTCAGCGGCCGCCGTGCGGATTGGTCGCCCGGGCCCCGCTCGACTAACCTGGGTCCCAGCAGTTCCCTCAGGAGCTGACTTCGCACGTCTGCAGACCGCGACACCTGCTGCTCCGGCAGGTGACCGCCCGTGGGCGACGATCCTCGGTCCCGGCCAACCGAACACCTGGCCGGGTCGGGTCGCGCGCAGACGTCAGGGCCACCGGCACCCGCCGGAGGCGACAACTGAGAGACAACGGGCGCCCGCGTGCGTCCCGCACAGGAGAGACCTTCATGGCAGTCGTCACCATGCGCCAGCTCCTCGAGAGCGGCGTTCACTTCGGACACCAGACCCGTCGGTGGAACCCGAAGATGAAGCGCTTCATCATGACCGAGCGCAACGGCATCTACATCATCGACCTGCAGCAGTCGCTGGCCTACATCGACCGCTCGTACGCCTTCATCAAGGAGACCGTCGCCAAGGGCGGCACGGTGATGTTCGTCGGCACCAAGAAGCAGGCGCAGGAGGCCATCGCCGAGCAGGCGATCCGCGTCGGCATGCCCTACGTCAACCAGCGGTGGCTCGGCGGCATGCTCACCAACTTCCAGACCGTCCACCAGCGGATCAACCGCCTCAAGGAGCTCGACGAGGTCGACTTCGAGGACGTCGCCGGCAGCAGCCGCACCAAGAAGGAGCTGCTGCAGATGCGTCGCGAGCGCGACAAGCTGAACAAGTCGCTCGGCGGCATCCGCGAGATGAGCCGTACGCCGTCCGCGGTGTGGATCGTCGACACGAACAAGGAGCACCTCGCCGTCGAGGAGGCGCGCAAGCTCCACATCCCGATCATCGGCATCCTGGACTCCAACTGCGACCCCGACCTGGTCGACTTCCCGATCCCGGGCAACGACGACGCGATCCGCGCCGTGGGTCTGCTGACCCGCGTGGTCGCCGACGCGGTCGCCGAGGGCCTGATCGCCCGCTCCGGCGCCAAGACGGAGGGTGCCGAGGCCGGGGCCGAGGAGCCCCTCGCCGAGTGGGAGCGTGAGCTGTTGGGCGGCGACGCCGAGAAGGCGGCCGCCGCCGCCACCGGCGATGCCGCCGCCGAGACCCCGGCCGCCGAGGCGACCGGTGCCGCCGTCGAGGGTGCGGAAGCGGCCCGGACCGACGAGGCGGTGGTCTCGGCCGGCTCGACCGACGAGCAGGGGTCGACCGACGCAGCTGCCGACGCTCCCGCCGACGCACCGGCCGAGGTGACCGCCGAGGTCACGACCACGGCTCCCGAGCCGGTCGTGACGGAGGCCGTGGTCTCGACGAGCTCGACCGACGAAGCCGGCTCGACCGACGGCGGGTTCGGGGCCGACTCCGCGGCGCCGCTCGAGGACGGCTCGGCGCCCGAGGGCTTCGAGATCAAGGGCAACAAGAACTCGATGAAGTTCCACGCCCCGAGCAGCCCGTGGTACGCCCGCACCAACGCCGAGGTCTGGTTCCGCACCGCGGAGGCGGCACAGCAGGCCGGCTTCGTGAACGCCGAGGCCGGCGACGGTGCCGGTGACGGGGCCGGTGACGGGGCCACTGACGAGGCCGGGGACGGGGCCGCCGACGGGGTTGCCGACGCCGCCACCGAGGGCGCCGAGGCCTGATCCGGCCGCTCCACTCACCACGCCCCGAGCGTCTCGTCGTCCCGATCGGCGGGCGCTCCACGGCGTACCCACGACTCACCTGAGAGGTAGGTAGCACCATGGCGAACTTCTCCGCCACGGACGTCAAGAAGCTCCGAGACACCACCGGCGCCGGGATGATGGACGCCAAGAAGGCGCTCGACGAGGCCGACGGCGACTTCGACGCGGCGATCGACATCCTGCGCACCAAGGGCGCCGCCAAGGCGGCGAAGCGCGGCGCCGAGCGGGAGGCCACCGCCGGCCTGGTCGCGCTGTCCGGTGGCGCGCTGGTCGAGGTCAACTGCGAGACCGACTTCGTGGCCAAGAACGCCGACTTCGTCGCGGTCACCCAGCGGATCGCCGATGCGGCCAACGACGCCAAGGCCGGCGACGTGGAGTCGGTGAAGGCCGTCCAGCTCGACGGCAAGACCGTCGGCGAGGTGGTCGAGGGCCTGGCCGTCACCATCGGCGAGAAGATCGAGCTCGGCCGGGTGGCGTACTTCGAGGCTCCGGTGACGGCGTACCTGCACAAACGCGCCGCGGACCTGCCTCCCGCCATCGGCGTCCTGGTCCAGTACGACGGCGACGAGGAGGGCGCGAAGGATGCCGCGAAGCAGATCGCGGCCATGCGCCCGCAGTACCTCACGCGAGACGACGTACCCGCGGAGGTCGTCGCCAAGGAGCGCGAGATCGCCGAGGCGACCTCGCGTGAGGAGGGCAAGCCCGAGCAGGCGATCGCCAAGATCACCGAGGGCCGGCTCAACGGCTTCTTCAAGGACGTCGTGCTGCTGGAGCAGCCGTCGGTGACCGAGAGCAAGAAGAACGTGCAGGCGGTCCTCGAGGAGGCCGGCACCACGGTGAAGGGCTTCGTCCGTTTCGAGGTCGGTGCCTGAACCGGTAGGGTTCGAGCGGACTTCGGGAGGGCCGGATGCAGATGACTCACACGGGCATCGGCAGCCGGTCTTCCCATATCTGCCACGCGTTCGTGGTCTCGACAGGCTCGACCGACGACAAGCGAGGAGCCCCGTGACCGCCTACCACCGCGTGCTGCTGAAGCTTTCCGGCGAGGTGTTCGGCGGCGGCAAGGTGGGCATGGACCCCGACGTGGTCCATCGGATCGCCGGCGAGATCGCCGAGGTGGCCCGCCAGCGGGTCGAGGTGTGCGTGGTCGTCGGCGGCGGCAACTTCTTCCGCGGCGCCCAGATGCAGCAGCGAGGGATGGACCGGGCCCGCGCGGACTACATGGGCATGCTGGGCACGGTCATGAACTGCCTGGCCCTCCAGGACTTCCTGGAGAAGGAGGGCATCGAGACCAGGGTCCAGACCGCGATCGCGATGGGTCAGGTCGCCGAGCCGTACATCCCGCGTCGAGCGATCCGCCACCTCGAGAAGGGCCGCGTCGTGATCTTCGGCGCCGGCGCGGGCATGCCGTTCTTCTCCACCGACACCGTCGCGGCCCAGCGCGCCCTCGAGACCAAGTGCGAGGTCGTGCTGATGGCCAAGCAGGGCGTGGACGGCGTCTACAGCGCCGACCCGAAGCTCGACCCGGGGGCGACGAAGTACGACCGGCTCACCTTCCAGGAGGCCCTCCAGGGCAACCTCCGCATCGCAGACGCCACGGCGTTCGCACTCTGCATGGAGAACCGGCTCCCGCTGATCGTCTTCGGCATGGAGGAGAAGGGCAACATCCTGCGCATCGTGCAGGGTGAGAAGATTGGCACGCTCGTCACCGCCGACTGAAGCGACGTAGGCCCGTGGTCCCGGACGTCGCTCCACCGCGAGGACCTCGACCGCCGAAGAACGCCCGACCGCCGCAGGACACCGAAGGGACGGACCCGTGATCAACGACATCCTCAACGAGGCCGACCAGAAGATGGACAAGTCGGTCGAGGCGACGCGCGAGGAGTTCTCGGCACTCCGGGCCGGCCGGGCCACCCCGGCCATGTTCAACAAGATCATGGTCGACTACTACGGCACGCCGACACCGCTGCAGAGCCTGGCGTCGTTCACCGCCCAGGACGCCCGCGTGATCCTGGTGTCGCCGTACGACGTGAGCGCGCTGGGCAACGTCGAGCGCGCGATCCGCGACTCCGACCTGGGGGTCAACCCGGCCAACGACGGCAAGCTGATCCGCTGCGTCTTCCCCGAGCTGACCGAGGAGCGCCGCAAGGAGTACATCAAGGTCGCCCGGCACAAGGCCGAGGAGGGGCGGGTGGCCGTCCGCAACCTCCGGCGCCACGCCAAGCAGCAGCTGGAGAAGCTCGAGAAGGACGGCGAGGTCGGGCAGGACGACGTGACCGGGGCCGAGAAGCGGCTGGACTCGGTGACCAAGAAGCACACCGACGCCATCGACGACCTGCTCAAGCACAAGGAGTCCGAGCTGCTGGAGGTCTGAGCACTCGCTCACCCGAATCCGGCCCGGCCTCCCATGACCACCGACGCACCCGCGCCCGCAGCCGACCACGGGCGTGCCGGCCGCAACGTGCCGGTCTCGATCGCCAGCGCGGTCGTGCTGGTCGCCTTGATCCTGGCGACCCTGCTGGTCTGGAAGACCCTGTTCATGGTGGTCGTCGCGGTCGCCGTCCTGGTCGCGATCTGGGAGCTCCACCGAGGGTTCGCCGCCCGGGCGATCGACCTGCCCGAGCAGCCGTTGATGGCGGGTGGCGTCGTGATGGTCGTGGTCGCCTACTTCTGGGGCGCGCCGGCCCTCGTCACCGCGACGGCCGTCAGCGCCCTGGTGACGATGCTGTGGCTGCTGCGACGCGGCGTACCCGGCTTCGTGCAGAACGCCACGGCCTCGGTCTTCGCCCTGGTCTACGTGCCGTTCCTCGGGTCGTTCGTCGCCCTGATGCTCAGCGAGGGCGGCGCCACCGGGTTCGACCGGTACGACGCCGGGGTCAAGGGCATCATCACCTTCATCGCGGTGACCGCCGCCTCGGACATCGGCGGCTTCGTCGTCGGTGTCCTCTTCGGCCGGCACCCGATGGCGCCGATCATCTCCCCGAAGAAGTCGTGGGAGGGGTTCGGCGGCTCGGTGGTGTTCTGCGTGGCCGTCGGGATCGCGATGATCGTCTGGGTCCTCGACGCGGACTGGTGGATCGGCGTGTGCCTGGGCCTGATCGCGGTCGTGATGGCCACCCTCGGCGACCTGTGCGAGTCGGTGATCAAGCGCGACCTGGGCATCAAGGACATGAGCCAGGTGATCCCGGGGCACGGCGGCCTGATGGACCGGCTCGACTCGCTGCTGGCCACCATCGCCCCGATCTGGCTCCTGCTCCACTACCTGGTCTTCTAGATGTTGTACGCCGTGCGCTACGGGCGCCCGCTGATCGACAGGACGCGTCCGGCGCACGAGTGGCCGCTCGACCCGGCGCACGCCGACGACGTGCGGGCGCTCCGCGACCGCCTGCCCGAGCACGCGGCCTGGTTCTCCTCGCCCGAGCCGAAGGCGCTGGCGACCGCGCAGCTCCTCACCGACGAGCCGGTCGAGGTCGTGGCCGACCTGCGGGAGCACGAGCGCCACGGCACGGAGTGGATCGACGACTTCGAGGCCGTCGTACGTCGCGCCTTCGACCGCCCCGACCTCTCCGTCGCCGAGGGGTGGGAGCCGCTCGCCGACACCCGGCACCGCGTCGTCGGGGCGGTGGAGGGCATCCTCGACCAGCACCCGACGCACGACGTCGTCCTGGTGGGACACGGCACGGCGTGGACCTTGCTCCGGGCGGCGGTGAGCGGCGCTGCGCCGGACCTCGTGTGGTGGGCGCGACTCTCCCTGCCGGACGTCCAATGCCTGGGCGACGTGGGCTCGGGTGACATGCTGGCTCCATGACCGAGAGCGGGACCTCCCCGGCCGCCGAGACCCCGCCCGCGGCCGCCGGACCCGCCGCCCCCGTCGAGCCCTCTGTTCCCGTGGAGTCCGCCGAGCCGGTCGACGGGGAGCCCGCCGCGGCGCCCAGCTGGTGGCACACCTCGCACCCGACGTTCGCCGGGCTCGTCGGGTTCTTCGTCGGCGTCGCCTACGTGATCGTCGTCCCCGGCATCTACGTGACCGTGCTCAGCCTCCTGCTCAGCGACGAGAACGTGCAGCGGCTCTTCCCGCTGGTGGCAGTCGCGCTGGTCATCCCGCTGGCCCTGCTCATCCCGCGGAAGACCCGGCGCTTCGCGCAGTTCATGCTGCTCGGGTTGGTCTGCACGGCGCTGGTGATCGCGCTGACCGCCACGCTGGTCATCTGGGTGATGGTCCAGCTGGACGGCTGACGCCCGGCTCCCCGGCGGGGAGCCCCATCTTCTCAGCCCCTTCACAGCGACGAGATTGAACGCCACGGCGTGCCCACGCCGTACTCCTCCATGAACCCCTGAGGAGAGATCATCATGAAGCTTCCCACGCTCGCCGCGCTCCTGGCCGCCTCGGCCGTCACCCTCGCCGCCTGCGGCGGGGCGGCCTCCGGCACCACCACCACCACCAGCGGTGGCGGCTCCCCGAGTCCGACCGCCAGTTCTGGCGCCGGGATCCATGCCGCGACCACGTCGTTGGGCAAGGTCCTGGTCGACGCCAACGGCAGGACCGTCTACCTGCTGACGGCCGACGGCCGCGACATGTCCACCTGCGCCGACGACTGCCTGAAGTTCTGGCCCGCCGTCGCCCCCGGTCGGGCGAAGCTCGGCGTCCCGGTGGGCTCGACCACGACGCCCGGCGGCACCCGGGTCGCCACCGTGGCCGGCCAGCCGGTCTACACCTTCGCCAACGACCAGGCGCCGGGCGACGTCAACGGCGAGGGACTCCAGGAGTTCGGCGGCACGTGGTACGCCGTGTCCCCGAGCGGCCAGGCCGTGACGGGCGCCGCGGCGTCCGGCTCGTCGTCGCCCTCCTCGGGCGGCCGCTACTCCTACTGAGCAGGGCCTCGCGCATTCGGCCGGGCCGCGGCCGGGATGGGACACTGGGGAGCCATGTCCGATTCGACTCCCCGCACCCTGCCCCTGGTGATGGCCGAGCCGCGGGGCCGCGCCAAGCCCCCACGGCACCTGGCCGACCTCTCGCTCGACGAGCGCGCGTCGTACGCCGCGGGGCTGGGGCTGCAGGCGTTCCGCGCCAAGCAGCTCTCGACCCACTACTTCGAGCGTCTCGTCGACGACCCGGCCGAGATGACCGACCTGCCGAGCACCCAGCGCGGCGAGCTCGTGGCGGCGTTCCTGCCGCCGCTGATGACGCCGATCCGGACGCTCGAGGCCGACCGCGGCACGACGCGGAAGACCCTGTGGCGGCTGTTCGACAACGCCCTCGTCGAGTCGGTGCTGATGCGCTACCCCGACCGGGTCACGATGTGCGTCTCGTCGCAGGCCGGCTGCGGGATGGCCTGCCCGTTCTGCGCGACCGGCCAGGGTGGCCTGCAGCGCAACATGTCGACCGCCGAGATCGTCGAGCAGGTCGTCGCCGGTGCCCGGTCGCTGGCGCGGGGTGAGGTGCCGGGCGGGCCGGGTCGCGTCTCGAACGTCGTGTTCATGGGCATGGGGGAGCCCCTGGCCAACTTCAAGGCCGTCGTGGGCGCCTTACGCCGGCTCACCGAGCCGGCGCCGTCCGGGCTCGGGATGAGCGCCCGCGGGGTGACGGTCTCCACCGTCGGCCTGGTGCCGCGGATCAACCAGCTGGCCTCGCTGGGGATCCCGGTCACCCTCGCGCTGTCGCTGCACGCCCCCGACGACGAGCTGCGCAACGAGCTGGTGCCGATCAACAACCGCTTCTCCGTGGGCGAGACCGTCGACGCCGCCTGGAACTATGCGCGGGTCACCAAGCGTCGGGTCTCCATCGAGTACGCCATGATGCGCGGCATCAACGACCAGGCCTGGCGCGCCGACCTCCTGGCCGACGTACTCCTCGCGCGCGGCGACTGGGGCTGGGTGCACGTCAACCTGATCCCGCTCAACCCGACCCCCGGCTCGAGATGGACCGCGTCCGACCCCGCCGACGAGCGCGAGTTCGTACGCCGTCTCGAGGCCCGCGGCATCCCCACCACCGTCCGCGACACCCGCGGTCGCGAGATCGACGGTGCCTGCGGCCAGCTCGCCGCGACGGAGGTCTGAGCGGGGCTCGCGACCGGCCGGTCAGCCCGCGATGAGGGCCGCGGCCTCGTCGATCGTGTCGACGAGGTGGATGTGGGGCTCCATCGCGCGACCTCGGGCGAGGGCCTGGAGCAGGGGCCAGGCCGGGAGCTGCGAGGTCCAGTACGCCCGACCGACCAGGACCATCGGCGCGACCGACTCGGGAGCGGCGTAGAAGTTCTCGCAGGCGTCCTGGAAGATCTCCTGCACCGTCCCACCGACCCCCGGCATGAAGACGATCCCCGCCTCACAGATCTGCAGCAGGATGGCCTCCCGGGTGGCGTTGCGGAAGTACTTCGCGATCGCGGTGGCGAACAGGTTGGGCGGCTCGTGCCCGTAGAACCACGTGGGGATCCCCAGGGTGTCGTGCCCGGAGACGCCGTCGGTCACGGTCCGTGCCTTCGCCGCCCACTGGTCGACCGACGGCCGGAACGACGGCACGCCGGCGAGCGAGGCCACTGCGGTGGCGAGCCGGTCGCGCGTCGAGCCGGCCAGGAGACAGCCGAGGTTGGCGGCCTCCATCGCGCCGGGCCCGCCGCCGGTGGCCACGACGTACCGCTGCCCGAGCATCCACCCCAGCCGGGCCGCGTCGGCGTACTCGGGAGACGAGCGGTCCCGGTCGTGCCCACCCATCACCCCGACCAGTCGTCGCCCGGAGATCCAGGCCGTCAGCGCATCGTCGATCGCATGGTCGTGCAGGGCCTGCGCCAGCGTCGCCTGCGGTGTGGGGGTCTCGCGACACCAGGCGTAGGTGCGCGCATCGAGCGATGCGGCGTACGGCTGCACGTCGTAGAGCTCCGCGGCGGTGTAGAGCGAGTGGCGGTAGGGGTCGACCGGCACGTCGCCGATGTCCATCCGAGGCGCGTCGGCGATGGGGCGGACCCGGATCGACCGCCCGCGGATCTTGCGCACGGCGACACCCTAGGTGGTCGCGGGAGTGCCTGGCCGGTCGTGCCGGGCGATCGCGGTCAGAACGCGTGGGCCATCAGCTCGCCGAAGAGCTCCTGCTCGTCGACCTCGAGCCCCTTGCCCCGGAACCACCCGCAGATGTTGGCGCAGTCGCGCATCAGGAAGTCCGCGCCGTTCGCGTTGCCGACCAGGTCGACGATCTGCGGAAGGTCGATGATCACCAGCCTCGGCCCCGCCGCCAGGATGTTGTACGCCGACAGGTCGCCGTGGACCAGCCCCGCCTGGACCAGCCTCGCCAGGGCGTCGCTCACCTGGTCGAAGTACGACGCCAGCAGGTCGGGGTCGGGCCGGGTCTGCGCCAGGCGCGGCGCCGTCTCGCCGTCGTAGGTGATCCACTCCATCAGGATCTCGGTGCCGTCGATCTGCACCGGGTAGGGGACCGGGAGGCCGAGGTTCCACAGGCGCACGAGCGCGCCCCACTCCGAGACGGCCCATTCACCGGCGGCGACCTCGCGGCCGAACGTGCTCTTGCGCTTCAGCGCCCGTTCGTCGCGCGAGCGCTTCATCGACCGGCCCTCGGTGTAGCTCGCCGAGCGGTGGAAGGTGCGGTGCTCCGGCGCCCGGTACCGCTTCGCGGCCATCACGACGCCGTTCTCGGGATCGAGCGGGTCGGCCCGCTCGACCAGGAAGACGTCTGCCTCCTTGCCGGTCTTGAGGATCCCGAGCTCGGTGTCGACGGCGCCCTGCGACGTGACGATCCAGTCGGGCCGCGGCTCGGGGCCGCGCTGCATCGGCTCGACCGACATCCAGGTCGACCAGCGCTGGCCGTCGTCGAGGTCGTCGTACTGCTGGAACTCGAAGACGAAGGACCGGTCGATCCCGCTGAGCGGGTCGACGCGGGTGCAGCTGTGGGGATCGCCCTGGTCGAGCAGGGCGTCGAACGCGTCAGTGCGCGAGTAGAGGTGCTCCGATGACATCGGTGGTGGTGCTCCAGTCGTGAGAGGGAACGGCGGTGGACATGCCGAAGACTTCGGTCGTCATGACGCCTCCTCTCACGCGGGCACGGCCGGATGCCGAGCGCGACGAGTGTGTCAGGCGATCCTCGGGTGCCGCAACGGGATTACGGATAGGTTGCTGGCGTGCTCACGCGCCTCGCCGCCGTTCTGGTGGCTCTCGGACTGGTCGCCGGCGGCGCCTCGGTGCGACACCTGGGCGTGGACGACGCGTCGGCGGCCGGCGTCCCGACCCTGGCCGGATCGCCCGGCATCGGCGATCCCTACTTCCCGGAGGACGGCAACGGCGGCATCGACGTCCGCCGCTACGAGATCCACGACCGCTACCGGTTCACCGGCCGCCTGTCCGGTCGGACCCTGCTCACGCTGACCACCACGCAGCGGCTCAGCTCCTTCGACCTCGACTTCCTGCTCCCGGTCTCGGCCGTGCGGCTGTCCACCGGGCCGGCGACGTTCAGCCGCCCCACCCGCCACGAGCTCCGGATCGAGCCCCACCGCCCGATCGCGGCAGGCACCACGCTCCGCGTGAAGGTGACGTACGCCGGCAACCCGTCGCGCTACAGCTACGCGGGGGAGAGCAACTGGGTCGGCAGCAACGAGGAGGCCGAGGCGGTCAACGAACCCCACATGGCGCCGTGGTGGTTCCCGTCGAACGACCATCCGCTCGACAAGGCCCGCATGGACATCCACGTCACCGTGCCCCGGGACAAGCAGGTCGTCTCCAACGGCCGCCTCGTCGGCGTACGCCGGACCGCTCGCCTCGCGACGTACCACTGGGGCGGCGGCGGCCCGATGGCGACGTACCTGGCCTTCTTCGTGGCCGGGAGCTTCGTGATCCGCAGCGGCACCGCGCACCACCTGCCCTACTACCTCGCCGTCTCGCGCAGGCTGGGCCGGAGCACCCGGCATGCGGCGATGCGCGGGCTGGAGCAGACGCCGGGCATCGTCGCCTGGCTCCAGCGGCAGCTCGGCCCCTATCCCTTCGCCCGGACCGGCGGCGTCGTCACGGCGCTCGACCCCGGCTTCTCGCTGGAGAACCAGACCCGCCCGGTCTACCCGCGAGGCGTCAGCCGGCTGTTGATGGTCCACGAGCTGGCCCATCAGTGGTTCGGTGACTCGGTGTCGGTGCACCACTGGTCCGACGTCTGGCTCAACGAGGGCTTCGCGACCTACATGGAGCACCGCTGGAGCGAGACCCACGGCGGCCAGCACGTGTCCCGTTGGCTGCGCGCGGCCTACGACGAGTACCCCGCTGGCTCGCCCTTCTGGAGCCTGGTCGTGGCCGACCCAGGGGCCCGCGATCTCTTCGACTGGGCCGTGTACCAGCGCGGAGCGATGACCCTGGCCGCCCTGCGCAACCGGATCGGGAGCCGTCCGTTCGCCCGCCTCCTGCGCAGCTGGGCCGCTCGGCACCGCCACGGCCACGGCACCACCACCGCCTTCGAGGCGCTCGCCGAGCAGCGGACCGGCCGGGACCTCACGTCGTTCTTCGACGCCTGGGTCCGGCAGCCGAGCCGGCCGGCGGAGATCGCGGCCAACGGGCTCTGACCGCGGCGCAGCGCCGGCGACGCGTCCGGCCCCGCGGGCGCACCCGAGCGGATCGAGCCGTCAGTGGATGAGCGGTGAGACGAGCTTGGCGATCCGGCTCTCGCGGCCGGTGCGCGCCTCCTCCCGGTCGGCCCACGTCATCGCGCGCAGCCCGGCGTTGATCCCCAGCCACCGCAACGGCTCGGGCTCCCAGGCCCGCGAGCGGTGACCGACCCAGGGCAGTCGGGTGAGCTCGGTTTCGCGCCCGAGGACGAGGTCGGCGAGGGTCCGGCCGGCGAGGTTGGTCGTGCCCACGCCGTCGCCGACGTAGCCGCCCGCCCAGCCGAGCCCGGTCGCCCGGTCGACGCCGACCGAGGCGGTCCAGTCGCGGGCGATGCCCAGCGCGCCGCCCCACCGGTGGGTGATCGCGGCGTCCCGCACCGCCGGGAACAGGTCGACCAGCGTCTCCTGCAGACCGTCGAAGACGCGCGGCACCCGGTCGTACGACGCGCGGATCCGCGAGCCGAAGTGGTACGGCGCGCCCCGGCCGCCGAACACGAACCGGTCGTCGGCGGTGCGCTGCCCGTAGATGATCAGGTGCCGGTGGTCGCTGAACGTCTCGCGCCGGCGCAGCCCGATCTGCTCCCACACCTCCGCCGGCAGCGGCTCGGTGGCGATGATCAGCGAGTAGACGGGCACGAGCCGGCGTCGTTCCCCCTCCAGCGACCGGGTGTACCCCTCGGTCGCGCGGATCACGTGCTCGGCACGCACGTTTCCGTGCCGGGTGACGACCCGTCCCGCGGCGATCGCGGTGGCCGGGGTCTGCTCGTAGAGCGCGACTCCGCGGCGTACGACGGCGTCGGCGAGGCCACGCACGAGCCGGCCCGGGTGGATCGCCGCACAGTCGGGTGTGTACGTCGCACCACGCAGCCGGGTGGCGGCCAGCACGCCCGTCGCCTCCGCCTCGTCGAGGAGCCGGATGTCGTCCTCGCCGAGACCCCACGTGCGGGCCTCCGCGACCTCGGCCTGCGCCCGTGTCCACTGGGGCGCCGACCTGGCCAGGCCGATGGTGCCGCCCTTGGCGGGCTGGGCGTCGATGCCCTCGTCGTCGGCCGTGCGCAGCACCTCGTCGACGGTCTCGCGCATGGCGGCGTGCAGTGCCAGAGCGCCGGCCCGATCCGACCGCTGGGCGACCGATCCCAGCGAGGAGGGGAACAGGGCCGAGCACCAGCCGCCGTTGCGACCGCTCGCGCCGTACCCGGCGGCCTCGGCCTCGACGACGGCGATCCGCAGCGACGGGTCGGCGCGGGCGAGGTACAAGGCGGTCCACAGCCCGGTGAAGCCGGCTCCGACGATCGCCACGTCGGCCTCGCGGTCTCCGGGCAGGGCGGGCCGAGGCGTCCAGTCGTCGTCGGTGCTGTCGTGCCAGAGGGACAGCGAGCGGTAGCGGGCTGCGGGATCGGGGCTCAGCGGACACCCCAGGAGTAGGTCTGCTTGCGCAGCTTGAGATACATGAACGTCTCGGTGGCCACGACCCCGGAGATGCGTCGGATCTTGCCCGAGATCACCTCGAGCAGGTGCTCGTCGCTCTCGCAGACCACCTCGACCAGGATGTCGTAGACCCCGGCGGTGATGACCACGTAGTCGACCTCGTCGAGGTCTGCGAGGGCATCGGCGACGGGCTCCATGGGGCCGTTGACCCGGACGCCGACCATGGCCTGGCGGGCGAAGCCCAGCTCGAGCGGGTCGGTCACGGCCACGACCTGCATGACCCCCGCGTCGATCAGGCGCTGCACCCGCTGCCGGACCGCCGCCTCCGACAGGCCCACGACCTTGCCGATCGCGGCGTACGAGCGGCGACCGTCGCCCTGGAGCTGTTCGATGATCGCCTTGGAGACTTCGTCCAGCGGCGCCCGAGGCTGCTTCTTCGTCATGGCACCTATGCTGTCAGCACCGACACCACCGGTCCAGCACCGTGTTACTGCAGGATTTCGTCGTTCTCGGGTAATTGATACACGGAATCCCTTGTAGGAGCCCCGCCTGCGTGACACGATCCGAACCGATTCGGCATTATTTGTTCGCGCGACCTCGAGGAGTGAAGTGATGGCAGCGGTGCCCCCACCATCGGAGCAGTCGACCCGACGCATCCTGACCGAGCTGGGTGCGGGCCGCGGTCTCTCGCGGCGGAGCCTCATCCGCGGAGCCGGGATCGGGGCCCTCGCGTTGTCCTCTCCGGCGTTCCTGGACGCGTGCGGGACCAAGGGCGCCAAGGTCTCCGCCGGATCCTGCGTGAGCAAGGACCT
The DNA here is from genome assembly GCA_025924815.1 of Nocardioides sp. Classification (GTDB taxonomy): domain Bacteria; phylum Actinomycetota; class Actinomycetes; order Propionibacteriales; family Nocardioidaceae; genus Nocardioides. Next base: position 31,349 of record JAICHQ010000024.1, read on the forward strand.
GAGCTCCACGCAGAAGTCGATCGTGTTCTCCAACTGGATCGGCTACATCGACCCGGCGAAGGGCAAGGGCACCTCGACGCTGGAGAAGTTCCAGCAGCAGTCCGGGATCAAGGTCGACTACCGCAACGGCGACGTCAACGACAACGAGCAGTTCTTCGCGAAGGTGTCGCCGCAGCTGACCGACTGCAAGTCCACCGGGCGCGACGTCTTCGTGGTGACCGACTACATGGCCGCCCGGATGGTCAACCTCGGGTGGATCCAGAAGCTCGACCACGCGAACCTGCCCAACGTCGAGGCGAACCTGATCGACTCCCTGAAGTCGCCCGACTGGGACCCGAACCGCGACTACAGCGTCCCGTGGCAGAGCGGGATGACCGGCATCTGCTACAACTCCGAGCTCACCGACCCGGTGACCAGCTTCAAGGACCTGCTGACCCGCCCCGACCTCAAGGGCAAGATCGAGCTTCTCACCGAGATGCGCGACACGATGCTCTTCATGCTCCTGCTCGAGGGCAGTGACCCGAACAAGTTCACCGACGCCGAGTTCTCCTCGGCCATCAGCTCGCTGCAGAAGTACGTCGACGCCGGCCAGGTGCGTCGGTTCAGCGGCAACGACTACGTCGACGACATGAAGTCCGGAGACATCGTGGCCTGCGAGGCGTGGAGCGGCGACGTGATCAACCTGCTCGGCGGAGGCAAGTTCAAGTGGGTGCCGCCGGACGAGGGCTTCGCCATCTGGACCGACAACATGCTGGTGCCCAACATGGCCGCGCACAAGACGAACGTCGAGTCGATGATGAACTTCTACTACGATCCCGTCAACGCCGCGCAGCTCGCGGCGTGGAACTACTACTTCTGCCCGGTGAAGGGTGCCCAGCAGGAGATCGGCCAGTTCGACAAGTCGGCGGTGCACAGCCAGTTCATCTTCCCGAGCGAGAAGACCCTGCAGAACGGCCACGCGTTCATGACCCTGGACGAGAAGCAGGAACAGAGCTACCAGACGCAGTTCAACGGAGTGATGGGTGGCTGAGACGAACCAGGACCTGCACCTGGAGGATCTGACGAAGCGCTTCGGCGACTTCGCCGCGGTTCGCGACCTCACGCTGACCGTCCCGAACGGTACCTTCTTCGCACTGCTGGGGCCGTCCGGGTGCGGAAAGACGACGACGCTGCGAATGGTCGCCGGCCTCGAGGACCCGACCGTCGGCCGGATCTCCATCGGCGACCAGGACATCACCAGGCTCCGCCCGTACAAGCGCCCGGTCAACACCGTCTTCCAGTCCTACGCCCTGTTCCCTCACCTCACCATCTTCGAGAACGTCGCGTTCGGCCTCCGGCGGCGTGGCGTCAAGGACTACCGGCAGAAGACCCTCGACATGATCGAGCTGGTCCAGCTCGGGCCCTACGCCGGCCGCAAGCCGGCTCAGCTCTCCGGTGGGCAGCAGCAGCGCGTCGCGCTGGGTCGCGCCCTGATCAACGAGCCGGGGGTGCTGCTGCTCGACGAGCCGTTGGGCGCTCTCGACCTCAAGCTGCGGCGGCAGATGCAGATCGAGCTGAAGCGGATCCAGACCGAGATCGAGGTGACCTTCGTCCACGTGACCCACGACCAGGAGGAGGCCATGACGATGGCCGACACCATCGCGGTCATGAACCAGGGCGTGATCGAGCAGATGGGCGCGCCGGAGGACCTCTACGAGAACCCGGTGACGACGTTCGTCGCCAACTTCCTCGGTCAGTCCAACCTGATCATGACCGACATCATCGACGGCACCGGCGCCGAGGTCATCGTGGACTGCCAGGGACAGAAGATCGGCGTGTCGCCGGAGCGTTCCCACGCCCAGGGCCGCAAGGCCTGGTTGGGGATCCGCCCCGAGAAGATCTTCGCCAGCCACGTCGGCGAGGGCGAGCAGGCCGATACGAACGTCCTCCGGGGCGGCCGCATCAGCGACGTCAGCTTCATCGGTGTCAGCACCCAGTACCTCGTCGCGATGCCGTGGGAGCAGGAGCTGATGGTCTTCGAGCAGAACACCGGGCGCCGGCCGCTGTTCAACAACGGCGACCAGGTCGACCTCAGCTGGTCCTCGGAGCACGCGTTCCTGCTCGACGCCGACCAGGACGCCCACGCCGGCATGATGACGCCCGAGGACCGCGAGTGACGCACGGCGTGGTGCCACCACCGGCGACCACCGCCGCTGTCGACGGTGCCATGGCGCGACGGCGGGGCTGGGGCTGGCTGCTGCTCGTCCCGGGCATGCTCTACCTGGCGGTGTTCTTCGTCTTCCCGACGGTGCAGCTGTTCCTCACCTCCCTGTACGACCCCAGCGGGAACTACGTGCAGGGGTACACGCTGACCTGGCACTTCGCCAACTACCTGGACGCGATCAGGGACACCTGGAACCTGTTCGTGCGTTCCTTCATCTACGCCGGCATCGCCACGGGGGTCTGCCTGCTGTTCGGCTACCCGCTGGCCTACGCCATCGCCTTCAAGGCCGGCCGCTGGAAGAACTTCATGCTGGTGCTGGTGATCGCGCCGTTCTTCACCAGCTTCCTGCTCCGCACCATGTCGTGGCGCACGATCCTGGCCGACCAGGGCCCGCTGGCCGACTTCCTGCGCACCGTCCACATCCTTCCCCACGACGGCCGGCTGCTCGCCACCTCGGTCGCCGTCGTCGCCGGCCTGACCTACAACTTCATGCCGTTCATGACGCTGCCGCTGTTCGCGTCCCTCGACAAGGTCGACCACCGGCTGATCGAGGCCGCCGGCGACCTCTACTCGAGCCCGTTCACCGGGTTCCGGAAGGTCACCTTCCCCTTGTCACTGCCCGGTGTCGTCTCGGGCACGCTGCTCTGCTTCATCCCGGCCTGTGGTGACTACATCAACGCCGAGCTGCTCGGGACGCCCAAGCAGTACATGGTCGGCAACCGGATCCAGTCGGCGTTCCTGACAGAGCACAACTACCCGCTCGCGGCCAGTCTGTCGCTGATCCTGATGGCGATCGTCGTGGTGATGGTGGTGGCCTACGTACGCCGGGTGGGCACCGAGGAGCTGGTCTGATGGCCACCGACGTAGCGACCCCGCCGCTGACCGGACCCGGCCCGCGCCGCGTGAAGGCGCCCCGGCGCAGCCCCACCCGGTGGCTCTCCGACCACATGGTGCTGCTGATCGGGGTCCTGGTCCTGGTCTACATGGTGGTGCCGATCGGCTACATCTTCGCCCTGTCGTTCAACCAGCCGACGGGCAAGTCGGCGAACGCCCAGTTCTCGGCGTTCACCTGGAACAACTGGACCTCGATCTGTGCGCCCGAAGGGCTGTGCGACTCGGTCAAGCTCAGCCTCGAGGTGAGCATCACCTCCACCATCCTGGCCACGATCCTGGGCACGCTGATGGCCTTCGCGCTCGTCCGGCACTCCTTCCGCGGACGAGGCGTGTCGAACCTGCTGATCTTCCTGCCGATGGCCACACCCGAGGTCGTGATGGGCTCCTCGCTGCTGGCCATGTTCGTGTCCGTGGGCATGGACAGCGTGCTGGGCTTCCTCACGATCGTGATCGCCCACGTCCTGTTCTGCCTGTCCTTCGTCGTGGTGACGGTCAAGGCCCGGCTCCAGGGGATGGACTCGCGCCTGGAGCAGGCGGCGATGGATCTGTACGCCAACGAGTGGCAGACGTTCCGCCTGGTCACGCTGCCGCTGGCCATGCCGGGCATCGTGGCGGCCGCCCTGCTGTCCTTCTCGCTGTCGTTCGACGACTTCATCGTCACCAACTTCACCGCCGGGCAGTCGGTGACCTTCCCGCTCTACATCTACGGCGCCAAGCTCAAGGACTTCCCGCCCCAGCTGTTCGTGATGGGCACCATCATGTTCCTGGTGTCGTTCGTGTTCGTCGTCGCCGGCGAGGTCTGGCGTCGTCGCCGGGCACGCGCCTGGGCGGCCTGAGCTGACCCTGGCTGAGCCTGCGAATCCACGCCGCAACGTCCGACGGTCCGAGCCATGGACGGCTGCTCGGACCGTAGGACGTGGCGCAGGACTCAGAGGAGCGTGGCGGCCTCGGTGAGGACCACGCGGAGGATCTGCTCGATCTCGTCGAAGTGCTCCTGGTCGCAGATCAGCGGTGGGGCGAGCTGCACGACGGGGTCGCCGCGGTCGTCGGCGCGGCAGTACAGGCCGGCCTCGTAGAGCGCCTTGGAGAGGAAGCCGCGCAGGAGCTTCTCCGACTCCTCCTCGTTGAAGGTCTCCTTGGTGACCTTGTCCTTGACCAGCTCGATGCCGAAGAAGTAGCCGTCGCCGCGGACGTCGCCCACGATCGGCAGGTCCTTGAGCTTCTCCAGGGTCTCGCGGAAGGCGCCCTCGTTCTCCCGGACGTGCTCGTTGATGCGCTCCTTCTCGAAGATGTCGAGGTTGGCCATGGCGACCGCGGTCGAGACCGGGTGGCCGCCGAACGTGTAGCCGTGCAGGAAGGTCTCGGTGCCGTGCAGGAACGGCTCCATGAGCTTGTCGCTGGCGATCATCGCGCCGAGCGGGGCGTAGCCCGAGGTGATCCCCTTGGCGCAGGTGATGATGTCGGGCTGGTAGCCGTAGCGCTCGGCGCCGAACATGTGGCCGAGTCGGCCGAAGGCGCAGATGACCTCGTCGGAGACCAGCAGCACGTCGTACTCGTCGCAGATCTCACGCACGCGGTCGAAGTATCCGGGGGGCGGCGGGAAGCAGCCGCCGGAGTTCTGCACCGGCTCCAGGAACACGGCGGCCACGGTCTCGGGGCCCTCGTTCTCGATCGCGACGGCGATCTCGTTGGCCGCCCACAGCCCGAACTTCTTCTCGTCGTCCTCGAAGTACGGCGCGCGGTAGTAGTTGGTGTTCGGCACCCGGAACGTCGACGGCACCAGCGGCTCGAACGGCGCCTTCATGCCGGGGATGCCGGTGATCGAGAGCGCGCCCTGCGGCGTGCCGTGGTAGGCGATCGCGCGGCTGATCACCTTGTGCTTGTAGGGCTTGCCGGTGGACTTGAAGAAGTTCTTGGCCAGCTTCCAGGCGCTCTCGACGGCCTCGCCCCCACCGGTGGTGAAGAAGACGCGGTTGAGGTCGCCGGGCGCGTAGCCGGCGACCCGCTCGGCCAGCTCGATCGCGTTGGGGTGGGCGTAGGACCACAGCGGCATGAACGCCAGGCGCTCGGTCTGCTTGGCCGCGGCCTCGGCCAGCTCGGGGCGGCCGTGGCCCAGCTGGCTGACGAACAGTCCCGCCAGCGCGTCGAGGTAGCGCTTGCCGTTGACGTCGTAGATGTAGGGCCCCTCGCCACGGACGATGATCGGCACGTCGGCCGTCTCGTAGGTGGAGTGACGGGTGAAATGCATCCAGAGGTGGTCACGCGCCGACTTCTGGAGGCGGGCGTTGTCGTAGGCGATGTCGCCGGGCATGGGTTTCGGTCCTTGCGTCTCGAGGGTCGTCCCCATCATGATGCGCCGTCGACCCTCCTGCAAGCGAATCCGTAGGTCACGTGGCGGTTTTGTCACGAAATCCGTAGGTAGTCGGGGGCTGGACGTGGCTGGTAGGAAGTCTCCATGACCCGCTACGGAGCTCAGTTCGGTCCTGACATCACCTTCCTGGGCGTCCCGGAGGTCGACGTCGACGACACCGCGGCGCTCGCCGCCGCCGACGTCGTGGTGGTGGGCGCGCCGTTCGACGGCGGTACGTCGCACCGCCCCGGCACCCGCTTCGGACCCACCGCGATCCGGCAGACCGACTACCTCCCGCAGGACGGCTCCCGGCCCCACCTCGCGCTGCGGGTCGATGCCCTCCAGGACCTCGCCGTGGTCGACATGGGCGACGTCGAGATGCCGCCGGGCGAGATCGAACGGGCCCTGCACGCGCTCGAGGAGGCGGTGTACGCCGTCGCGTCGGCCGGCGCGGTCCCCCTCGTGCTCGGCGGCGACCACTCCATCGCGCTGCCCGACGCCACCGGCGTCGCCCGACATCTCGGCATGGGCAGGGTCTCGATGATCCACTTCGACGCCCACGCCGACACCGGGCACATCGAGTTCGGATCGCTCTACGGCCACGGCCAGCCGATGCGCCGGCTGATCGAGTCCGGCGCGGTCCGCGGCGACCGTTTCCTGCAGGTGGGCCTGCGCGGCTACTGGCCTGGCCCCGAGACGATGAAGTGGATGGCAGACCAGGACATGCGCTCCTACGAGATGACCGAGATCGGCCGGCGCGGTCTCGACGAGTGCCTCGACGAGGCGTTCGAGATCGCGATGGACGACTGCGACGCGGTCTTCCTCTCCGTCGACATCGACGTGTGCGACCCCGGCCACGCGCCCGGCACGGGCACCCCGGAGCCGGGCGGGCTCTCGTCGCGCGAGCTTCTCGACGCCGTACGCCGCATCTGCCGCGAGCTCCCCGTCGCCGGCGTCGACGTGGTCGAGGTCTCGCCGCCCTACGACCACGCCGAGATCACGGCGTACCTCGCCAACCGGGTCTGCCTCGAGGCACTCTCGGGACTCGCCGTGCGCAAGGTCGGGATCACCCACGACCCGGCCGGCCCGCTGCTGG
>JAICHQ010000025.1 GCA_025924815.1 Nocardioides sp.
AATCTGAACCAACAATCCCACCCCCCACCCACACACCAAACGGCGGGGGACTCCGGGACCACATGGTCACTACAGGACAACGGTTCACCACGTTACGGCGGCCACAGCGACAGGGAAACACCCGGCACCATCCCGAACCCGGAAGTTAAGCCAGCCAGCGCCGATGGTACTGCACCCGACAGGATGTGGGAGAGTAGGACGCCGCCGAACACTATTATCCCGATGGGGGCCATCTGTTCAGATGGCCCCCATCGGCCATGTGGGGATCGGATGGCAATTACCGGTCCCGTTTTCGCGAGGAGTGAGTGACGTGCCAGACGGCGGACGACGAGCACCGGCCGGCGGAGGCCGTGGCGCACCCGGCGGCCGTGGTGGGTCCGGCGGCCGCGACCAGCGGCGTGGCCAGGGCGGCAAGCCCGGCGGTCGCGCTCCGCGGAAGGACTGGTCGCGTCCGGCCGACCGGCAGCAGGTGCCGCGCACCGAGGAGCAGGCGCGTTACGACGGTCCGCCCATCCCGGAGGAGATCACCGGCCGCGAGCTCGACCGCAGCGTCTCCGGTCAGCTCAAGGGCCTGCCCGACAAGCTCGCGCTTCGGGTGGCTCGCCACCTGGCCGCCGCCGGTCTCCTGATCGACAGCGACCCGGAGACGGCCTACCAGCACACCCTCGCGGCCCGCGCCCGGGCCTCCCGGCTCGCGGTGGTGCGCGAGGCGACGGGGGAGGCGGCGTACGCCGCGGGGCACTACGCCGAGGCGCTGGCCGATCTCCGCGCAGCCAAGCGGATGAACGGCGCGACCGACTACCTCCCGATCATGGCCGACTGCCACCGCGCCCTCGGGCAGCCCGAGCAGGCGCTGAAGCTGGCCAGGAGCCCTGCCGTGGCGCACTTCGGCTCGGCGGCCAGGGCCGAGATGACGCTGGTCGAGGCGGGCGCCCGCCGCGACCTCGGCCAGCTGGACGCCGCGATCCGCACCCTCGAGCTCGCGCCGCTGCAGTCCCAGAGCCGCGAGTCCTGGGTGGTGCGGCTGCGCTACGCCTACGCCGACACGCTGGAGGCTGCCGGCCGCGACACCGACGCCCTGGCGTGGTTCCACCGGACCCACGCGGTCGACTCCCAGCAGCTGACCGACGCCGGCGAGCGGGCGGAGGCCCTGGAGAAGCGGCTCGACTGACCGGTTCGCGGCTGCTGGCGTTTCGCTGTCCCATCGGTCACAATGTCTCCATAACTTCACATCCGTCACGTGCGTGACCCCTCGTCGGTCGCTGAGCCCGCTGGGGAAGGCGTCGCTCCGATGCCGCTGATGAAGGAGATCCACGGTGACCGCACACATCGCCAGCCGCCCTGCCCCGACGACGCGGGGCGTGCTGTACGTGCACTCCGCGCCCTCGGCGCTGTGCCCTCATCTGGAGTGGGCCGTCGGGGGCGTGCTGGGTGCTGCCGTCAGCCTGGAGTGGTCGCCGCAACCGGCCCAGGGTGGCTGCTACCGCGCGGAGCTCTCCTTCGCCGGGGAGCCCGGCACGGCGGCCGCGATCGCGTCCGCCCTGCGCGGGTGGAACCACCTGCGCTTCGAGGTGACCGAGGACCCCACCTCGGCGTCCGAGGGGGCGCGCTACTCCTACACCCCCGACCTGGGCGTCTTCCACGCTGTCACCGGCCTGCACGGCGACATCATGATCCCCGAGGACCGGCTCAAGGCCGCCGTGGTCAAGGCCGCCCTGGGTGACACGACCCTGCTGCTCGAGGTCGACAAGCTGCTCGGAAAGCCCTGGGACGACGAGCTGGAGACGTTCCGGCACGCCGGTGAGGGCGCCCCGGTGCGGTGGCTCCACCAGGTGGTGTGACCCCAGCCGCCGGCGTCACGCCGGCCTGATCAGAGCGGGATGTTGCCGTGGCCGCCGCGGCGCACGCCATCGGCCTGGACGCAGTCGTCGATCGCCCGGGCGATGGCGCTGCGCGTACGGGAGGGCTCGACCACCTCGTCGACCACTCCGATCTCCTGGGCCTTGTCGACGCCGCCGGCCAACCGCTCGTGCTCGGCGGCGAGCTCGGCCTCGACCTGCGGCCGGATCTCCGGGGAGACCTCGGCCAGCTTGCGCCGGTGCAGGATGCGGATCGCGGCCACCGGACCCATCACCGCCACCTCGGCGCCCTTCCAGGCGAAGACCCGGGTGGCGCCGAGCGCGCGGGAGTTCATCGCGATGTAGGCGCCGCCGTAGGTCTTGCGGGTGATCAGGGTGACCCGGGGGACGACGCACTCGCCGAACGCGTGCAGCAGCTTCGCGCCCCGGCGGACGACGCCGTCCCACTCCTGGCCGACGCCAGGGAGGTAGCCGGGCACGTCGACCAGCACGATCAGCGGGATCCCGAGGGCATCGCACAGCCGCACGAACCGTGACGCCTTCTCGGCCGACAGCGAGTCCAAGCAGCCACCGAGTCGGAGCGGGTTGTTGGCCACGACGCCGACGGTCCGTCCGCCGAAGCGGCCGAGCGCGGTCACGATGTTCGGGGCCCAGCGCTCGTGGAGCTCCTGCATGCTGCCCTCGTCGAGCACCGCGTCGACCAGCGGGTGAACGTCGTAGGCCCGCTTCTTCGACTCGGGCAGCACCTGGGCCAGGTCACGGTCGTCCACGGCCGCGACGTCGAGGTCGCCCTGGTCGCCCAGCAGTGAGGCGACGATGCGCGCTCGCTCGAGGGCTTCCGCCTCGCTGTCGGTGAGGATGTGGACGACGCCCGAGCGGCGGCCGTGGGGCTCGGGACCGCCCAGGCGCAGCATGTCGACGTCCTCCCCGGTGACCGAGCGGACGACGTCGGGACCGGTCACGAAGATCCGGCCGCCGGGACCCAGGATGACCACGTCGGTCAGTGCCGGGCCGTACGCCGCCCCGCCCGCCGCCGGGCCGAGCACCACCGAGATCTGGGGGATCTTGCCCGATGCCTGCGTCATCACCTGGAAGATCCGGCCGACCGCGTGCAGCGAGAGCACGCCTTCGGCGAGCCGGGCGCCACCGGAGTGCCAGAGCCCGATGATCGGCACCTGGTCGATCATCGCCCGGTGATAGGCGTCGACGACCACGCGGCACCCGAGGTCTCCCATCGCGCCACCCATCACCGTGGCGTCGGAGCAGAACGCGACGACCCGGCGCCCGTTGACGTGGCCCACCGCGGCCAGCATGCCCGAGTCGTCGATCGGCGTGAACGGCTCCATCGAGCCCTCGTCCATCAGCGCCGTGAGCCGATGGATCGGATGGCGCGGGTCCTCCTCGCGCGGGGGCCTGGTGACGGGCTTGGTGTCGGTGGTGGTCATCTGCGAAGGGCCCCCTCGGGGTGGTGGATGAGACGAAGCCGGGACGCACCGGACCTGGCGGGGCGCATCACACGCTCCCGAAGGCGACGGCGACGTTGGCACCACCGAAGCCGAAGGAGTTGTTCAGGGCCGCCGCGTCGCCGGCGCGGAGGTCGCGTGCCGTCGTCGGGATGTCGAGCTCCACCTGCGGGTCCTTGTCGTCCAAATTGATCGTGGGCGGGCTCACCCGGTGGTGGAGGGCGAGCACGGTGGCGATGCCCTCGAGCGCGCCCGCACCGCCGAGCAGGTGACCGGTCATCGACTTGGTGCTGGTGACGACGACGTCGTCGGCGTGCGAGCCGAGGGTTGCATGGATCATCAGACCCTCGGCGATGTCGCCCTGCGGGGTCGAGGTGGCGTGGGCGTTGATGTGGATGATGTCCGAGGGGGAGAGGTCCGACTCCTCGAGGGCGCGCTTGATGGCGCGGGTGCCGCCGCGGCCCTGGGGGTCGGGCTGGGCGATGTCGTGGGAGTCGGCGGTGATTCCGGCGCCGAGCACCTGGGCGTAGATGTGCGCGCCCCTCGCGAGCGCGTGCTCCTCCGACTCAAGCACCAGCACGCCGGCGCCCTCGCCGAGCACGAAGCCGTCACGCGCGGTGTCCCATGGACGGGAGACCGTCGTGGGGTCGCCGGTGTTCTTCGACAATGCCATCATGTTGGCGAAGGCCGCCATCGGCAGCGGATGGATCGCCGCCTCGGTGCCGCCGGCGAGCACGATGTCGGCACGACCGAGCCGGATCTGGTCGAGCGCCAGTGAGATCGCCTCGTTGCCCGACGCGCACGCCGAGACCGGGGTGTTCACCGCGGCTCGCGCACCGACGTACAGGCTGATCTGGGCGGCCGGCGCGTTGGGCATCAGCATCGGCACCGCCAGCGGCGAGACGCGACGCGGTCCCTTCTCCAGCAGCGCGTCGTAGTTGGCCAGCAACGTGGTCACCCCGCCGATGCCGGAGGCCATCGCGACCCCGAGGCGCTCCTGGTCGATGTCGGCTCCGTCGAGACCGGAGTCCGCCCAGGCCTCCATCGCCGCCACCATCGCGAACTGCGACGAGCGGTCGAGACGACGCGCCTTGACCCGCTCCAGCACCTCACTGGGCTCGACGGCGATGCGGCCGGCGATCTTGACCGGCGCGTCGACCGCCCAGTCGTCGTCGAGATGACGGACGCCGGACTGGCCCTTGACCATGGCGTCCCAGGTGGTGGCGACGTCGCCGCCGAGGGGGCTGGTGGTGCCCATACCGGTGACGACGACACGCTTGCGCTGCGCAGCGGCAGTCATGGGAGCTCCTCGTGGGTGGGGTGGTGGAGTGACGACGGCGTCCCCCGGGGTCACGGGGGGACGCCTGAGGGTCAGCCTTGGGCGTTCTCGATGAAGGACACGGCGTCGCCGACGGTCTTGAGGTTCTTCACCTCGTCGTCGGGGATGGACACGCCGAACTTCTCCTCGGCGGCCACGACGACCTCGACCATGGACAGGGAGTCGACGTCGAGGTCGTCGACGAAGGACTTGTCGAGCTGGACGTCCTCGACGGGGATGCCCGCGACCTCGTTGACGATCTCGGCGAGGTCGGCGCGGATCTCTTCGGTGGTGGCCATGGCCGGTCTTTCCTTTCGGTGGGTGATGCCGGGTCGCATCGGGTGGTGGGTCACGGCACGGTGATGACCTGAGCGGCGTACGCCAGGCCGGCACCGAACGCGATCAGCAGCGCGATGTCGCCGCTCTTGGCCTGGCCCTCGTCGATCATCCGATCGAGAGCCAGGGGGATCGAGGCCGCCGAGGTGTTGCCCTGCTCGGCGATGTCGCGGGCGATGACCACCCGCTCCGGAAGCTTCATGGCCCTGGCCATGGCGTCGATGATGCGCATGTTGGCCTGGTGGGGCACGAACACGTCGAGGTCGTCGGGCGCGATGCCGGCCCTGTCGAGGGCCTGCTGGGCGACCTTCGCCATGGTGAACGAGGCCCAGCGGAAGACCGGGTTGCCCTGCATCGTCAGATAGGGGAGCACCGGGCGGTCCCTCGCGATGATGTCGCGCCAGTCCTCCTTCTGCCGGATCAGGTCGAACTGCTCGCCGTCGGAGCCCCACACCACCGGACCGATGCCCGGGGTGTCGCTGGGCCCGATCACCGCCGCGCCCGCCCCGTCGGCGAAGATGAAGGCCGTGCCGCGGTCTTGGAGGTCGGTCAGGTCGGAGAGCCGCTCGACGCCGATCACGAGGGCGTAGCGGACGGCGCCGCCGCGCACCATCTGGTCGGCCAGGGCGAGGCCGTGGCAGAAGCCGGCGCAGGCGGCCGAGATGTCGAACGCCGCCGGCTGGTCGGCGCCCAGCTCGTAGGCGATCGCCGTCGCGATGGCGGGGGTCTGGAGCAGGTGGGTGACCGTGGCGACGATGACGCAGTCGATCTGCTCGGCGGCGATGCCAGCGCGGTCGAGCGCCTTGCGCGCCGCCGCGACGGACATCATCTGCACCGTCTCCTCGGGCGTGGCGAACCGGCGCTGCTTGATGCCCGAGCGTTGCTGGATCCACTCGTCGCTGGAGTCGATCGCGTCGACGATCTCGGCGTTGGGGATGATCCGCGAGGGGCGGTAGCTGCCGACGCCCAGCACGGCGGCGTACGTCGAGCCGGTCTCGGTCGTGATCGTGGCCATCACACGGCTCCTACCGGGTGGAGGCGGACCAGGGGCTGACCCGGGGAGACGAGGTCGCCGTCCTCGACCAGCCACTCGACGACCCGGCCGCCGTGCGGAGCACGCACCTCGGTCCTCTCGCGGGACCCGGCGACGTCGCCCAGTGCCGTGCCGGGCTCGAGGACGCTGGCCTCACCCGCCTGCTCGGAGCGGTGGAACGTGCCCTTGACCGGAGACACCACCATCAGCCAGGTCGGGAACGTGTCGATGACCGACGCCTCGCCGTGCTTGGCGCAGAAGGCGCGGGCGTCATCGAGCTGGTCGGGCGTCTTGAGGGCGAAGGTGTCGACACCGGGCAGGGCCCGCTTGGCGATGCCGGTGAGGGTGCCGGCGGGCGGCATCTCGAGGACGCCGGAGACGCCGAGGTCGGACATCGTCTCCAGGCACAGGTCCCACCGCACCGGCTGCGCGATCTGGCCGACGATGCGCTTGATGATCTCCTGCCCGTCCTGCACGACCTGGCCGTCGCGGTTGGAGATCCACGGCGTGCGCGCGTCGTGGGTGGACACCGACCGGGCGAGCGTGGCCAGATGACCCACGGCGGGCGCCATGTGCTCGGTGTGGAACGCTCCGGCCACGCTCAACGGGACCAGGCGTGCCTTGGCCGGCGGATGGTCGGCGAACTGCTGGAGCTGCTCCATGGTGCCGGCGGCCACGATCTGGCCCGGGCCGTTGGAGTTGGCTGCCACGAGGCCCTGCGCCTCGACGGCCGCGAGCACCTCGTCGGGGTCCCCGCCGAGCACGGCGGTCATCCCGGTCGCGGTGGTGGCTGCGGCCTCCGCCATCGCCTTGCCGCGCTCGCGGACCAGCACCATCGCCTGCTCCGCGGTGATCGCGCGGGCACCGGCCGCGGCGGCCAGCTCGCCGACGCTGTGCCCGGCCACCGCGCCGATCTGGCTGAACGCGTCGGCCGGATGCGGGAACAGCTCGAGGGCGGCGATGAGCCCGGTCGCCACCAGCAGCGGCTGGGCGATCCGGGTGTCGCGGATCGTCTCGGCGTCGGCCTCCGTGCCGTAGTGAGCCAGGTCGAGGCCGGCGACCGTCGAGAGCCAGTGGAAGCGCGAGGCGAACCTCGGGTCCTCGAGCCAGGGGGTCAAGAAGCCGGGTGTCTGGGCTCCCTGACCGGGAGCGACGATGACGAGCACGGATCCCACCTTTCCGGTTCCCAGGCCCGCGGTGCGCGTCGGGCGCGCACGAAACTGAACCCTCGATCCTTGTAGGTTCCCTACAAAGGATCCTCCACCATACGGCGGTGTGCCTGTCGACCCAGCACGAGGGCCAGCTGCAGGGTCAGTCCCTCGCGCGGGTCCGTGGCCGAGAGCCCGGTCAGGTCTGCGACCTGGCGCAGGCGGTACCGCACGGTGTTCGGGTGGACGAAGAGTGCCCGGGCCGCCCCCTCGAGGGACCGGCCGTGCCCGAAGTACGCCGTGAGCGTGTCGATCAGTGTGTCCTTGGCTCCGCTGAGGGGCACGAACACCGCCTCCACCAGATGCCGCCGCGCGTGCCCGTCGCCGGCGAGCACGCGCTCGGGCAGGAGATCGTCGGTGGCCACCGGCCGCGGTGCGTCGGGCCACCCGGGCGCGGCCCGCAGGCCGGAGAGCGCGGCGCGGGCGGACACGTGTGCCGAGGCGAGGTCGTCGCTGCGGGGGCCGGCGACCACCGGGCCCTGGCCGAAGAACCGCACCACGGCGTGCGCGGCCCGGTCGGTGTCGGTGACACCACCGAGGATCACCACCAGTCGGTCGCCCTGGACGGCACAGAGCGCATCCAGGCCCGCTCCCCGGGCCACCCGGCGTACCTGGTCGAAGAGATCCTCGATGCGCGGCTGGGGGGCCGCGCCGAGGACGACCGCGACCCCTTCCCGGTGCGCCCACCCGAGCGCGCTCGCCCGAGAGGCGACGGCCTCGTCGGCCTCGGCACGCAGCACCGAGTCGACCACCAGCGCCTCCAGTCGCGCGTCCCAGGCGCCCCGAGCCTCGGCCGCCCGCGCGTAGACCTCGGCCGTCGCGAAGGCCACCTCGCGGGCATAGCGCAGGACGGCGGCGTGCACGGCGGGAGCGTCCTGGGGGTCGACCACCTCGTCCACATGGGACTCGACGACCTCGATGCCCAGCCGCACCAGGTCGACGGTCTGGCCGAGCGTGATCACGCCCGTCATGCTGCGCGGCGCGGCGCCGAACACGGCGGCAGCAGTGTCGCCCGGCCAGGCGTCGTCGTCATCGAGCCGGAACCAGTCGACGAAGCCCTGGATGCCCGCCTGGACGATCTGACCGACCCACGAGCGGCTCTCGGCAGGGAGCTCGGCGAACCACGCCAGATCGGTGAGCATCCGCGACATGGCGGCGGAGCTGAGCGCTCCGGTGGACCGGCGCAGCGCCTCCGCGGCGCGCTCGCGCGAGCTCCCGTCGCCGGGGGTCGCGGGTACGGCGCGCACGCTCACGGCTCGACACTAGTGCCGCAACAAGGCGGCTGAGCCGCCCCCAATCAGGCGAACACCGGGTTTCCGGGCCACGACCGCGGGGTACTTCTGGTTGAATCCCTGCCGGACCACCCGTGCCCACCACCAGGAGGCCGACCCGCCGATGCGTCAGCACCGTGTCCAGCAGGTGACGATCCACGGTCATCGCCGGGCCTACGTGAAGGCCGGCCGCGGACCGGCCCTGCTCCTCCTGCACGGGCTCGGCTGCACCCACCGCACCTGGCTCCCGGTGCTCGACTCGCTGGCCCGGCGCTACACCGTGATCGTGCCCGACCTGCTCGGCCACGGCGAGTCCGACAAGCCACGGGCCGACTACAGCATCGGCGCGTTCGCCAACGGCATGCGCGACCTGCTGACGGTGCTCGACATCGACACGGTGACCGTCGTCGGTCACAGCTTCGGCGGCGGCGTCGCGATGCAGTTCGCCTACCAGTTCCCCGAGCGCACCGAGCGGCTGGTGCTCGTCGGCTCCGGCGGGCTCGGTCCCGAGGTCTCGGCCGCGGTCCGCGCGATCACCACCACCGGGTTCTACCAGGTGATGGGTGCGCTGACTCTTCCCGGCGTACGCCACGTCGGGACCGCCGGCCTGCGGGCGCTGTCGCGCACCGGCCTGAAGGAGTTCCGCGACTTCGGTGAGGTCGCCGAGATCTACCAGTCGTTCCGCGACCCGGCCGCGCGCGCAGCGATCCGTCACGTGGTCCGCGCTGTCGTCGACTGGCAGGGCCAGATCGTGACCATGGCCGACCGTGCCTACCTGACCGAGGCGATGCCGATGTGCGTCATCTGGGGTGAGGACGACCGGGTGATCCCGGTCAGCCATGCCGCCCGGGCCGCCGATCTGGCGCCCGGAGCGCGCGTCGAGGTCATCCCGAACGCCGGTCACTTCCCGCACAAGGACCACCCGGAGCGGTTCGTGAAGATCCTCAACGACTTCGTCCGCACCACCAGCCCGGCGACGTACTCGCGGGCGCGGTGGCGCCGGCTGCTGCGCCAGGGCCCGGCCTCGCGTACGCCGCTCCGGGCGGTCGAGGCGCCCAGCGCCTGAGTCGCCGGGCTTCCACGGAGGGAATGACGCGGCGCCGTACGGCCTTGTCCCGACATGGAACTCGACCCTGCCCTGGCGGCGGTGCGCGCCACCCACCAGTCCGTGCTGACGACCCTGCGCCGGGACGGGAAGCCGCAGCTGTCCAACGTGCTGCACACGCTGGAGGCCGACGGGGTGATCCGGGTCAGCACGACGGCCGACCGCGCGAAGTACCGCAACCTGCGACGCGAGCCCTGGGCCGCGCTCAAGGTCGACGGCGAGAGCTTCTGGTCCTACGCCGTGATCGAGGCCGAGGCGACGTTCTCGGAGGTGGCGGCCGATCCGCAGGACGCGGCCGTCGAGGAGCTCGTGCAGTACTTCCGGACGATCAACGGCGAGCACCCCGACTGGGACGACTACCGCCGCGCCATGGTGAGCGAGCAGCGGGTCGTGGTCCGGCTGACCCCGAACCGGGCGTACGGGTTGCTGCGCTAGCCGCCCCGCGGTCGCGACGGCAGGCTGACCCGCATCACGGTGCCCTTGCCCTCGTGTGCCGGGGAGTCGATGTCGATCAGTCCGCCGTGGCGCTCCACGACGATCCGGCGGGCGATGTCGAGCCCGAGGCCGGTGCCCCGGCCCACGTCCTTGGTGGTGAAGAAGGGCTCGAACGCCCGGGCCACCACCTCCGCAGGCATGCCGGGCCCGGTGTCGGCCACCTCGACCACGACCCAGTCGCCCTCGGCGCGGGTGCGCAGGGTCAGCGTGCCCTGGCCGTCCATGGCGTCGACGGCGTTGTCGAGCAGGTTGGTCCAGACCTGGTTGAGCTCGCCGGCGTACGCCTCGATCTGCGGGAGGTCGGCGTACTCGCGCACGACACTCACGCCGCCCTTGAGCTTGTGACCGAGCATCGTCAGGGTGCTCTCGATCCCGTCGCGCACGTCGATCCGCTGCGCCGAGGACCGGTCCATCTGCGAGTAGGACCGCACTGCCGCGACGAGCTCGGAGATGCGGCGTACGGCGTCCTTGAGCTCCGACAGCAGTGTCTTCGACGAGATCGTCGCAGACACCCACTCCAGCCCCGGGGTGAGCGCCCCGTCACCGAGGGCCTCGTGCGCGCGCTCGCACCACGCCCGGTCGACGCCGCCGGCGACCAGTGGCGAGGCCAGGTCCCACGCGTTCGGTACGCCGTGGCCGTCGAGCCACGTGACCAGCTCGCTCTCGCGGTCGGACTCGGTCAGGGCGTCGACCGGGTCGACCGCGACCGTCTCGCGCCGCAGCTCGTCCAGGGCGGAGAACTGGGCGGCCGTGATGTCTCCGCGGGCCAGCCGGGTCAGGGCCTCGAGCAGGGCGGTGCAGCACTCGCCGAGCTCGTCGACGGTGCGGCTGGCCGCGGCTGCAGGGTTGTTGATCTCGTGGGCCAGCCCGGCGGCCAGGGTGCCCAGGGTGACCAGGGCGTCGCGCTGCCGGACCGTCGACTCGATCGATCGCGCCGTGTGATGGAGGCCGCCGATCAGGTGTCCGGCCAGCGGGAACCAGTGGTTGACCATCTCGCGGAGCCGAGGCGCGTCGAGCCGCAGGCACCGCCCCGGGGTGGCGCCGCGGCCGGTGGCCAGGTAGATGCCGTTGTCGTCCCACGCCCGGAAGCCGCCCGCCCACCGACCCGGCACGTCCATCCGGGCGACGACGACGTCCTCGCGGCCCACCTTGCGGACCAGGTCGAGCGACCCCGCGAGCAGGACCCACCAGTCGTCGGCGTGCTCGCCCTCGGCGAACACCACGTCACCGATCTCGAACGGCACCTCGTCGCCGCCCGCGGCGAGCTCGGACAGCTGTTCGTCGGTGAGTCCGGTGAACAGCTCGATACCGCGCAGCTCCTCCACATCCATGGGTGCCCTCCCGGCTCAGACCGTCGCCAGGTAGCGATGGACCAGGTAGATCGACATCGCGCCCTCGCCGACCGCAGACGCGACGCGTTTCATCGACTCGAGGCGGACGTCGCCGGCCGCGAACACGCCGGGCAGGCTCGTCTCGAGGGCGTACGGCGCGCGGGCCGGCGCCCAGGGAGCGTCCGAGGTCGCGACCTCGGGGCCGGTGAGCACGAAGCCGTGGGAGTCGCGGGCCACCGAGCCCCCGAGCCAGTCGGTGCGCGGGGACGCGCCGATGAACACGAACAGCCAGGACGCCTCGACCTCCTCACGCTGTCCGGTGGCGCGATCGACGAGCGTGAGCCGCTCGAGGTGACCCTCGCCGTCCGCCGCGCCGACCTCGGCGCCGCACCGGACCGTGACGTTGGGCGCCGACGTGATCCGGTCGACCAGGTACGTCGACATGGTGGCCAGCAGGTCCGAACCGCGGACCACCAGCGTGACCTGCTTGGCGTGCTTGGCGAAGTTCAGGGCCGCCTGGCCGGCGGAGTTGGCCCCGCCGACGATGTAGACCATCTCGCCGGCGGTCTGCGCGGCCTCGGCCGCCGTGGCGCCGTAGTAGACGCCCTTGCCGGTCAGCTGCGGTACGCCCTCGGCCTCCAGCCGCCGGTACGACACCCCGGTGGAGACCACGACGGACCGTGCCTCGACCTCGGCGCCCCCCTCCAGCAGGACCGCCCGCACGGTGCCGCGCTGCTCCAGGCCGACCACCTCGCGCGCGAGCACGAGCTCGGCTCCGAACCGCGACACCTGGGCGAGCGCCCGCTGGGCGAGGTCGGATCCGCTCAGGCCCTTGGGGAACCCGAGGTAGTTCTCGATCGAGGAGCTCTGGCCGGCCTGGCCGCCGGGCGCCTCGCGCTCCACGATCACCGTGCTGAGGCCCTCCGAGGCGGCGTACACCCCCGCCGCGAGGCCGGCCGGCCCGCCGCCGACGATGCACACGTCGTAGAGGGGGCGTTCCGCCTCGACGTGCAGGCCGAGGGAGCCCGCCGCCTCGAGCAGCGTGGGTGAGCGCAAGGGCTCACGGTCGGGCACGAGCACGAGCGGTAGATCGACCCGCTCGCCGCCGGCGAGACCGAACAGCCGGCGGCCCTCCTCATCACGCTCGACGTCGTACCAGCGGTAGGGCACGTGGTTGCGCGCCAGGAACGTCTTGAGCTCGTGGGTCCGGTCGGACCACCGGTCGCCGACGACCTGGATGTCGGAGGTGATCTCCGGGTGGGCGTGGCGCCAGTCGCCGAGCAGGTCGTCGACCACGGGGTAGAGCCGGTCCTCCGGCGGGTCCCACGGCTTGAGGAGGTAGTAGTCGAGACCGATGTCGTTGATCGCGGCGATCGCCACGTCGGTGTCGGCGTACGCCGTGAGCAGCAGCCGCTTGGCCTCCGGCGCCTGCTCGCGCGACTCACCGAGGAGCTCGATGCCGGACTTCTCGGGCATCTTCTGGTCGCTGATGACCAGCGCGACGGCATCGGCGCGGAGTGCGAGCGCCGAGAGCAGGTCGAGGACCTGCGCGGCCGAGGTGGCCGAGAGCACGCGGTACTCCGACCCGTAGTGCCGCTTGAGGTCACGCGTGAGCGCGGCAGACACCTGCGGGTCGTCGTCGACGCTCAGGATCGTCGGCCGGCTCATGTAAATGTGGCTCCCCCCGTGCTCGGCGTCCCAACCCTAGTCGGGCCTCAGGCGTCGCCGCCCTCCTGCTTCACGCCCGAGACGGCGGTCGGGTCGTCGACGCGGTAGTGGTCGAGCGCCTTCTGGACCGTGTCGCGGCCGACCTTGCCCTCCTCGGCGAGCGCCGCGAGCGCCTGGCAGACCACCGACTCCGCGTCGATCTTGAAGAACCGGCGGGCGGCGGCGCGCGTGTCGGCGAAGCCGAAGCCATCGGCCCCCAGCGCGTGGAACTGCTGCGGGATCCAGCGCGAGATCGTCTGCGGCACGGCGCGCATGTAGTCGCTGACCGCCACGACCGGGCCCGGCGCGTCCTTCACCTTGTCGGTGACGTACGCCGTGCGCGGCTCCTCCAGCGGGTGCATGAAGTTCCACGCCTCGGCCGCCAGGGCGTCCCGGGACAGCTCGTTCCACGAGGTGACCGACCACACGTCCGCCGCCACGCCCCAGTCGTCGCTCAGCAGCTGCTGGGCCCGCTGGATCCACGGCAGCCCGACACCGCTGGCCATCAGCTGGACCCGCGGCGCGTCGTCCGGTGTGTCGCCGAGCGGGCCGGCCAGGTGGTAGATCCCGCGCAGCAGCCCCTCGACGTCCAAGCCCTCGGGCTCGACCGGCTGGCTGATCGGCTCGTTGTAGACGGTGAGGTAGTGGATGACGTTCTCGCCGTGGGGGTGCTCCTCGGTCGAGCCGTACATGCGCTGCAGGCCGTGCTGCACGATGTGGGCGATCTCGTAGGCGAACGCCGGGTCGTAGTGGACGACCGCCGGGTTGGTCAGCGCCAGCAGCGGCGAGTGGCCGTCGGCGTGCTGGAGGCCCTCCCCGGTCAAGGTCGTCCGCCCGGCCGTGGCGCCGATCAGGAAGCCGCGCGCCATCTGGTCGGCCATCGCCCAGATGGAGTCGCCCGTGCGCTGGAAGCCGAACATCGAGTAGAAGATGTAGACCGGGATCATCGGTTCGCCGTGGGTGGCGTACGCCGAGCCGGCCGCGGTCGCGGACGCGACGCATCCCGCCTCGGAGATGCCCTCGTGCAGCATCTGGCCCTGCGGCGACTCCTTCCAGGCCAGCAAGAGCTTGCGGTCGACCGAGTCGTAGAGCTGGCCGGCCGGGTTGTAGATCTTGGCCGAGCTGAACAGCGAGTCCATGCCGAACGTGCGGTACTCGTCGGGAGCGATCGGCACGAACCGCCGGCCGATCTCCGGGTCCTTCATCAGATCCTTGAGCAACCGGACGAAGGCCATCGTGGTGGCGATCTTCTGCTTGCCGGAGCCCTGCTTGAGGTCGTCGTACATCTCGTCGCCGGGCAGCGTGATGCGGACGGGATCGACCCGCCGCATGGGGTTCCCGCCGCCCAGGGACCGGCGGCGGTCACGCAGGTACTCCAGCTCCGGCGAGTTCTCGCCGGGGTGGTAGAACGGCGCCGAGCCGTCGAACTCGTAGTGCTCGTCGATCTCCTTGTCGGTGATCGGGAGCTCGAGCCGGTCGCGGAACGCCTTGAGGGTCGTGGAGTTCAGCTTCTTCATCTGGTGAGTGGCGTTGCGGCCCTCCAACGCGTCGATCGTCCAGCCCTTGATGGTGTGGGCCAGGATCACGGTGGGCTGGCCGACGTGCTGGGAGGCCGCCTCGAAAGCGGCGTAGACCTTGCGGTAGTCGTGCCCGCCGCGCGGCAGCAGCTCGATGTCCCGGTCGCTGAGGTTCTCGACCATCTTGCGCAGGCGTGCGTCACCACCGAAGAAGTGCTCGCGGATGTAGGCGCCGGACTCCACCGAGTACGTCTGGAACTGTCCGTCGGGGGTCTTGTTCATCTGGTTGACCAGGACGCCGTCGACATCCTGCGCGAGCAGGGAGTCCCACTCGCGTCCCCAGACGACCTTGATCACGTTCCACCCGGCGCCGCGGAAGTAGGACTCGAGCTCCTGGATGATCTTGCCGTCGCCCCGGACCGGGCCGTCGAGCTGCTGGAGGTTGCAGTTGATGACGAAGGTGAGGTTGTCCAGCTCCTCGCGCGCGGCCAGACCGATCGCGCCCAGCGACTCGGGCTCGCCCATCTCGCCGTCGCCGAGGAACGCCCACACGTGCTGGTCGCTGGTGTCCTTGATCCCGCGGTTGTGCAGGTAGCGGTTGAAGCGTGCCTGGTAGAGGGAGTTCAGGGCGGCCAGGCCCATCGACACCGTCGGGAACTCCCAGAAGTCCGGCATCAGGCGTGGGTGGGGGTACGACGACAGGCCCTGCCCGGGGCCGTGCTGGACCTCCTGGCGGAAGCGCTGGAGCTGCTGGGCGGTGAGCCGCTGCATCAGGTACGCGCGCGCGTAGATGCCGGGGGAGGCGTGACCCTGGATGAACAGCTGGTCGCCGCCCCCGGGATGCGCCTTGCCGCGGAAGAAGTGGTTGTAGCCGACCTCGTAGAGGCTCGCGGCCGACGCGTACGTCGCGATGTGGCCGCCGACCTCGAGGCCCTTGCGGTTGGCCGAGGACACCATCACCGCGGCGTTCCAGCGGATCAGCCGCCGGATCTGGCGCTCCATCTCCTCGTCACCGGGGAACCACGGCTCCCGCTCGGGCGGGATCGTGTTGATGAAGTCGGTGCTGCGCAGGGCCGGGACGCCGACCTGCTTCTCTCGCGCACGCTCGAGGAGTCGCAGCATGACGTAGCGGGCCCGGTCGCGGCCCTGGGTCGTGGCCAGGTCGTCGAAGGAGTCCAGCCACTCCTGGGTCTCCTCGGGATCGATGTCCGGGAGCTGGGTGGGCAGGCCCTCGTGGATCACGGCACGGGTCTGCACCGCCGTTGTGTCAGTCGACGTGTGGGCCGCGGGGGTGGCGGCAGGTGTCTCACTCACACCTTCATCGTGTCACGCCCGCAAGCCGCCGAAAATCCGCCTTCGCCTACTTGTCGGTAGGCCTCACCCGGCCGTTCGGCTTGCGCGAGGGCACGGAGTCCGGTGGACTACTGCCCACCCGAGCCGGATGACAGCGTGTTCTCCGGCCACGATCGTCTGGAGGAACCCGTTGAGCCCGACCGCTGGTGGCGGCTCCACCCCGACCGATGCACCTGCCGGGGCGGCCGTCCGACTCGGGTTCCGCAAGGGCATGGTCGTCCAGGAGCTCGGCTGGGACTCCGACAGCGACGACGATCTGCGCGTCGCGATCGAGGACGTGCTCGACTCCGACATGGTCGACGGTGACTACGGCAACGTCGTGGACGCCGTCCTGCTGTGGTGGCGAGACGAGGACGGCGACCTGGTGGACGGCCTGGTCGACTCCCTGACCGACCTGGTGGGTGGCGGCGTGATCTGGCTGCTGACCCCCAAGGTCGGCCGCGCGAACGCCGTCGACCCTGCCGACATCACCGAGGCGGCCCCCATCGCGGGCCTGGCCCTGACCACGACCGCGGCCGTCAGCAAGGACTGGGCGGCGACGCGGCTGGTCACCCCGAAGACCCCGGGGTGAGTCCCTCCCCGCTGACGTCCCACCCGGTCGTCGGCCGGGTCGTCTCCCTGGCGGGCAGCGTCGGTACGCCGGCTCGCGTCCTGGGCGGTTCGGGCATCGTGCGTCCCCTGTCCCCGGCCGTGATCGCCCGCATCGGCAGGGCCCTCAGGTCGTGGGGGACCGGGCCGGCGGGCGGGTTCACCGCGATGGCGCTGCGAGAGCCGGATCGGGTCGGCCTCGTCGACGAGCTCGGGTCGCTGACCTACGGCGAGCTCCAGCGCAGGTCCAACGCGCTGGCCCGGGCGCTGGTCGAGCGCGGGGTGCGCGAGGGAGACGGCGTCGCGGTGATGTGCCGCAACCACCGCGGCTTCGTCGATGCGTTGGTGGCCACCGCCAAGTGCGGAGCCGACATCCTGCTGCTGAACACCGCGTTCGCCGGCCCGCAGCTGGTCGGCGTTCTCGAGCGCGAGGGGCCGCGGGTCGTCATCCACGACGAGGAGTTCACCGGCCTCCTGGCCGAGGCCGCCGTCGACACCCGGCTGCTGGGCTGGGTCGACGGTGGCGACCCCGGCCTGGAGACGATCGAGGAGCTGATCGAGGCGTACGACGGCTCCGACCTCCCGGCGCCGGAGCACCACGCCCGGATCGTGATCCTGACCTCGGGCACGACCGGCACGCCCAAGGGAGCCCCGCGCAGCGAGGCCGGGATCGGGGCAGCCGTCTCGCTGCTGTCCCGGCTGCCGCTGCGCTACGGATGGCGCACCCACGTCGCGGCGCCGCTGTTCCACACCTGGGGGTTCGCCCACCTCGCGCTGGCGATGCTCCTGGGCTCGACCGTGGTGCTGCGGCGCCGGTTCGACCCCGAGGAGTGCCTCACGGTCACCGACGAGGAGCGCTGCGACTCCCTGGTGGTCATCCCGGTCATGCTGCAGCGGATCCTCGACCTCCCGCAGGAGGTCCGGGACCGACACCCGCTGCCGCACCTGAAGGTCACGGCCGCCTCGGGGTCCGCGCTGCCCGGCGACCTGGCCCTGGAGTGGATGGACGCGTTCGGCGACAACCTGTACAACGTCTACGGCTCCACCGAGGTCGCCTACGCCTCGATCGCCACCCCGCGCGACCTGCGCGAGGCGCCGACGTCCGCCGGGAGGCCTCCGTGGGCCACGGTCGTGAAGATCCTGGACCGCGACGGCGTCGAGGTGCCGCGCGGCGAGTCCGGCCGGATCTTCGTCGGCAACGGCCTGCTCTTCGAAGGCTACACCGGCGCCTCCGGGGACGTCGTGGAGTCCAAGGAGGTCATCGGCGGCCTGATGTCGACCGGCGACATCGGCCGGTACGACGAGCGCGGGCGGCTCCACGTCGAAGGACGCGACGACGAGATGATCGTCTCGGGCGGCGAGAACGTCTTCCCGCAGGAGGTCGAGGACTGCCTGACCCGCCACGAGTCGGTGGTCGAGGCGGCCGCGATCGGCGTCGCCGACGCCGAGTTCGGCCAACGCCTGAAGGTGTTCCTCGTCGTGGAGGAGCCTGCTCCGAGCGTGGACGAGCTCAAGAACTGGGTGAAGCTGAACCTCGCGCGGTACAAGGTTCCGCGCGACTTCGTGTTCCTGGGTGAGCTGCCGCGCAACGCGACTGGCAAGATTCTCAAGCGTGACCTCGCCACCCTCGACTGACGCGCCGACCCCCGACGACCGGCACAGCCCCGCGCCGGGCGATCCCGCGCCCGACTTCACGCTGCGCGACCAGTTCGGACAGGACGTCGCCCTGTCGTCGTTCGCGGGGGAGAAGGCCGTCGCCCTGGTGTTCTTCCCGTGGGCGTTCTCCAACGTCTGCACCGGCGAGATGGCCGGCATCCGCGACCGGCTCGACGAGTTCCTCACCTTCGACACGGAGGTGTTGGCGATCTCCACCGACCCGACGTACTCCCTCCGGGTGTTCGCCGATCGCGACGGTCTCAACTTCCCGGTGCTGAGCGACTTCTGGCCGCACGGCCGGGTGGCGTCGGCGTACGGCGTGTTCGACCCCGAGCTGGGCGTGGCCAGGCGGTCGTCGTTCGTGATCGACAAGAGCGGGATCGTGCGCTGGTCGGTGCACAACCAGCTGCCCGACGGCCGGGATCTGAGCGACCACCTGGCTCATTTGCACCAGCTGGCCTAGACCAGCGGGATCATTTTCAACCACCTCGCCGAGGGGGCTGGAATCCCGGCTGTCGGATGGGTAATGTTTCCCTCGTTGAGCCGCTGGTGACCCGAGACGCCAGCGGCTCGACTTCATTTCCGGGCCGATCCGAGTCGGGCCTGGATCCGCGGGCACGGGGTACGGCCTTCTCATGCCAGACCTGATGCTCGTCATCGTCATGGGCGTCTCCGGGAGCGGGAAGACGACCCTGGCCGAGGCGCTCGCACAGCGGCTGGGCTGGACCTTCCAGGAGGGTGACGAGCTCCATCCCCGGGCCAACGTCGAGAAGATGTCGCGCGGCGAGCCGCTCACCGACGACGACCGCCGGCCCTGGCTGGCGGCGATCGGCCACTGGCTCGACGCCCGGGTGGCGGCCGGTGAGAGCGCGGTGCTCACTTGCTCCGCGCTGCGGCGGGCCTATCGCGACCTGCTCCGGGAGGGGAGACCGAGCGTGCGGTTCTGCCACGTGGAGGTGCCGGAGGCGGTCCTCCGCGAGCGGCTCGAGCGGCGTCGCGGTCACTACATGCCCGCCTCCCTCCTGCCCAGCCAGCTGGCCACCCTGGAGCCGCTCGGCGACGACGAGCCGGGTGTCACCGTGTCCGCCGAGGGCGATCCCGCGGACGTCCTCGCTGAAGCCCTGGGGGCGCTCGGCCTGGGCGAAGGACACCGGCGATGAGCACGATCGTGCCGATGGCGACCACCGGCGATGCTGCTGTGCGCACTCGTCGCGCGTTGGGCACCGCTCCCGGGCTCCATTAGTCTGTGCCGCGCTCGCCCCTCGTCCGAGGAGGCGACGGGCGCATAGCTCAGCTGGTAGAGCGCCTCCCTTACAAGGAGGATGTCAGGGGTTCGAGTCCCTTTGCGCCCACCTTTCCCACGGTGTGACCGGCGGCCGGAGGGTAGAACTCCCGGGTGTCGAGGCCAGGAGTCGTGTCGCTTTCGAGGCGCCCGACGCTGTCTGGTTGAGACCTCCGCCTCGGTCGAGTGCCCGGACGTGCGAACCGTCGGATGGGAGGCCACCACCCCCGCCAGATCATGAAGGACGAACCATGGATCGCTTTCGCACGTCTGCCGGAGCGCTCGTCTCGACCCTCGCCCTCGGCTCGCTGGCCGCGACCGCCGTCCCGGCCTTCGCCGACGGCGGCAGCGACGTGCCCTGCGCCACGCAGCAGACTCACGTCGACAGGGCGACCGCCAACTCGCCGACCTCACCGCGAAGTTCGCCGCTCACCCCACCACGAAGAACCTGAAGGCGAAGAAGGCCCAGGTGCACCGGCTCGCCCGCGCGACGGCTCGCCTCGAGACCTGCCTGGCTGCGCAGGCCTGACCCTCGTCGCCGTCGCCGTCGCCGTCGCTGTCGTGTCGCTGTTGCCGGCGACCGGCCCACCGGACCCGTTCCGGGGGGCCGTTGTCGTCCTCGACCCGCTCAGACCCCGGCGGCGGTCACGATGGCGTCGGTGAGGAAGCCGGCCAGGAGGCCCAGCAGGACACCGGCGTAGATCAGGTCCTTGCGGGCACTGCGGCCGGCGAGCGCCAGCAGCTGGATGACGACGTAGAGGATCGAGCCCGCGGCCAGGGTCAGGAAGACGACGGAGACGGGCTCGCTGGTGAACGAGTGCCCGATCGCGGTGCCGACGAACGTCGGCCCGCCACCGATCGCGGCGAGGGCCAGCAGCAGCCCCCACGAGGGGCGCTTCGCGGGGTCCTGCTCGGCCTCGGCGGCCAGCGGGGCGACGATCCCGAAGCCCTCGGTGGCGTTGTGGAGCGCGAACCCGATGACCAGCAGGGTGGCCAGGGCGATCTCGCTGCCGGCGGCGGCCTGACCGATCGCCAGACCCTCCGCGAAGTTGTGCAGGCCGATGCCGACGGCGATCAGCAGCGCCAGCTGCCGGCCGGAGGACCAGCTCCAGATCCCGCGGCCCCGGAGCTCTTGGCTGGCCATCGCGCCCGGCCCCGTGGACTGGCGGGCGCGGCGGACGCGTCGGCCCATCCAGGCCTCGTACTGCTGGAGACCGAGCAGCCCGACGCCGAGGCCGAGCGCGAACAGGATGCCGTAGCCGATCGTGGACCCGACGCCGGCCCCGGTCTCGTGGTGCGCGGCCAGGCCGGCGTCGATCGGCTCCCAGGCGGCCGACAGCACGTCCCACACCAAGAAGACCAGGACGCCGATGGCCAGCGCGTTGAGCGTGACCCGGAGCGCCTCGCTCGGCCGGCGCATCCGGCCCAGCGGCATTCCGCAGAGGATGGTGACGCCGGCGATGAAGCCGAGCAACAGGGTCTTCCCGATGCCCATCGTGGTCCTTCCGACGAGGCGCAGTGAAACTTAGGTGAGGCTAACCTCCCGCCGTACCGCCTGCCAAACCGACCAACCTTGCGCCCACGTTCCGGGGCTAGATTTCTGCCCATGATCGTGCCCTTCAGTGTCAACGACTTCCTGGACCGCGCGACGGCGGTCTACGCCGACCGCACAGGCCTGGCCGACGAGCCGGACCAGCCCGCGAGCTCGCTGGGCGACCTGACCTACGGGCGGGTCCAGGAGCTGGCGGCGGCCATGGCCGCCAAGCACGACCAGCTGGGGCTCGACGTCGGCGAGCGCGTCGCGTTCGTCTCGCACAACAGCGCCCGGCTGTTCACGGCGTACTGGGGTGTCTGCGGGTTCGGCCGGGTGCTGGTGCCGGTCAACTTCCGGCTGTCCTTCGACGAGGTCCAGTACATCGTCGAGCACTCCGGCTCACGCGTCGTCTACATCGATCCCGAGCTGAAGGACGCGCTGGAGGGGCTGAAGGCCGAGCACGTGTTCGTCCTCGGTGAGGACGACGACCTCTATCTCGAGGGGGTCGAGCCACGCGCGTGGCAGCCCGAGGAGAACGCCACCGCCACGATCAACTACACGTCCGGCACGACGGCGCGTCCCAAGGGCGTGCAGATCACCCACCGCAACATCTGGACCAACGCCGTGACGTTCGCGCTGCACGCCGGCGTGACCGACCGAGACGTCTACCTCCACACGCTGCCGATGTTCCACGCCAACGGCTGGGGCATGCCGTTCGCCATGGCCGGCTGCGGCGTGCCCCAGGTCGCGCTGCGCAAGGTGGACGGCGCCGAGATCCTGCGTCGGGTGGAGCGGTACGGCGTGACCGTGATGTGTGCGGCGCCGGCCGTGGTGGCCGCGGTGCTCGACGCAGCCGCCGGCTGGGAGGGCGAGATCCCCGGCCGCGACCGCACCCGGATCATCGTCGCCGGCGCACCGCCGCCGAGCAAGACCGTCGCCCGCGTCGAGGCCGAGTTGGGCTGGGAGTTCGTCCAGATCTACGGGCTCACCGAGACCTCGCCGCTGCTGACGATCAACCGCGGCCGGGCGGAGTGGGACGACCTCGAGCCGGAGGAACGGGCGCGCCGCCTGGTCCGCGCCGGTACGCCGGCCATCGGCGTGGCCTTGGCGGTCGACCGTGAGGGGGAGGTGCTGGCGCGCTCCAACGTCTGTCTCGAGGGGTACTGGAAGCAGCCTGAGGAGTCGGCGAAGGCGCTGGCCGGCGACTGGTTCCACACCGGCGACGGCGGCTATCTCGACGACGACGGCTACCTGGTGATCGCCGACCGGAAGAAGGACGTGATCATCACCGGTGGCGAGAACGTCTCCTCGATCGAGGTCGAGGACGCCATCTTCAGCCACCCCGAGGTCGCCGAGGTCGCCGTCATCGGCGTACCGGACGAGAAGTGGGGCGAGACCATCAAGGCGCTCGTGGTGCGGACCGAGGGGTCGACGCTGACCGAGCAGGACCTGATCGACTACGTGAAATCGAAGGTCGCCCGCTACAAGGCACCGTCGACGGTCGAGTTCCGCGACGTGCTCGCCCGCACCGCGACCGGCAAGCTGCAGAAGTTCAAGCTCCGCGCGCCGTACTGGGAGGGCCGCGACCGCCAGGTCAACTGACCCCGGCCCCACCCGGCTAGGGTCGCGGCATGCCGACGCTGGGTGAGGTGGTGGGCCTGGTCCACGGGTGGTACCCGCCGGAGACCGCCGAGGACTGGGACGCCGTGGGGCTGGCGGCGGGCGACCCGGAGGCGGGCGTACGCCGCATCCTGCTGGCCGTCGACCCGGTGCAGCCGGTGGCGCGGGAGGCGGCCGACTGGGACGCCGACCTGCTGCTGACCCACCACCCCCTGTTCCTGCGCGGTGTCCACGGTGTCGCCCAGACGACCCCGAAGGGCCGCACCCTGGCCACGCTCACCCGGGCCGGCTGCGGTCTGCTCACCGCCCACACCAACGCCGACCACGGCCACCCGGGGGTCTCCGACGCGATCGCTCGCGCGCTCGGGCTGCGCGACGTGCGGCCGGTCCGCGCCACCGGCACGCCGCTCGACAAGATCGTGGTCTTCACCCCGCTCGGCGACGCCGAGCGCGTGCGCGCTGCCCTCGCCGGCGCCGGCGCCGGGCACGTCGGCGACTACGACACCGTGTCCTACTCGGTCGCGGGCGAGGGCCGGTTCCGTCCGCTCGACGGCGCCGACCCCACCGTGGGCACGGTGGGCGAGCTGGAGGTCACCGACGAGCTGCGGATCGAGGCCGTGCTGCCCCGGTCGCGGCGTGCCGAGGTGGTGCGGGCGGTGCTGGCCGCGCACTCCTACGAGGAGGTCGCCTACGACGTGATCGAGCTGGCGGATCCTGCGACCGCGACGACCGGCGCCGGACGGGTCGGCGAGGTCGACGAGACCACGCTGGGACAGTTCGCCGACCAGGTCGCGGGTGCCCTGCCTGCGACCCCGCGTGGGGTGCTCGTGGGCGGCGCCCCGGAGCGCGTCGTTCGCCGGGTGGCGCTGATGGGAGGTGCCGGCGACTCCCTGCTCCCCGAGGCGGCGACCAGCGGAGCCGACGTCTACGTCACCAGCGACCTGCGTCACCACCTGGCGGGCGAGTTCCTCGAGCAGGGCGGCCCGTCGCTGATCGACGTCAGCCATTGGGCGGCGGAATGGACGTGGCTCCCCGAGCTGGCCGTGCGTCTGGGCCATGCCTTGGGCGATACGGTGGAGGTCCGGGTCAGCTCGATCTGCACCGACGTGTGGCAGACCCGCCGGTGAACCCCGTGAGCACAGAGGAGCGCGTGTGAAGGCCGACCCGTCCGCCCAGGTGCGGCTGCTCGAGCTGCAGGACCTGGACTCGCGAGCCGACCAGCTGCGCCACCAGCGCCGCACCCTGCCCGAGCACGCGCGGCTCACCGAGCTGACCGAGGCGCGTCGACGCGTCGACGGGCTGGCCGTCGACGCCCGGATCGAGGTGGACGACCTGACCGCGGAGCAGACCAAGGTCGACTCCGACGTCGAACAGGTCAAGACCCGCCGCGAGCGCGACCAGCAGCGCATCGACCAGGGGCTGATCAGCAACCCCAAGGACATCCAGCGGATGCAGCAGGAGATGGTCTCGCTGGAGCGCCGGATCACGTCGCTGGAGGACGAGGAGCTCGAGGTGATGGCGCGGCTGGAGGACGCCCAGCGGACGCTCGACGACCTCACCCGCCAGCTCACCGAGACCGACGCGCAGATCGCCGAGGTAACCCAGGCGCGCGACGCCCGGCTGAGCGAGCTCGACCAGTCCCTCGGCGAGGTCGAGGCACAGCGCGCGCCGGCCGCAACGGGCCTTCCGGAGGACCTGATGGCCCTCTACGACCGGCTCCGCGAGAGCAAGGGTGGGGTCGGTGCGGCCCTGCTGCGCGCTCGGCGGTGCGAGGGCTGCAACCTCGACCTCGACAACGCCGAGCTGGCCACGATCCGCTCCGCCGCGGACGACGACGTGATCCGGTGCGAGGAGTGCAGCCGGATCCTGGTCCGCACCTCGGAGAGCGGTCTCTAGCGCCAGGCCGATAGCCTCCGCTGGTGGTGAGCACTCTCCGGCGCGTCATCGTCGAGGCCGACGGCGGCTCCCGCGGCAACCCCGGTGCGGCGGCGTACGGCGCGCTGGTCAAGGACGCCGAGACCGGCGAGGTGCTGGCCGAGGAGGGCACCACCCTCGGGGTGGCCAGCAACAACGTCGCGGAGTACCGCGGCCTGATCGCCGGTCTCACCATGGCCGCCGAGATCGCGCCCGACGCCGATCTGGAGGTCCGGATGGACTCCCGGCTGGTCGTGGAGCAGATGTCGGGGAACTGGCGGATCAAGCACGCCGACATGAGGCCGCTGGCGCTCGAGGCCAATCGCCTGGTGACGGCGCGGACTGGCACCACGACGTACACCTGGATGCCGCGCGAGCAGAATACGCACGCCGACCGGCTCGCCAACGAGGCTCTCGACGGCAAGCGGTCCGGCATCACCTGGCACGTCGGGGAGCGGTCCCGGCTCGACGAGCAGCAGACGATCCAGGCCCAGGTCGCCGGGCACCGCGGCTGGTCGGCGCCGGGCGGGCCCGTGACGACGCTGGTGCTCGTCCGGCACGGAGCCACGTCGCTGACCGCGGAGAAGCGCTTCTCCGGCGGGCTCGCCAGCAGCAACCCGGGCCTGACCGACGAGGGTCGCGCCCAGGTGCGCGAGGTCGCCGACTGGCTGGCGCCGATCGCCGAGGCCGTCGACGTCGTGGTGTCGTCGCCGGTACGGCGTACCCGGGAGTCCGCCGAGATCGTGGCCGAACGACTCGGCTCCCCGCTGGTCGAGGAGCCGGGCTTCGCCGAGATGGAGTTCGGCTCCTGGGACGGGTTGACCTTCGCGGAGGTGCAGGAGCAGCGACCCGACGAGATCGAGGCGTGGCTCGGCTCGCTCGACGTGGGGCCCGGTGGCGGCGAGTCGTTCCGCGAGGTCGAGAAGCGTGTGCTCGACGCGCTCGGGCGCCTGCTCGAGAGCCATGCCGGCAAGACCGTGGTCGTGGTCAGCCACGTGACGCCGATCAAGACACTCGTCGCCCACGCCGTCGAGGCGCCGCTGAGCGCCCTGTTCCGAATGGAGCTCTCGACCGCCTCGGTGAGCGTCGTGTCGTTCGTCACCGAACCCGGCGGCGACGAGACCCGAGGCTCGATGCGGCTCTACAACGCCCAGCCTCCCGGCGCCGGGCAGATGCTCGACCCCCAGCGCTGGTAGCACCGAACCGAACGCCGGAACGGTGCATCTGACCTGTCGCACCCCTCGGTCGGCGAGGTTCGGTGAAGGAGTATCCGTGAGCAGCAGAGTCGTGGTCGTGACGGCAGTGGCGAACGTGGCGCTCGGGCTGGGTGCCGTAGCGGCGCCGGCCGGTGCGCACAGCGCGGTGCCTCGCTGCGACGGTCGAGCGGCGACGATCGTCGGCAGCCAGTACGGCGACACCCTCCAGGGCACAGCCGGTTCCGATGTCATCGTCGGCCTCGGGGGTCGCGACCACATCGACGGGGCCGGTGGGAACGACTTCATCTGCGGCGGCACGGGCCGCGACCACATCGACGGGGGGGTCGGCAACGACCGCATCCACGGCAACCGCGGGCAGGACACGCTCGCCGGGGGCGACGGGAACGATCGCCTGTTCGGCAACAGGGGCACCAGCACGACCTTCTACGCCGATCAGGGTGACGACCGCATGGCCTCGGGCTCCGGGCGCGACCACCTCTCCTACGAGAATGCACCACGGGGGATCTCGGCCGACCTGGCGACCGGCACGGTCACCGGCTGGGGTGCGGACAGCTTCCACATCGGGTCCGAACGGCTCTTCTTCGTCGGCTCCTCGCACGATGACACGCTGCTCGGCACCTCGGGGGCCGACTGGCTCGACGGCGGACAGGGCAACGACACCATCGCCGGCCGCGGCGGCGACGACGACCTCTTCGCCGTGGGTGGCTCGATCGCCGGCGGCGCGGGTGACGACGACATCAGCGCGCCGCCGGACGGATCCTCCGGCACCGTGACGATCCAGGGTGGCGCCGGAGACGACCTCCTGCAGACGCGCAATCCGGGCCAGGTCCTGGGAGGGCCGGGTGACGACGTGGTGTCCGTGGAGTGGGACTTCACCACCTTCCCCGCCGGCCTCAGCCTCGACGGTGGCGACGGGATCAACACGCTCTCTCTGTGGCGGTCCGGGTCCCCCCTCACTGCGGTCACCTACGACATGGGGTCCGCCTCCTTGTCGGTGGACTCGGTGGCGGCCACCGCGACCCAGTTCGAGGACTTCGTCGGCCACTTCGGAGCTCAGACCGCCATCACGGACGTCACGGGCACCCGGGCGCCGAACTCGATCTCGGTCTACGGGAACGCCACGACCACGATCCATGGGCTCGGCGGAGACGACCGGCTCCGGGCTGGCAACGGCGACGACCTGATCGACGGTGGCCCCGGCGCGGACACCGCCGACGGCAGCTTCGGCACCGACACCTGTGTCGCCGTGGAGCACCCGAGCAACTGCGAAATCGTCAGCGGGTAGCGACGCCCGCTCACGGGGCGAGCACACCCCGGCGGAGTCTCAGCAGGGATCAGACCTCGCCCACGACCACGTCGAGCTGCGTGCCGCTCGCGGTCGCTGCCCCGGCCTCGACCGTCCAGCCGAGGTCGGTGAGCAGGGCCGCGAACGACGTCGGCGTACGCGGGTCGCGACCGTCCTCGAGCACGGCCCTGACCAGCCGTCCCTTGGTCGCCTTGTTGAAGTGGCTGACCACCTGTCGGCGGCCGTTCACCTCGTGCAGCACGCGCACGGAGACGACCCGTCGCGCGAGGTCTGGCGCCGGCCGCCAGAACGCGGCGTACGTCGAGGAGCGGAGGTCGACCACGAGCCCATGGCCGGCCAGCTCGCGCACCACCGGGTCGAGACGGGACCGCCAGTGGGCGGCCACTCCGCCGAGGCCGGGCAGGGTGACGCCTCCGGCCAGGCGGTACGGCGTGATCCGCTCGCCGGGTCGCACCACGCCGTACAGCGACGACACGATCGCCACGCGCGACAGCGCCCGGCGGTGCGCGGAGGCGTCGAGGGTGGTGAGCCCGAGCGCCTCGAA
This sequence comes from Nocardioides sp., assembly GCA_025924815.1. Taxonomy (GTDB): domain Bacteria; phylum Actinomycetota; class Actinomycetes; order Propionibacteriales; family Nocardioidaceae; genus Nocardioides. The sequence goes on from JAICHQ010000025.1 coordinate 27,658, forward strand.
GAGCACCCCGGTGTAGATGCGCTCCGCCGCCGCCGTCGGGAGCTCGGGCAGCCGCGCGTTGCGGCGTACGTCGGCGAGCTGGCCGGGACCGAGACCCAGCGTGCGGACGGCGGCGTCCTCGGACCCCCGGCACAGCGTGACCAGTGCCTCGAGGACCGGTCGGCGAGCATCCGCCAACGGCCCCGTCCCGAGGTCGAGCGGCTTGCCGCGCCGCGGCTCGGCCTTCCCCTCGCTGGGCGGCAGCAGGATCAGCACGCGGCGAGGCTAGCGGTGGTCGCTGCATCACTAAGGTGGGGGCATGTCCTCGAGTCGAGTGGTGCGGGTCCACGCCCGAGACGACGTCGCGGCCCGGACCCTGCGGGCCGGGATCGTCCAGATCCAGTCGGAGCTGAAGGTGGAGCCCGCCTTCGCCCCCGAGGTGGAGGAGGCCGCCGGCCGGGCCGCGGCCGCCCCGCGCCTGCCCGACCTCGACCGCACCGACATCCCGTTCGTGACCATCGACCCCCCGTCGTCGATGGACCTCGACCAGGCCCTCCACCTCGAGCGCAAGGGGTCCGGATACGTCGTGCACTACGCCATCGCCGACGTCGCGGCGTTCGTCGAGCCGGGCGACCCCGTCGACGCCGCCGCCCACGAGCGGGGCGAGACCCTCTACGGCGCCGACTCCAAGATCCCGCTCCATCCGACCTCGCTCTCCGAGGACGCGGCGTCCCTGCTGCCCGACCAGGTGCGGCCCTCCCTGCTGTGGACCATCCAGCTCGACGAGACGGGCGAGGGCACCGACGTCCACGTCGAGCGGGCCCGGGTCCGCTCGCGGGCCAAGCTCGACTACGAGGGCGTCCAGAAGGCGGTCGACGACGGCTCCGCCGACGAGGTGCTGATGTTGTTGAAGGAGGTCGGCGAGCTGCGGCTCCAGCGCGAGGCGGCGCGCGGCGGCATCTCGTTGCCCCTGCCCGAGCAGGAGGTCGAGGTCGTCGGCGACCAGTGGTCGCTGGAGTTCCGCTCGATGATCCCGGCCGAGACGTGGAACGCCCAGATCTCCATGCTCACGGGGTTCGCGGCGGCGTCGCTGATGGTCTACGCCCGCGTCGGCCTGCTCCGCACCCTGCCGCCTCCACAGCCCCGCGACCTGCAGAAGCTCCACCGGGTGGCACGAGCGCTGCACATCGACTGGCCGGCCGAGCAGTTGTACCCCGACTTCATCCGCGGCCTCGACTCCCGCAGGCCGGCCGAGGCGGCCATGATCACCGCCTGTGCCAGGCTGCTGCGCGGCAGCGGGTACGTCGCGTTCGACGGTGACATGCCGGCTGACCCGATCCACGCCGCCCTCGCCTCGGAGTACGCCCACGTGACCGCGCCGCTGCGGCGGCTGGGCGACCGCTACGCGGGCGAGATCTGCCTGGCCCTGTGTGCCGGCACCGACGTCCCGACCTGGGTGCTGTCCCGGCTGGCCGAGATCCCCGACATCTTGAAGGACGCCGGCCGCAAGGCTGCCCAGTACGAGTCGATGGTGCTCAGCCTCGTCGAGGCCGGCGTGCTGCACCGCCGGGTGGGGGAGGCCTTCGACGGCGTCGTCACCGACGTCGACGAGAAGGACGACACGCGGGGGAAGGTCACCATCCAGGAGCCGGCGGTCGAGGCGCGGGTGACGTCGGCTGCGGCGCTCCCGCTCGGCACGGAGGCGCGGGTCAGACTCACCCAGGCCGACGTGGACTCCCGGTCGGTGGCTTTCGAGCTCGGCTGACGCCGTGGCGACGGTCTCCGGCAGAAACTTCCTCGAAGATTTCACATCGGGCGACGAAACCGCTTAACCTTCTCTTGAGACTTCGTCAGGTAGTGACCGACCGGCAACCCCCCCGCCGGATCTCGGGAGCACCGGGCGACGGGCCCGAGGCACCCCCCTTGCCAGTGGCCCTCCTCCGACCGCCCCGTCCGCGCGCCCTCGGCGCCGCGGATGGGGCGGTCAGTTCTCCGGCCACGGACGGACTCGCCGGAATGGGTCGCCCCGGTTCGGGCACGATGGGATGGCCGACGACGGGAGCACACCATGGACGACCAGCCGAGCAAGGACCAGAAGTCGGGCCCGGCCGCGGGCCGCGACCCCCTCCGGGCGTCCCGGACGAGCCGCTCGTGGCTCTCGCTCACGGCGCTGGTGGTCGTGCTGATCCTGCTGGTGGTGTTCATCGCCCAGAACACGCAGAAGGTGCAGGTCTCGTTCCTCGGCTGGAAGGGTCACCCGCCGCTGTCGGTGGCCCTGCTGATCGCAGCGGTCGCCGGCGCGACCCTGGCGGTGATCGTCGCGACCCTGCGGATCTGGCAGGTCAGGCGCCGGGTCCGCCGGTCGGGCTGAACGTCACCTCGGAAGGCTCCCTGTCCGGCCACATGAGGGTGGTGACCGGCGGCGGGGTGGTGGCGACGACCCGGCCGTGAGCGACCACGTGCGTCGGCCGCACCTGGCGGCGTACGGCGTCGTACCCGTCTGTCGCCGGCAGCAGGATGAAGCTCGCGGGACCACCCGCGCGCACGCCGTACTCGTCGGCGCCGAGGCCGAGCACGGCTGCCGCGCGTGAGGTGACCATGCGAAACGTCTCCTCGATCTCGTCACGAGAGAGCAGCTGCGTCGCGTGGGTGCCGACATGGGCGACCTGGAGCGGGTTGGCGGTGCCGAGGGGGTACCACGGGTCCATCACGTCGTCGTGGCCGAAGGCGACGTTGACGCCGGCGGCGAGCAGCTCCTTGACCTGGGTGATGCCGCGGCGCTTCGGGTAGTCGTCGAAACGGCCCTGCAGATGCAGGCTCACCATCGGGTTGGAGACCATGTTGATGCCGGAGCGCGCGATGATCCGGTGCAGCTTGTGGGCGTAGGCCGGGTTGTAGGACCCCATGGCCGTGGTGTGGCTGGCCGTGACGCGTTCCCGCAGCCCCGACCGGGCTGCCCGGGTGGCGAGCACCTCGACGAAGCGCGACTGCTCGTCGTCGATCTCGTCGCAGTGCGCGTCGACCCGCAGGCCGTGCCGGTCGGCCAGCTCCACGGCGTACTCCACCGAGCGGACGCCGTCCTCGCGGGTGTCCTCGAAGTGCGGGATCGCGCCGATCACGTCGACCCCGCGGCGTGCCGCCTCGGCCAGAAGCTCCTCGCCTCCGGAGAACGAGCAGATGCCCTCCTGGGGGAACGCGACCAGCTGTAGCCCGATCACGTCGCGCACCCGGTCACGTACCTCGAGCAGCGCGTCGAGGGCGACGAGTGAGGGGTCGGTGACGTCGACGTGGCTGCGCACGTGGAGCGTGCCGTTCGCGGCGTACCACCGCAGGGTCCGCTCGGCCCGTTCGATCACGTCCTCGCGGGTGAGCATGGGTTTGCGCTCCGACCAGCAGGCGATGCCCTCCCACAGCGTGCCGCTGCGGTTCCAGCGGGGCTGGCCGGCCGTCAGTGCGGCGTCGAGGTGCACGTGCGGCTCGACGTACGACGGGGTCGCCCAGGCACCCCCGCCCTCGACCACCTGGCCCGCCTCGACCGGATCGTCGGCGACGGGGGTGACACCGACGATCCGGCCGCCGTCGACGTGCAGGTCGGCCGCGGAGACCTCACCGGTCTCCTCGTCGCGGACCCGGACGTCGCGGACCAGCAGGTCGATCACGACCCGGACCCCGCGCGGGCCATCAGGCAGCAGATCTCGTAGCCGAGCGTGGCCGCGGCCAGCGACGTGACCTCGGCGTGGTCGTAGGCAGGACTCACCTCGACCAGGTCGGAAGCGACGATCTGGTCGCGGGGCAGCGCCCGCACCAGGCTCAGCAGCTCGCGCGAGGTGAGGCCGCCCATCTCCGGGGTGCCGGTGCCGGGGGCGAACGCCGGGTCGAGGACGTCGATGTCGATCGAGAGGTAGATCGGGTGGTCCCCGGCGCGGCGGCGTACCCGGTCGGCGATCTCGGCCACGCCGAGCCGGTCGATGTCATCGGCGCGGATGATCTCGAAGCCGAAGCGGGCGTCGTCGTCGAGGTCCTGGGCGCTGTAGAGCGGTCCGCGGATCCCGACATGGCTGCTCGCTCCCTGGATCAGCAGCCCCTCCTCGTGCGCCCTACGGAAGACCGTGCCGTGGGTGCGGTCGGCGCCGAAGTAGCTGTTCCAGGTGTCGAGGTGGGCGTCGAAGTGGATCAGCGCCACCGGGCCGTGCTGCCGGGCGACGGCACGCAGGCCGCCGAGGGCGATCGTGTGGTCGCCACCGAGCAGGATCGGCCTGCCACCGGACGTCAGCAGCTCACGGACGCCGTCGTCCACCTGCTGCAGCGCGGCGTCGATGTCGAAGGGGTTGCAGGGGACGTCGCCCGCGTCGACGGCCTGGAGGACGGTGTACGGCGAGACGTCCTGTGCGGGGTTGTACGCCGGCCGCAGGTGGCGGGACGCCTGCCGGATCGCGCTGGGCCCGAAGCGCGCCCCGGGCCGGAAGGACACTCCCCCGTCGAACGGGGCGCCGAGGAGGGCGACGTCGAAGGCGGGTACCTCGTCGATGCGGGGGAGGCGGGCGAACGTCGGGGCGCCGGCGTAGCGGGGCACCTGGGTGCCGTCGACGGGTCCGAGCGGGTTGTCGGTCATCAGAGCTCCGGTGGGGGGAAGGCGCGGGGGGTCAGGGCGAGCGAGCGTACGTGTTCGGCGACGTCACGAGCCGGTACCAGCCACAGACCCGGCAGCGACTCCATGGTCTCGATCAACGTCTCGAGCGCGCGCAGCCGGCCCAGTCGGCCGCTGAGGAACGGGTGGACGGTCAGGGTGAAGCAGGAGCCGTGTCGGTGGGCCTCCGTCAGCTCCGCGGTCCACATCGCCAGCGACTTGGCGGGGTCCTCGATGACTCCGGGGCCGAACAGCTCGGGGACGAACGCGAACTGCTCCCAGTCGTCGAGCGCCCACGCCACCGGGATCTCCACGATGCTGCGCGCTCCGGCTCCGGGACGCTCGGCGAGCTCATACGGCACGTCGGAGTCCATCAGGCTGGAGTCGTAGCGGAAGCCGCGGTCCAGGAGCAGCTCGGCGGTCGCGTACGTCGTCTCCCACATCGGTGCCCGATAGCCGACGGGGCGGACGCCGGCGACGCGGTCGAGTGCCTCCAGCCCGCGGTCGAGCACGTCGGCCTCCTGCTCACGGGTCATCCCGGCCATGGCCTCGTGCAGGTAGCCGTGGTGGGCGATCTCGTGGCCCTCGTCGCGGACCCGACGCAGGACGTCGGGGTAGCGCTCGGCGGTGTACCCGGGACAGAAGAACGTCGCCCGCAGGTCGTGGCGCTTCAGCAGGTCGAGCACGCGCGGGACCCCGGTGAGCGGTCCGTACGCCTGGTGCGACATCGCCGACAGCCGGTGCCGGCTCTCGGGGTCGACCGTGAGCGCGACGTCCTCGGCATCCATGTCGAAGCCCAGCGTCGCGGCGGCCTGGTAGCCCTTGGGCCAGGAGATCGCACCCGCCGGGGCCGTCACGTCGTGGGTCGTGCCCGAGTCTGCTGACATCAGGCCGGCTCCACGCCCACCTCGGACGCGGGCGCCCGGCGTGACAACGCGACGTACGACAAGACGCCCGCGACCACGGCACCCGCCAGCCACGAGAGGTCGATGCCGCCGAGGGACTTGGCGAACGGGCCCTGGAGGTAGCTGGGGATGCCGTACTCGAACGACCAGGTCGCGACCATGCCGAGCACGAACGGGATGATCGCTCCCCAGACGATGTCGGGGACCTTCGGGGAGCCGGGTGGCTCGAAGAGGGCATCGACGTCGATCTGCTGCCGGGCGATCGCGTAGTAGTAGACCAGCATGATCGCGCCCCAGGGGGCGACCCAGGTGACCAGGCCGGCCAGCCAACCGTCGAGGTTGGAGGCGAAGTCGCCGTTGAGGATCAGGTAGATGGTGAACAGGGTGGCCAGCACCCCCACGCCGTACGAGAGCTTGCGGCGGTCGACGTTCCAGTCGAGGGTCTGGGCGCACAGGCCGCAGGAGTAGATGTTGAGCACGTTGGTGGCGATCGGCCCGTGGATGACCAGCAGGAGCACCGGGATCGCCAACCCCCCGAACGCGTTGACGACGAGCTGGCCGGGGTCGACCTCCTGGGAGACGGTCGCCAAGGTCGCTCCGAAGATGCCGAGCCAGACCGTGGGCAGGAACTGGCCCAGGACGCTGCCGAGGTAGAGCTTGCGGCGCGAGACGCTCCGCGAGACGAACCGGGAGTAGTCCGAGGCATAGGCGAACCAGGTGATGCCCCAGCCGATGCCGATCGCCGTCATCAACGTGGTCAGCGAGCTCCAGAGCGCCTGGCCGTGCAGGCCGGCGCCGGCGTACCCCCAGTCCACGTTGGTCTGGTCGGACGTCCACGCCACGATCGTCATGGCCAGCAGCACGACGATGGTGACCGGCACCGTCCAGCGCTCGAAGCGGGCGATCGCTCGGAAGCCGATCGCAGCCAGCCAGACCTGGATCGCCATGATCACGATCACGACACCGATCTTCAGGCCGTTACCGCCGTGGATGCCGATCTTGTCGAACAGCGCGATGACCAGGTCGAGGATGATCCAGGTGTTGATCGCACACCAGCCGACGGCGAGCAGTCCCTGCATCAGGGCCGGCAGGTAGGCGCCCCGGCGGCCGAACGCCGCCCGCGACAGCACCATCTGGCTGACCGCGGTCTGCTGGCCCATCAGCACGAAGAAGCCGAAGATCGACATCCCGATCAGGTTGCCGATGACCAGTACCCCGATCGTCTGCCACAGGCTCAGGCCGAGGAAGATGCCGAGCGCGCCGAGCACCCAGTTGATCGGGGCGATGTTGGCGCCGGTCCAGATCCAGAACTGGTGGGCGACCGTCGAGGTCCGGGCATGCTCCGGAATCGGGATCAGGGTGTGCTCGGCCGCTTCGGTGACGTCGAGCTCGTCGGCGTTGATCGACACGGTTCCTCCGGGGGCAGGGGTCGTCGAGATGGCCGCGAGTCTTTTCTGGCTTGTCAGAAATGTCAAGGAGTGTTGTTTCATGTGGCAACATCCGATTCATGACCCCGGCGCCGGACACTCTGGACCCGCCAGACGGCGAGGTCGGCCCGCGCCTTCGTCAGCTCCGCGAGCAGAAGGGCATGTCGGCCCGTCGGGTCGCCGGGCTGGCCGGCGTTTCGCCGGCCTACCTCAGCCGGCTGGAGAACGGCCGGGTCAGCCCCACGGTCGCCACCCTTGCCCGTCTGGTCGCGGCGATGGGGGAGACGATGGCGACGCTGTTCTCGGAGCCGCCGGGCCCGGACGAGGTCGTCGTACGCCGCGACGCCCGGCACCTGATGCGCAGTCGGGGGGTCCTCGACTCCCAGGTCACCCCCGGCTGGGCCCAGCGCCTGGAGATCCTCGAGTCACTGGTCGAGGCCGGCCAGGGCAGCAGCGACAGCCTGCACACGCACGCCGGCGAGGAGGAGTGCGTGCTCGTCCTCGAGGGCGAGCTGGACCTCTATCTCGGCTCCGACCGACATCGCCTGCTCACCGGCGACTCCGCCACCTTCGACAGCCGCACGCCCCACCGCTGGCGCAATCCCTCGAGCGAGCAGGCGCGGGTCCTCTGGGTGATCACCCCCGCCAGCTATTGACGACGGGCCTAGGCGCGGACCCAGAAGTCGAGCGGGTCCGCGGCGGGGCGGAACCCGGTCGCTCCGGCAAGGGCCACCGCCGCCGCGAAGCCGCGGGCCACGAGCTCGGGACGGTGGGCGTCGGAGGCGAAGGAGACAGCCTGGCCACCGGTGTCGTGCCACCACCGCAGGATCGTCGGCGGTAGCGGCACCCGGGTGTTGATCTCGAGCACCTTGCCGCCGTCGCGGAGCAGGCCGAGCACGTGCCGCAGCTGGTCCTCGAGCGGCCCGAGGTCCAGCGGTGTCGAGACGGGCCAGGTCCGCAGGGGATAGTCGATGTGCGCCAGCACCTCGAAGTCGTCGTACGTCGTCACCAGGTGTTCCACCTCGGTGAGGTACTCGGCGTACACCTCGTGCGGGCTGAGGCGGTCGAAGCGGACGCCGACGTCGACGAAGCCGGTGTCGACCGCGGCCGAGTGGACCGAGGCCAGGACCCGCGTGAACGCACCGGTGGCCAGGAGGTCGTCCACGACAGCGCGATGCCAGTGCGGCTCGCCGAGCTCCACCCCGGTCAGGATGCGGAGCCCGGGGAACAGGGCCCGGCAGCGCTCGATCGACTCGAGATACCCTTCCGCGTTGAACGGCGGAGGCACCAGCGAGCCGTTCACGACCCCGTGCCGGGTCCAGTCATCGGGGAGGCCCTCGCCGGTCCCGACGTGCCAGGCGGTGTGGTCGGCGTGCTCGGTGAACGCGACGGAAGGTACGCCGATGTCGGCCGCCCTGGCGCACGCGGCCTCCATGTCACCGGCGGAGGTGTCCCAGGACCACTCGCTGTGGACGTGGTCGTCCGCAGGAAACGACGGCCGGCCCCTCGTGCCGAGCCGCGGTGAAGCGCTCACTCGTCGCCGGCCCGCGTGCTCCGCACCGCGGACACGCCGGGGAACTCGCTGAGCTGCGAGGCCAGGTCCACCATGTCGCCGCGCCCATTGAGCAACAAGAAGACCTCCACGACTCCGTGCTCGAGCGCGGGCCAGAGCCGACCCTCGGCGGCCGGCTCACCGTCGCTGCGGGTCGTCAGCCCGGCGATCGAGAAGCCGTGAGCGGTCGTCTGGTTGACGATGTCGCGCAGCACCCCGGTGCCCTGCCGATAGCTCACCACCAGACCGAGCTCGTCGCCACGGGGCCCCATCCACCGCCACAGCGGTCGCAGCCCGTACTGGATGAGGAAGTACATCGCGGTGACGACGCCGGCCAGGATGCCGAGCCCGGCCCCGGCCGCAGCGCCGACGGCGGCGGTCAGCCACACGCTGGCCGCCGTCGTCAGGCCGCGGACAGCGTCGCCGCGGACGAAGATCAGCCCACCGCCGATGAACCCGACGCCGCTGACGATCTGGGCGGCGACCCGGGACGGGTCCAGGCTGATCCCGGGACCGATCACGTCTGTGAAGCCGTACTTGCTGACCATCACGAACAACGCCGATCCGATCCCGACGGTGGTCAGGGTCCGCATGCCGGCGTCCTTGCGCTGGAACTCGCGCTCGGCTCCGATCAGCAGCGAGAGCACGAGGGCCAGGAGCAGCTCCGAGACCTGGGTCCAGTCCTGTCCGGTCACCGGGCCGCGTGGTCGCTCGTGGTCGAGCCCGCGGACGACCGCTCCGCTGCGCGGTCGACGTGCTCGGCGTACGGCGTCGAGATGCTCGGCCCGGCCATGCCTCACGCTCCTTCCAGGGGCGGCGGATGCCCGGCACATTACCGACGTCGCGAGGCGCTGAAGCAGCGAGCGGGCCGAAGGACGGGCCGCAGCCGGCATCGGCTCGACGAGTGTGCACAGTGGGCGAGATCCGCCGGCCGGATCCTGGTCAGGCGGAGGACGGGACCGCGGCCCCCGCACCCACCTGGAACGCGATCACGCCCGACACGTAGTGGTCGACGCCGAGCTCGACGATCCGTCCGTCCCGGGTGAACGTCGTGTGGCCGATCTGGAGCAAGGGGCTGGAGCGGCGTACGCCGAGCAGCCGGGCGTCCTCGCTGGAGGCACCGACCGCCTCGATCAGGTGGTCACCGACGAGGACCTCGATGCCGTGCTCCGCCAGCGCTGCGGTCGTGGAGACCACGTCGTCGGGCATGCTCTGCACGAGGGGCGTCGCCCAGGGCGCCCAGGTTGAGCGCTCGACCATGACCACGTGCCGGTCGAGCGTGCGCACCCGGATGGAGTGCAGCACCGGCTCGTCCAGTCGCAGCCGGAGAACGCGCGCGTGGATCGCGTCCACCGGCTGCATCGCCCGGTGGACGATCCGGCCACCGTGCTCGCGTCCGTGCTGGGACGCCCACTGTGCGAACGAGCGCATCTCTGCCAGGGGCTGGGTCTGGTGAGCAGAGTGGACGACCCAGCCCGAGTTCGGCCGGGAGGCGAGCGCGCCGCTCCGGGCCAGAGCCGCCAGCGCCGTACGCACGGGCTGCGCGTGGTCCCGTACTCCTCGGCCAGGGCCTGCTCGCTGGGCAGCCGGACCCCGGCCATGAACTCGCCCTGGTTGATGCGACGGGTGAGGTCGGCCGCGATCGACGCGTGATCCGCTGCCTGGCGCCGGCTGCTCGTCACGCCCGCCACCATAGTCAGGCGTTGATCACCGCTCAGTCG
>JAICHQ010000026.1 GCA_025924815.1 Nocardioides sp.
ACGATGAAGATCTTCAAGACGCTGTTGGCGCTCGTGATCGTCGCGGCCGCCCTCAGCGGCGCGGCGTACGCCGGCGGCCGGCTGCTGCACGACGACCCGCGGACCACCGCGGCCTCGGGCGCGCTCCCCGGCGCCCCGGCAGCGTCGGCGACCCCCTCCCCCACCAGCCCGTCGACCTCACCGAGCACCCCCGACCCCTCGCCGACCCATGACACACCGGTCGTCGCCGACGTGCTGAAGCCTGGAGCGACGGGCCTCCGGGTCCGCGAGCTCCAGCAGCGGCTCTTCCAGCTCGCCTGGCTGCCCGAGACCACGACCGGCCGGTACGACGCTGCGACCGCCGCCGCGGTCAAGGGCTTCCAGGGCAAGCGCGGCCTGGAGCCGACCGGGGTCGTGGACGCGAAGACCTGGAGTCGGCTCCGCGCGATGACCACCCAGCCGACCCATGACGCCCTGTTCAACGTGATGAAGCCGGGCCGGCCGCTGTTCCAGTCCGGCGACAGCGGCACCGACGTGCGCGCCGTCCAGGCCCGGCTCAAGCAGATCGCCTGGTACTTCGGCGACGTCACCGGGACCTACGACGCCGGCACCGTCACCGCGGTCAAGGGCTTCCAGGAGAAGCGGGCGATCCCGGTCACCGGAGCCGTCGACCAGCGGACCCTCGACCGGCTGAACGCGATGACGACGGCGCCGACGAAGGCCGAGATGCACAACCGGCTGACCACACGCAGCACGCTCGACGCCCGATGCCTGACCGGGCGCGTGCTGTGCATCGACAAGACGTCGCGCACCCTGCGCTGGGTGGTCGACGGCCATGTGCAGCAGACCCTCGAGGCCCGCTTCGGCTCGACGCTGAACGACACCCCGACCCGCGAGGGCGTGTTCCACGTCTACCTGATGGACGCCGATCACGTGTCCCACCTGTACGGGTCGTCGATGCCGTTCTCGATGTTCTTCTCCGGCGGACAGGCGGTCCACTACTCCTCGGACTTCGCCGCGGTCGGCTACAACGGCGCCTCGCACGGCTGCGTCAACATCCGTGACTACGACGGCATCAAGTGGCTGTTCTCCCAGGTACACGTGGGCGACAAGGTCGTCGTCTACTGGTCCTGACGAGGCGGGGGGTCTCGGCACCGCTCGCTGACCCCGGGCGGGGCCGAGTCGAGACCCGGTGACGATGCCCGCCCACGGTGACCGGTCATGGCGGCGTGAGCAGCCGGGAGGCCTCGCCGACGCGTGGCCGTGGGCTACCGCCGGGTACGCTTCGGGACTGTGACGAGCCCCGCGGCCTCTCCTGGCCTGTCGGTCAGGACGACCGAGATCGGCGTCGACGACCCCCTCCTCTCGATGCTTCCCCGAGACGAGGCGGTGACCTGGCTGCGTCGCGACGAGGGCCTGGTCGGCTGGGGGGTGGCCGCCGAGATCCGACCCAAGGGGAACACCCGCTTCTCCGATGCCGACAAGTGGTGGACCGAGACCGTCGCCCGCGCCGAGATCCACGACGACGTCAACGAGCCCGGCTCCGGCCTGGTCTGCTTCGGCTCCTTCGCCTTCGCCGACGACCCGGGTGACTCCGTGCTCACCGTGCCCCAGGTCGTGGTCGGCCGCCGCGCCGGCCGTACCTGGCTCACGCTGGTCGGCGACGCGACGTACGACCCGGTCGAGGGCGCTGCGGAGGCGCCCGGCGACGTCGTGTTCAGTGACGGCGCCATGGACGGCGAGCGCTGGATGGCCGTGGTGGCCGAGGCCGTACGCCGGATCACCGCGGGGGCGCTCGGGAAGGTCGTCCTCGCCCGCGACCTGGTGGCCACCGCCGCGAGCCGGATCGACGTCCGCTGGCCGCTGACCCGGCTGGCCTCGAGCTATCCGATGTGCTGGACCTTCCACGTCGACGGCCTGTTCGGCGCGACCCCGGAGATGCTCGTACGTCGCGAGCGCGGCCTGGTCACCTCGCGCGTGCTGGCCGGCACGATCCGGCGCACCGGCGACGACGCCCGCGACCTCGCCCTCGCGGCGACGCTGGCGCGTTCGAGCAAGGACCACGAGGAGCACGAGTACGCCGTGCGGTCGGTCGCCGACGCGCTCGAGCCGCACTGCTCGTCGATGATCGTCCCCGAGACGCCGTTCGTGCTCCACCTGCCCAACGTGATGCACCTGGCCTCCGACGTCGCCGGCGTCGTCCACGACGCCCACACGGTCTCCTCGCTGCAGCTCGCGGCGTCGCTCCACCCGTCCGCGGCCGTCGGTGGCACGCCCACCTCCCGCGCGGTCGCCCTGATCTCGGAGATCGAGGGCATGGACCGCGGCCGCTACGCCGGCCCGGTGGGCTGGATGGACACCACCGGTGACGGCGAGTGGGGCATCGCGCTGCGCTCGGCCGAGATCTCCGGCAACACCGTGCGCCTGTTCGCCGGGTGCGGCATCGTCGCCGACTCCGACCCCGAGGCCGAGCTGGCCGAGTCGCAGGCGAAGCTCGTCCCGGTGCGCGACTCCCTGACCACCGGCTGAGCAGTCGTCAGCCGCGGGGGCACCGGTTCTGCATGGTCCTGGGCCGAGCCTGCATCGACGATCCCGGGCCCTACTCCAGGTCGGAGCCGTCGGCGACGCGGTGGTACGTCGAGCTCTCGGGCAGGAGCTGGGCGTACTGCCCGTCGACGATCCGGAGCCCCGCCTCGGAGTAGACGCGGTCGTGGATCGCCAGGTTGCGCGGAGCACCGACGGCGCGGGCGAAGTCGATGCCATCGGCGGCCCGCATCCACGGCGCCGACACCGGCACGCACAGCACGTCGACCCGCTGCTGCGGGACGGTGAGGGCGTCGCCGGGGTGGTAGACCGTCGTACCCCCGAGGTCGAAGAGGTAGCCGGAGTTGTAGAAGCGCGGCAGGTCCGGGTGGATCACGGCATGGAGCTCGCCGAACGACCGGGCGGGGATCCCGGGGTCGAACGACGTGCCCGGGGCCACGACCGTGACCCGCTCGCCGACCTCCGGAGCGTCGTCGCGGATCTTGGCGGCGACCGCCTCGATCGTGAAGACCGGTGCGTCGGTGCGGGTGAGGTGGTCGGGCAGGTAGTGGTCGGGATGCTCGTGGGTGATCACCACTGCGTCCGCGCCGTCGACCGACTCCGGGTCGGTGAACATCCCCGGGTCGAGCACGACCACCTTCCCGTCGTGCTCGAGCCGGACGCAGGCATGACCGAACTTGGTGATCCGCACCTCGTCACCCTAGCCGCCGCGATGACCGGTCGGACGCGTCCGGCCGCCGACCCGGAGGGCCATGCGGCGAGTCACGCCGTGGCGTGGTGGAGGTAGCACCAACGCCAGTCCTCGCCGGGCTCGGCGGACTCCATCACCGGGTGCTGGGTCTCATGGAAGTGGGCCGTCGCGTGGCGGCGCGGCGAGGAGTCGCAACAGCCGACGTTGCCGCACTCCAGGCACTGGCGCAGGGCGACCCACACCGTCCCTTCCCGCAGGCAGTCACCGCACTCCGGATCGGCGACGGTGTCGATCGCGGGGAACGCGGCGAGGTCCTCGCAGGTGTCGCCGGTACGCCGCTGGGCCGAGGTGTCGCGGAACTCCTGGCGGCTCGCCTGACTGATGTCGAGCATCGACTCCTCGACGTCGAGCATCGCCAGCACGTCCCGGATCACCTCGCTGGCGACCGTGCCCGACCTGCGGATGTCCAGCACCCGACGTCGCTCCGCGGCGATCATCTGGAGCCGGACCCGGGTGTACAGCTCGCTGGGCGCCTCCTGGTCGGCGACCGTGCCGAGCCGCTCCCAGGCCGCGAAGTTGCGCTGCTCGATGCGCTGCTTGAGGAGGGCGAACACGCCGTGCCGGTCGTCGTACTCGAGATCGTGCAGGGTGGCGAATCCCGCCTTGGACGCCTGCTGCAGCACCGTCGCGCGGGCGAGCGCGTCCTCCATCGGGTCGGGCGAGGGCACGCGCAGGCGGCGCGCCAGCACCGGCAACGACAGCCCCTGGATGAACAGCGTCCCGGCCACGACGGTGAAGGCGACCAGCAGCAGGACCTCGCGGTACGGGGCGTGCTCCGGGATCACGAACGCTGCGGCCAGCGTCACCACGCCGCGCATGCCGGCCCAGCCCAGCAGCAACGTGTACGACGCCGGCGGCACCTGCCCCGTCGACGAGCCGGGCCCGGGCCGGACCAGGAGGTAGCGGGCGAGGAAGACCCAGACGATCCGCAGCACCACGCACGCGACGAGCGTGAGGACGCAGACGGCGACGACGCGCCCGGCCGAGACCCCGCCCTCGCCCACCTCCTGCAGGATCCACCGCGCCTGCAGGCCGATCAGCAGGAAGACGGTGTTCTCCAGGAAGTAGGCGATGGTGCGCCAGTTCATCCGCTCGGCGATGCGCGACTGCGCGGTCTGGATCACCGGCGCCTTGTGACCCAGCAGCAGCCCGGTCACGACGACGCTGACGACGCCGGAGGAGTGCACCTCCTCGGAGAGGATGTACGTCGCGTAGGGCACGACGAACGAGATCGCGGTGTCGAGGATCGGATCGGTGACGTGGCGGTGCATCCGCGCCACCACGACGTACACCACGAAGCCGATCGCCGCGCCGCCGATGGACGCCACCAGGAAGTCGGTGCCGACCCGCCACAGCTCGACGCCGCCGGCCCCGGCCGCAACGGCCGTCCGCAGCGAGACCAGCGCCGTCGCGTCGTTGAACAGCGACTCGCCCTCGAGGATGGTGACGATCCGGCGGGGCAGCCCGATCCGGCGCCCGATCGTGGTGGCCGCCACGGCATCCGGAGGTGCCACGACGGCGCCGATGGCGAACGCCACCCACCAGGGGATGCCCGGCAGCAGCAGGTGGACCAGCACGGCCACGCCGAGCGCGGTGAACACGACGAGGCCGACGCTGAGCAGGAGGATCGATCGCCGGTTGGCGTTGAAGTCGACCAGTGAGGTCTGTATCGCGGCGGCGTACAGCAGGGGAGGCAGCAGCCCGAGCAGGACGACGTCGGAGCTGAGGTGGACGGTCGGGACGCCGGGCAGGTACGACGCCAGGATGCCGATGGCGATCAGGCCGAGCGGCGCGGGGAAATGGCCCCGGCCTGCCAGGGCCGTGCCGGCCAGCACGACGATCGCCAGCGCCACCAGCTCGAACGCGATCTCCACCCGAGCCATCATGCCGGGTGCTCTCGGCACCGCCCGGCGGTGCCCAGGGCGTCAGGTCTGGTCGGCGACCCACCGCATCGGGTCGCCCCAGCCGAGCTCGTCGTGACCCCGACGCGCGAGCGCGAGGACGACCACGGTCCGCCGGTACGCCGCGAACGTGAGCACGTGGGCGATCATGCCGCCGTAGGTGAAGACCTCGGCCCTCTCGCAGAGCGCGTCGACGAACGTGTCCTCGACGCGGCCCTGGTCGCAGACCTCGCGCACGTGGGCCAGGTAGCGCGGCCCCTCGATGCCGAGCCGTCGTCGCATCGAGGTGGTCGACTCGTGCTCCTCGACGCTCCAGTCGTAGTAGCGAGTCGCCATCGCGGCATTCCACATGCCCATCTGGCCGACGAGCCGGCTGAGCAGGGAGCGGACCGTCTGCCCGTCGTCGTCCTCCACGAGCACCGTCTCGTCGAGCTCGTCGTCGGTGAGGCGCGCGGCGACCCGGATCAGCTCGCCGGTCAGCCACACGTGGTGCTCGACCATCTTCTCCAGCAGGTCGGGCCCGCGCACGACGTCGCGCGACGGGAGCCGGATGCTGGCGGGTGGCACGAAGTGCACGCAGTTCGCCTCGCCGATCTGGATGTGCCCCGGCTTCTTGCGCCACTCGCGCGGAGTCGCGTCGTACACCTTGGCAAAGGCGCGCGTGAACGCCTCGTGCGAGGAGTAGCCGGCCTCGATCGCGATGTCGAGCAGGGGTGCCTTCGTCGTGATCATCCGGTACGCCGCGCGTTCGAGCAGGATGCGGCGGCGCAGGGTCTGCGGTGGCTCGCCGCCGACCGACTTGATCATCCGGTCGAAGTGGAAGCGGGAGAAGTGGTGTCGCGACGCCCAGTCCTCGCCGGTCGCCTCGTGGTCGTCGAGTGCGGCCGCGAGCCCGTCGACGAACTCGGCGAAGGTGTCGGCGGCGGCGCTCATGCCCCCATGGTGCCGTGAGCGCGCGCGTCGGTCCTTGATCCGCGTTGCTACGTGCCCGTGGCCAGGGCCCGGATCCGGGCGTCGAGGGCGCGCCGGTCGTCGCGGCGTACGACGGCCTCGACCACCTCGATGCCGCCGTTGGGTGTCGTCAATGCCTGTTCGAGCTCGGGCCGGCCGGTGACCTTCAGGTGAGGCGTGCGGGTGGCGGCGCAGAGGGCGGCGAGGTCGACGCCGTGGGGGGTGCCGAAGAGCCGGTCGTACCGGTCGGCGTACGGTTCCGCGCCCTGCTCGAGGGTCGCGAAGATCGAGCCACCGTCGTCGTTGACGACCACGATCGTCAGGTCGGGGCGTGGCTCGTCGGGGCCGAGGACGAGCCCGTTGGAGTCGTGCAGGAACGTGACGTCGCCGACCAGGGCGAGGCTGCGGTCCGAAGGGCGGCCCAGGGCCGCCCCGATCGCGCTCGAGACGACGCCGTCGATGCCGGAGAGCCCGCGGTTGGAGATCACCTTGCGCCGCGCGCCCACCTCGTACCGCGGCACCATCAGGTCGAGGTCGCGGATCGGGTTGGAGGCGCCGACGACCAACAGCCCGCCCGGGGGGAGGGCTCGCGCGACCGCACCGGCGACGTCGTACGCCGTGAGTCCGGGCTCGGTGGACAGGAGGGCGTCGAGGTCGCGGCCCACCCGGCGGTCGGCCTCGCGCCACCGGTCGAGCCAGGTGGTGTCGGCGCCCTCGTCAGCGTCCAGGCGCTCGAACTCGCGGTCGACGGCGAACGGGCGTCTGGCCCACACGCCGTACGACGGGCCGCTCCAGACCTCGACGTCGGTGCGGCCCAGGAGCCGTGAGACCGGCCGGGACAGCGTCGGATGGCCGAACACCACGACCCGCTCGATGTCGGCGCCGAGCGCGGTGTCCAGGAGCAGACGGTAGGTGCGGATCGCGTGGGTGCCGGTGCGCGAGCCGCTCGACGGCTCGGCCAGCAGCGGCCAGCCCGCGCGCTCGGCCAGCACGCGGGCGGGCGGCCCGGCGTCGTCGCCGGCCACCACGACCGTCCGCGGTCCGTGCGGGATCGCGACCTCCGCGCCGCCGTCGTCCGAGCGCCGCCACCCCCGCCGTACCTCCCTCTCCGGACCCTCCGGCAGCTCCTCCCACCGCCCCTCCGGCACGAGCGGATCGTCCAGCTGGAGGTTGAGATGGATCGGTAGTCCCCGACGAAATGGTCGTGTTTCCGTCCCGAACGCAGCCATCGTGTCGGGGACTATCCCCTCCGGAGCCAGGTCATGGGTGCGGATGAGGGGCCCGAACAGACCGACCTGGTCGGTGGTCTGGTTGGCGCCGGTGCCGCGGAGGCGGGCGGGGCGGTCGGCGGTGACGGCGACGAGGGGTACGCCGGCATGCGCGGCCTCGAGCATCGCCGGGTGCAGGTTGGCCACGGCGGTGCCCGACGTGCACATGACCACCGCCGGTGACCCGGACCTGGTCAGCCCGAGGGCCAGGAACCCGGCCGAGCGCTCGTCGATGCGGGTGTGCAGCCGCACCACGCCACCCGCCGCCGCGTCGTACGCCGCGAACGCCAGCGGAGCGTTGCGCGAGCCGGGCGCCAGGACGACCTCCCGCACGCCCGCGGCGACGAGGCGTGCCAGCACGTCTCGGGCGAGGACGGTGGAGTCGTTCATGACTGCCGAGCCTGACGTACGGCGAGCACGGCGGCCAGCCGGTCCTCCCACCAGGCGACCCGGGCGGCCGGCGCGGCGACGGCGTCGAGCAGGTCGGGCACGACGGTGGGTACGACGACCGGCAGGGCGCCGTTCACCGGCACCAGCCCGGGCGTCGCGACGTCGCCGGTCAGCAGCGAGCGGGTCGCCAGCCCGCACGCGTGCTCCAGGGACGGCAGCGCGGCCGCCAGCGCCACGCCGGCCGCCAGGCCGAGCGAGGTCTCGAGGGCCGACGAGACGACCACCGGCATCCCGATGTCCTCCGCGATCCGCAGGCACGCCCGTACGCCGCCCAGCGGTTGCACCTTGAGCACCGCGATGTCGGCTGCCTCGAGGTCACGCACCCGGTAGGGGTCCGACGCGCGGCGGATCGACTCGTCGGCAGCGATCGGCACGCCCACCCGGCGACGGCAGGCGGCCAGGTCCTCCACCGACGCGCACGGCTGCTCGACGTACTCCAGTCCTCCTGCAGCGCGGTCGAGGGCGACGATCGCACCGATCGCGTCGTCGACCGACCAGGCACCGTTGGCGTCGACGCGCAGCCTCCCGGTCGGTCCGAGCGCGTCGCGCACCGCCTCGACCCGTGCCAGGTCGTCGGCCAGCGACGTCCCCGGGTCGGCGACCTTGACCTTGGCGGTGGCACACCCCGACCGGCGCACGATCTCGTGCGCCGCCTCGGGGGCGACGACCGGCACGGTCGCGTTCACCGGCACCGAATCGCGTACCGGCGCCGGCCAGTCACCGGCCGCTGCCTCCTCGGCGCAGCGCAGCCACGGCTCGGCCACCTCCGGGTCGTAGTCCACGAACGGGCTCCACTCACCCCACCCGGCATCGCCCCGGATCAGCGCTCCCTCCCGCAGGGTGATGCCCCGGAAGCGCGTGGTCATCGGGATCGCGAAGACCCTCACGACCCGCCTCCGGCGAGCGCGCGGACGGCGAGCCGGTCGACCTTGCCGTTGGCCAGCATCGGCAGGGTAGGTACGACGACCACGTCGCGCGGCGCCCACGCCCGGGGATGGCGCTGGGCGACCCAGTCGCGGACCTCCACGAGGGGCAGGGTGTCCTCCTGCTCGACCAGCGCGAGCACGGCCACCAGGCGGCTTCCCCACTCGCGGTCACTGAGCCCGACCACCTCGGCGGCGCTCACGCGCGGATGCTCGCGCAGCCGGGCGGCCACCGCCGCGGCCGGCACGTTGACCCCGCCGCTGACCACGACGTCGTCCACGCGCCCGAGCACCCGGAGCCGGCCGTCATCGTCGAGCCGTCCCGCGTCGCTGGTGTGGAACCAGCCGTCGACCATCACCTGGGCCGTCGCGTCGGGGTCGTCGAGGTAGCCCTCGAAGAGGGTCGGCCCGTTCAGCCGCACCCGGCCGTCGGGGGCCAGCGCGAGGCCGACGCCGTCGAGCGGAAGGCCGTCGTACACGCACCCGCCGCAGGTCTCGGCCATCCCGTACGTCGCGACCAGGTGGAGGCCGGCCTCCGTCGCCCGATCCCGCAGCGACGGGTCGACCGGTCCGCCCCCGACCAGCAGTGTGTGCAGGCACGCCAACGCCGCCGCCTCGGCGGGGTCGGCGAGCCACCGGTGCAGCTGGGTCGGAACGGCCGACATGAACCCGCCGGCGATCACGCCGTCGTGAGCGGAGCGGCCGCCTGTCACGACCGGCCGGTGGCCGGCCACCAGCGACCGGACGATCACGTTCAGGCCCGCGACGTACGACGAGGGCAGCGCGAGCAGCCACGGGCCCGAGCCGCCGAGCCGGGCCGCGGACGCCCGGGCGGAGGCGAGCACGGCGTCCCGGGAGAGCACGACCTGCTTCGGCGTACCGGACGAGCCCGAGGTCGCCACGACGACGGGTCCGGGGTCGTCGGCCCCGAGCCAGGCGGCGACGGCGTCGAGGTCGCGCTCGGCGTCGCCGGTCAGCCGCAGGGTCACGCCCCGAACGCTAGCCGCGACCGCCCGACTGCTTGAATCCCGCCCATGCCGACATCCGGGTCACCCGCCGCGTCCTGGCTGGCCGGCGCGCGCCCGCGCACCCTGCCTGCCGCGATCTCGCCGGTGCTCGCCGGCACCGGCGTCGCGGCGTACGCCGAGGACCTCGTCTGGTGGAAGGCTCTGCTCGCCCTGGTCGTCGCGCTCGCCCTGCAGGTCGGCGTCAACTACGCCAACGACTACTCCGACGGCATCCGCGGCACCGACGCCGAGCGGGTCGGGCCGATGCGGCTCGTGGGCTCCGGCACCGAATCTCCCGGCGCCGTCAAGCGCGCGGCGTTCCTGGCCTTCGGCGTCGCCGCCGTCGCCGGGCTCGTGCTCGCCGCGACCACCGCGTGGTGGCTGGTGCTGGTGGGGGCGCTCAGTGTGCTGGCCGCGTGGTTCTACACCGGCGGCACGAAGCCCTACGGCTACCTCGGTCTCGGCGAGGTGATGGTCTTCGTGTTCTTCGGACTCGTCGCGGTGATCGGCACGGCGTACGTGCAGACGCAGGCGTGGCAGGCCGCCGCGGTGTACGCCGCGGTCGGGATCGGGGCGATCGCCTGCGCGATCCTGGTCGCCAACAACCTGCGCGACATCCCGACCGACCGCGACGCCGGGAAGGTCACCCTCGCCGTCCGGCTCGGCGACGAGCGCACGCGGTTCTTCTACGTTCTGCTGATCCTGCTGGCGCTGGTCGCCCTGGTCGGGGTCGCGCTGGTCGCGACCTGGTGGTCCCTGCTCGCGCTGGTCTACGTCGCCCCCGCGGCCCGGGCCGCGCGCATCGTCCGGTCGGGCGCTGGCGGTCCGGGGCTGATCCCGGTGCTCCAGCTGACCGGTGTCGCCGAGCTGGTCTACGGCCTCGGGCTGCTAGTCGGCCTGGCGGTCGGCGGCTGATGTCCTGCGTCCGAGTCACGACCCGAGCATGACGCGACCGCCTGCGGTCGTCGGCTGCGCGTGGTACGTCCGCGGCGTGTGCTGCTGCACCGAGACGGGCGGGTTCCCCTCGGGGCGCCCGGGCGGCTCGAGTCGTGCGAGACGGAGAGGACGAGCGCGCCGGCCCCAAGGGCGACCACGGCCGCAGCCGCGGCGAGGGAAGTCGGACGCTGATTCCCTGCGACGACATCACCTTCCAGCCGATGGACGTCGCCGAGCATCGGATCAACCTGTTGACCGTGACCGACGGCGGCGTCTCAGGGAGGAGTCGGTCGGGGCGAACGACGAGTTCACCCAGCTGTTCTGGCAGGAGTTCTGGGAGGACGACGGCTGTGCAGGTCCGTTGATGACGGGTGACTACGCCACCGTGCTGCACCACGGAGCGGCTTCGCGCACCCGTGCCTACGCCAACAGCCCGCTGGGCTCGGCGTTCGCCGCGCTGGGCATCAAGGACGAGATCCTGGTGCCGATGACCCCGCTCGGGGGCCTCCGCCGACGGCTTCTGCTCTTCCGTCAGGACGGCGGCCCCGACTTCTCCGAACGCGAGAAGGCCATGCTGGCGCCGGCGCGTCCACACGTGGCCGAGCTGCACACGCGCCGCGACCGCGAGCTGCGTGGCGAGCCGAACCTGACGCCGCGCCAGTGGGAGGTCCTGCGCCAGGTGGCAACCGGGGCCAGCAACACGCAGATCGCTCGCACGCTCCGGCTCTCCGAGGCGACGGTGCGCAAGCACCTCGAGAACGTCTTCCTCCGCCTCGGCGTCCAGAGCCGGACCGAGGCGGTGGCTCGCGTCCAGGCCTTTCTCGACGCCGCCTGACCCGAGCAGCCTCACGATCCACCACCGGCCCTCTACGCTGGCGGCATGTTCTGGTTCATCCTGCTGGTCGTCGTCGTGGTCGGAGTCGTGGCGTGGAAGATGCGCGTCAAGCTGCTGGCCAAGGTCCTCGGCCAGTCCGAGTCGCGCGTCAGCCGGCAGATCAACCGGCGGCGCTGAGCCCGGACACCCGCGCCGGGCTCGACCGACGACGGCTCGGTCAGTCGACGTCCTCCTTGGCCTTCATCTCCTCGATCTTCGCCGAGGCCTTGCGCGCGCGGTCGTCGACACGGTGGGCGAGGGCCGATCGCTGGCGGCCGAGGAGGAAGTACGACGCCGTGCCGCTGATGACCAGCGAGATGATCAGGACCCACATCACGTTGGCCGTGTCGGTGACCGCCAACCAGATGGCACCGACGACCACGACGGCCGCCGCGAACAGCAGCAGCCGCAGGCCGGTGTAGACCCAGAACTCCTTCACCCCACCAGGTTAGTCAGCCACCCGGGACCGGCCAGAATCCCGGGGAGCCGCCCGCCGTGACCACGGCACCCCTAGTCTGGAGACGTGTGGAGGTTCGTTCTGCTCCTGGTCGTGGTCGCGGTGGGCTCCTACTACGCCGCGCGTCTCCTGCTCGAGGGCTTCCCCCGCCACCGCCGTCACGACGACGAGTACGTCCGTCCGGTGGGGCCTGACGACGACGACGAGTTCCTCGCCCGGATCTCGCGCAAGAAGGGTCCCGAGGACCCTCGCTGACCCGTCAGTGGGCGCGGAGGCTGACCGCCGGGGCGCCGCTGGCGTAGGAGTGCTGGCTGGTGGTCGAGAAGTAGTTGATCCCGATGAAGTTGAACCACAGGGTCGCGACGCCGATCAGCGCCAGGATCGCCGCGTTGCGGCCGCGCCAGCCGGCGGTCGCGCGGGCGTGCAGGTAGGCGGCGTACACCACCCACGTGATGAAGGCGCACACCTCCTTGGGGTCCCAGTTCCAGTACGACGACCAGGCCTGGTGCGCCCAGATCGGCCCGCTGATCAGGACCGCGAACGTCCACACCGGGAACCCGAAGGCGTGGATGCGGTAGGAGACGCGGTCGAGCGTCGCCAAGGACGGCAGGCGGGCCACGTAGCCGTGGTCGGCCTCGGTCTCGCGCTTCTCGGCACGCGCCCGGACCAGGTAGAGCGCCGAGGTGATGCCGCCGAGCGTGAACGCGCCGGTGGCCACCATCGCCGACATCACATGGATGACGAGCCACGGTGAGTTCAGCGCCTCGGTCAACGGCTCGATGGGCGAGTACAGCCAGAGCACGGCCACCATCAGCAGGACCAGCACGATGGCGGTGACGATCGGGCCCATCCACGCCAGGCCGTAGCGCTTGCGGAGCAGCAGGTAGCCGGCGGTGACCACGAACGAGCCGGTGATCGTGAACTCGTACATGTTGCCCCAGGGCACCCGGTTGGGGTCTGCCGCGAGGCCTCGAGACACGACGGCGACGAGGTGGGCAGCACAGGCGATCACGGTGAGCATCAGCGCGAGCCGGCCGAACATCTCGATCCGGAACCGGGTCGACTCCTGCGGAGGGGCCGCGGCGCTCGATGCGGTGACCGTGCCGTCCTGGGCGGGCGGCGCACCGGCCGTCGCCGGCGCCCGGACGACGGTCCGTGCCACGGCCGCGACCGGGACGGTCCGCAGCGCGCTCCACTCGATCAGGTGCGCCAGCAGGGCCAGGAAGTAGACGACCCCGGCCGCGCCGATCGCCTGGTTGCTGAGGTGCTCCCACTGCAGGTCGGTCACGCGAGCTCCTTCGGCCTCTCGGCGGCGTCGTCGCCGGGCCGCAACGAGTCCACCACCGTCGAGAGTACGGGGGCCAGGTCTCCGCCGCCCGACCGGTCCAGGGCAGCGACCTCGACGAGGGTGCCCCCGTCGCTGCGCCGGGCCCGCACCCACACCCGCCGCGGGCGGATGAACAGCGAGCCGAGCAGCCCGATGAGCGCCAGCACGACGCCGAGCAGGGTCAGCCACACGTCGGGCGTCCGGCTGATCTGCAGCCGGGTCCAGTGCTTGACGCCGTGGAAGGTCACCGAGCCGGCCCCGTCGGGCAGCTGGATGGTCTCGTGCCGCTGCAGGTCGACCCGGAACATCTTCCCGTCCGGTTTCTTCAGCTCGCGCATGCCGGCCTTGTCCATCTCGTAGACCGACTGCGGGACGCCGGTGTTCAGGCCGAGGTCGCCGACGTACGCCAGCAAGGACAGGGTGGGGTTCTTGTCGTCGCCCATCACGTTGACCGGGTCGCCGTCGATGAGGGCGAACGTCGGGTAGAAGAGCCCCTCGAGGCCGATGTCCTGGCCCACCTTCAGCCCGGACGCCTTGACCACGCCGAACGACTCGAAGTTCGAGCTCTCGGGCAGGAACACCGTCGGCCCGTCGTACAGCTTGTGACCCTGCCCGTCGCGGACCGTGATCACCGGTGCGTAGCCGTGGCCGATCAGGAAGATCTGCGTGCCGCCGATGGTGAGAGGGTGGTTGACCCGGAGGTTGTAGGACCGCTCGGGCGACCAGGTCGACCGGTCACCCGAGCACGAGGTGCGGTAGGTCAGCGGCGCCTGGAACCCACGCGCCATCCCCTGACGCGGTCCCGACTGGATCCAGTCCACCTTGAAGTCGTGGACTGTGAAGCAGAACGGCTCCATCTTCGCAGCGTCGAACAGCGAGCCGGGGTCGAAGTCGTCGTACTGGGTCAGGCTGTTGGAGAAGCCGTTGCCGACGACCAGGATCACCCCGCCCTTGTAGCCGAACAGGCTGCCGATGCCGAACCCCACGAGGACCACCAGGACGGACAGGTGGAACAGCAGGTTGCCGGCCTCGCGCAGCTGTCCGCGCTCACCCGAGACCCAGCCGTCCTCCGCCGAGCCGAGCTCGGAGGCCGGGGCGCTGGTCGCGAGACGGTGCCGCCGGGTCAGGTGCCGCGCCGCACGCTCCAGGACGACGCCGGGCTCCTCGCTCGTCGTGTACGACGCGTGGTCCGGCAGGCGGGTCAGGTTGCGGGGGGCCGGGGGCGGCTGCTGGCGGTAGCCGCGCCAGTAGACCAGCAACCGCGGCACGATGCAGCCCACGAGCGAGATCATCAGCAGCAGGTAGATCGCGGCGAACCAGGGCGAGTGGTAGACGCTGAAGAGGCTGAGCCGGTCGTAGATCGGCGTCAGGTGCGGATGGGCGGTCTTCCAGTCCTGCGTCTTGAGGGCGTCGACGCCCTCCTGCGGGATCACCGAGCCGGGGATCGCGCCCAGCGCCAGGAGGAGCAGCAGCACCAGGGCCGTGCGCATCGAGGTCAGCTGGCGCCACGTCCAGCGCAGGAACTCCCGCGCCGTCAGCTCACCGGCACGGCGGTGGTGGTCGCGGTCACCGCTGGGCTTCCAGGCCGCGTCCTCGGGCTGCTCGGTGACGGTACCGGTCGTGGGGCCGGTCGTAGGTCCGGTCGCGGGGCGGGTCGTCGGTCCGTCGGTGGGGTCGTTCGTGGAGCCGGTCACACCGCCACCGTCGACTCGTTGACGAGATGGAGCTGCAGCCACGAGACGGCCACGTCCCACCACCCGGTGAGCAGCGCCAGGCCGACCACGACCAGCATCAGGCCGCCGATCCGGGTGACCCACTGCTGATGCCGGCGGATGAAGCGGAAGGCTCCGAGGGCTCGCCGGTAGGCCAGGGCGGCGACGATGAACGGCAGGCCGAGACCGAGACAGTAGATCGCGGCCAGCAGCGCCCCCCGGCTCGCGGTGCCCTCGTTGAGCTCGAGCCCGATGATCGCGCTCAGGGTCGGCCCCACGCACGGCGTCCAGCCCAGCCCGAACAGGAACCCCAGCAGGGGCGCCGCGCCGAGGCCCACAGCCGGCACGGAGTGGATGCGCACGTCGCGTTGCAGGAACGGGACCAGGCCGGCGAAGGCCAGGCCGAGCAGCACGAGCATCACGCCGAGGACGATCTCGAGCTGGGTGCGCCACTCGACCAGCCAGGTGCCGACCGAACCCGCCCCCCAGCCGAGGAGCACGTAGACGACCGAGAACCCGAGCACGAACAGGATGGCGCCGGCGAGCATCCGGCCGCGGCGGGCGTGCTCGAGATCGGCGCCGGACAGCCCGGTGGCGTAGGACAGGTAGCCCGGGAGCAGCGGGATCACGCACGGGGAGAAGAACGAGACCAGCCCGGCGATCAGCGCGACCGGGATCGCGAGCAGCAGCGAGCCCGACGCGGCCTGCTGCTGGAACCACTCACCCATCGGCCGCCACCTGCTCGACGATCTCGACCAGGGTCAGCTGCGACGGGAGCGCCCCGATGATGCTGGCCGCCACCCTGCCCTCGGCGTCGAGGACCACGGTGGCCGGGATGGAGTTGGGGGTGATGGTGCCGGGGAACGCCAGCAGCGCCTCGCCACCGGGAGAGTAGAACGAGGGCCAGTCGATGCCGAACTGCTCCTCGTAGGCGCGGGGTCCGGCGGTCCCCCCGTCACGCACGTCGACGCCGACGAAGTGGGCCTTGTCGCCGAGCTCCTTCTGGGCGCCGACCAGCAGGGGCGCCTCCTTGCGGCACGGCGGGCACCCCGCCCACCACACGTTGACCACCGTCGGCTTGCCGCGCATCGAGGCCAGCGACAGCGGCCTGCCGTCGAGGTCGTGGCCGGTGAAGTCGACCGGATCGCCGCGGTCGGCGACGGCGATCTGCTTCGGCGCACCGTCGCCCTCCACCCAGGTCTTCCCGTCGGTGCCGTTGAGTCCGTGGAAGGAGGAGCATCCGCTCGCGGTCAGGACAAGCACCGCGACGGCGACGATCGAGAGCAGCCGCTTCGACACCTAGGGCTTCCTCGGCTCCGGTGCGTTGCCGGCCGAGAACGGCGCCGACTTGTCCCGCACCGGGATCAGGTCGCCCGCGGGCTCGGAGTAGCTGATGGTCGTCAGCGCGGCGCCGGTGAACTGCAACGAGGTGATCGAGCAGAGCGTGCACTGGCGCCGGCGCGGGTCGTGCAGGAACGAGCGCTTCTCCAGCGACAGCCGGGTGATCCAGATCGGCAGCTGGTGGGAGACGATCACCGCCTCGTGGCCGCGGGCGGCGTCACGGGCGTCGTGGATCGCGGCGAGCATGCGGGCGACGACCTGTTGGTACGGCTCGCCCCACGAGGGCCTGAACGGGTTCCAGAGGTGGACCCAGGTGGAGGGCTTGCGGAGGGCGTTGTCGCCGTGGCCGAAGCGCCGGCCCTCGAAGACGTTGCCGGACTCGATGACTCGCGCGTCGATCACCGGAGTCAGCTCGCGGGCGGCCGCGAGCGGGGCGGCGGTCTCCTGGGCCCGCTCGAGCGGCGAGGTACGGATGTGGACGATGTCGCGCTCACCCAGGCTCGCACCGATCCGCTCGGCCATCTCGCGACCGAGGTCGGAGAGGTGGTAGCCGTCGCGGCGGCCGTAGAGCACGCCCTCGGGGTTGTGCACCTCGCCGTGGCGGACCAGGTGGACGGTCGTGGTCTCAGGCACCGACGGCCTCCCGTGCCGCGAGGGCTGCCGCCGGGAGCGCGTCGAGGATCGTCTCCACGGCCGCGTCGTCGTGGGCCGAGGACACGAACCACGCCTCGTACGCCGAGGGCGGCAGGTAGACACCGCGGTCGAGCATGGCGTGGAAGAAGGCGGCGTACGCCGCGGTGTCCTGGCGCTGCGCGTCGTCGTGGTCGCGGACCGGTCCGTCGGTGAAGAACACCGAGAACATCGTCCCGGCGGAGGAGACCACGTGCGGGACGCCGGCATCGGAGAGGGCCTTGTCGGCGGCGTCCTTGATCGCGTCGCCGGCCTCGCTCACGCGGGCGTACACGTCGTCGGTCGCGAGCCGGAGCGTGGTCAGACCCGCTGTCGCCGCGATCGGGTTCCCCGACAGGGTGCCGGCCTGGTAGACGGGCCCGACCGGCGACAGCATCTGCATCACCTCGGTGCGGCCGCCGAACGCCGCCGCCGGGAAGCCGCCGCCCATCACCTTGCCGAACGTCATCAAGTCGGGCGTCCAGCCCTCGAGCGCACCGTCGAGCCCCCAGTACCCCTGCGGGGAGGCGCGGAAGCCGGTCATCACCTCGTCGCTGACGAAGAGTGCGCCGTGGGCGGCGCAGGTCTGCGCCAGGAACTGGTTGAAGCCGGGGTCGGGGGCGATCACGCCCATGTTGCCGGGAGCGGCCTCGGTGATGACACAGGCGATCCGGGACCCGTCCTCGGCGAACAGCGCGACCACGGCCTCCCGGTCGTTGTAGGGGAGCACGCGGGTCAGCGCGGTCGCGGTCTCGGGGACGCCGGGGGTCCCGGGCACCGCCGGGGCCAGCGCCGCGGATCCGGGCGACGCGGTGTCCAAGGTGGTCACCCCGGACCCGGCGGCGGCGAGCAGGGCGTCGACGTGGCCGTGGTAGCAGCCGGCGAACTTCACCACGAGGTCGCGGCCGGTGAAGCCACGGGCCAGCCGGACCGCCGACATCGTGGCCTCCGTGCCGGAGGAGACCAGACGGACCTGCTCGACCGGCGTCCGCGCGACGATCTCCTCGCAGAGGTCGACCTCGGCCTCCGTCGGCGCGCCGTACGACGTGCCGCGGGCGAGCGCCTCCGCGACGGCGGCGAGCACCTCGGGATGGGCGTGCCCGAGCAGCATCGGGCCCCAGGAGCCGACCAGGTCGACGTACTGCCGGCCGTCGACGTCGCGCAGGTGGGCCCCGGACCCCGACCGGATGAAGCGCGGCGTCCCGCCGACCGCTCGGAAGGCACGCACCGGGGAGTTCACGCCGCCGGGCGTGACCGCGCTCGCGCGTGCGAACAGGGCCTCCGACCGGTCGTGAGTCACCCGGACATTGTGGCCGAGTGGCCCAACCCGCGCGCCACCGAGGGTCGACGGGAGTTGCTCGAAGTGGTCCGGGCCACGCTCACCGGCCCGTAACATCGAGGCTCCCGGATCGTTTATGACGTGTCAGGGAGGGAACTCTGACCTCGGAGCCGGTGGTGTCCGACGGTCGGCATACGCGCGCGAACCCTCCCCACGGCTTCACGAGGAGAGAGGTTCGATGGCCAGGTTCGGTCGGGCGCAGCGGGCGTCGGCCCTGCTCCCGCTCGCCGTGTTCTCGGCGGCCTGGACGGCCGGGCTCGTCACCGCCGGCTCGGACGCCTCGGCCGCAGCGGACTCCCAGACCCTTCCCGACGGCACCCGCGTCCCGGCCCGGGCCGTCGAGGCGCCCGCGAGCCTCACGCCGCCGCGCACGCTGAACCACGAGATCAGCGGCAACCCCCGGCAGGTCCTCGCCACCGCCTCGGCGAGCGGGATCCCCGCGGTCGCCCTGGCCGCCTACGAGCGCGCGGCGACGGTGATCGACGCGGCCGACCACACGTGTCGCATGCCCTGGCAGCTGGTCGCCGCCATCGGCCGGGTCGAGTCCGACCACGGTCGCACCGGCGGCAACGTGCTCAGCGACCAGGGGATCGACCGGCCCGGCATCTACGGCCCGGTCCTCGACGGCACGCACGGCACGGTCCGGATCACGGACACCGACGCCGGCCGGTACGACCACGACTCCCGGTTCGACCGGGCCGTCGGACCGATGCAGTTCATCCCCTCCACCTGGGCGATCGTGGGCGTGGACGCCGACAACGACGGACAGCGCAACCCGCAGGACATCTACGACGCGGCGCTCGGCTCGGCGGTGTACCTCTGCTCGGGCCCCGACGACCTGTCGACCACGGCCGGCCAGCGTGCCGCGGTCTTCCGCTACAACCACAGCGCCGCCTACGTCGATCTCGTGCTGGCGATCACGCAGGCCTACCTGGCCGGCGACTACAGCTCGGTGCCCAACGGCACGACCAGCACCAGCTTCTCGTTGGGCACTCCCCCGCTGCCGGGCGACGCCGTACACCACGGTCACCACAGACATCTGGGCGGCCACCATCCTCACCACACCACGGTGACGACCGACTCGCCCGACCCCGGCCCGTCCGCGGGGCCCACCGCGGGCCCGACGACGGCCCCTACGTCGAACCCCACCCAGGGCCCGACCGGTGACGTCTCCACCACGCTGCCCACGATCCTGCCGACGTCGATCATCCCGACGGCGGTCCCCTCGCTGCTGACCACGACCCAGGCGATCGCCCAGTGCCTGGCGCAGGGCCTGGTCGACAACCCGCTGAGCTCCCACGACGCATTCGACACGTGCGTCGCGAAGCTCACGGGCGGCTGAAGCCGAAGCTGAACCGGCAGGATTGCCGCACCCCGGGACGTTCCGAGAGTTCAGAGGGTCGTCCTCGGCGTGTCACCGGCGGGACTCCCGGAGTGTCGCGGGCGGCTCAGCGCGTGACCAGGCGCGCGGCCTCCGCCGCCCAGTAGGTCAGCACGACGTCGGCGCCGGCGCGACGGATCGAGGTCAGCACCTCGAGGATCGCCTGCTCCCGGTCGATCCAGCCGTGGGCCGCGGCGGCCTCGACCATGGAGTACTCACCCGAGACGTTGTACGCCGCGACCGGGACGTCGACCGCGTCGCGGACCCGGCGTACGACGTCGAGATAGCCCAGCGCGGGCTTCACCATCACCAGGTCGGCGCCCTCGGCGACATCGAGCAGGGCCTCGCGGACGCCCTCGCGGGCGTTGGCGGGGTCCTGCTGGTAGGTCCGCCGGTCGCCCTGCAACGAGGAGTCGACGGCCTCGCGGAAGGGACCGAAGAAGGAGGAGGCGTACTTCGCGGAGTAGGCGAGGATCGCGACGTCGGTGTGGCCCGCGTCGTCGAGGGCGGCGCGGATCGCGGCGACCTGCCCGTCCATCATCCCGCTCGGCCCGACCACGTCGACCCCGGCGGCGGCCTGCGCCAACGCCATCGCGGCGTACACCTCGAGGGTCCGGTCGTTGTCGACGCGACCGTCGGGGGTCAGGACCCCGCAGTGTCCGTGGTCGGTGAACTCGTCCAGACAGAGGTCGCTCATCACCGTGAGCGCGTTGCCGACCTCGGCGACCACGTCGGTGATCGCCAGGTTGAGGATCCCCGCCGGGTCGGTGCCCCCCGACCCGACGGCGTCCTTGGACTCGGGAACGCCGAACAGCATCACCCCGCCCAGGCCCAGCTCGGCCGCCTCGTGGGCGGCCTTCAGCAGGGAGTCGCGGGTGTGCTGGACGACGCCCGGCATCGACGAGATGGGGCGCGGCTCGGCGGCCCCCTCGCGCACGAACACCGGCAGGACGAGCTGCTCGGGCGCGAGCCGCGTCTCGGCGACCAGGCTGCGGAGCCCCTGGGTCGTGCGGAGCCGACGCGGCCGGGTGACCGGCAGCGGCACGTGGGTTGCGCTCGACGGTTCAGTCACCGGTCTGCGAGGCGGTCGCCGGGCGACCCCTCACCCTCCTCGCTTCGCTCGGATCTTGCGGCTCGACGGCTTGCGCTCCGACGGCCTCGTGACCGGCTGGCCGGCTTCGAGCAGCTCGACACGACGCGCCGCGCCGAAGTCCGCGAGCGCGTCGACGAGCCGGTCGACGTCCGGGGTGGACGCGAGGACGTCGACCCGCAGGCCGTGCTCCTCGGCGGTCTTGGCGGTCGCGGGCCCGATCACGGCGATCACGGTCGACGGGTGCGGCTTGCCGGCGATGCCCACCAGGTTGCGCACCGTCGAGGACGACGTGAACACGACCGCGTCGAACCTGCCGGTCTTGATCGCGTCGCGCACCGGCGCCGGCGGCGGGGCCGCGCGGACGGTGCGGTACGCCGTGACGTCGTCGCACTCCCAGCCCAGGTCGACCAGTCCGGCGACGAGGTTCTCGGTGGCGATGTCGGCCCGGGGCAGGAACACCCGGTTGATCGGGTCCAGCAGCTCGTCGTACTCCGGCCAGTCCTCGAGGAGGCCGGCCGCGGACTGCTCGCCGCTGGGCGTGAGGTCGGCGCGCAGACCCCAGTCGGCGATGGCGGCGGCGGTCTTGTCGCCGACCGCCGCGATCTTCAGGCCCGAGAACGCGCGGGCGTCGAGGCCGTACTCCTCGAACTTCTCGCGGACGGCCTTGACCGCGTTGGCGCTGGTGAAGGCGATCCACTCGTAGCGGCCCTCGACCAGGCCGCGGACGGCCTTGTCCATCTGCAGCGGGTTGCGTGGCGGCTCGACGGAGATGGTGGGCACCTCCTCCGGCACGCCACCGAACCCGCGCAGCCGGGCGGACAACGAGCCGGCCTGCTCCTTCGTGCGGGGCACCAGGATCCGCCAGCCGTACAACGGCTTGGTCTCGAACCATGACAGCGCCTCGCGCATCGCGACGACCTCGCCGACCACGGTCACCGCCGGTGGCGTCATCCGCGCCGCGCGGGCGTCGGCGCCGATGTGCTCCAGCGTCGAGGTGACGGTGAGCTGGTCGGTGGTGGTGCCGGTGCGGGTCATCGCGACCGGGGTCTCCGGGTCACGGCCTGCGGCCACCAGGGCCGCGGCGATGTCGGCGATGGAGTTCACCGCGGAGAGCAGCACCAGGGTCTTGGTGTCGGCGTGCCGCCTCCAGTCGATCTTGTCGCCGGCGGTGACGACGGTGACCTCGCGGTGGTCCTTGGTGGTCAGCGGGATGCCGGCGTACGCCGGGACCGCGGCGGCCGAGGAGACACCGGGCACGACCTCGAACTCCAGGCCCGATCTGGCGCAGGCCGCGGCCTCCTCGGGACCCGAGGCGTAGACGAACGGGTCGCCGGTCATCAGCCGCACGACGAGACCGCCGCGCTTGGCCTGCCTGACCACGACCTTGGCCCGCGCTGCGTGCGTGAGCGGCTGGCCGTCCTCGCCGAATCCACCGTCGACGAGCTCGGGGCCACCTTCCGCGCTCTCGGGAAGGCCGAGCACGGTGCGCACCAGGGCGGGGTGGTCCGGCCCCTCGGTGATGATGATGTCGGCCTGGCGGATGAGATCGGCGGCGCGCATCGTCAACAGACCGGGGTCACCCGGTCCGCTGCCGACGAACGCCACCCGTCCGGCCTTGGCGGTGGTCCGCGCTGCCCGGGTGGGGGTCACGGCGGTCTGGGCCCTCTGGGCTTGCGTCATGCGTCTTGCCTTTCGCAGTCGGTCACCGGCTGCTCGTGCGGTGTTGGCGGCTGGTTCTCCGTCAGGTGTCCTGCCCCCTCGGCGAGCATCTGCTCGGCGAGACGGTGGCCGACGCCGGCGGCGTCGGCGGGGTCGCCGGTGGCGGACATCCGCACCGCCAGCGCCCCGTCGGGTGAGAGCGCGGTCGCCCTCACCCAGAGCTCTTCTCCCTCTTCTCCCTCCACTACCTCCGCGAGGGCCCCGATCGGTGCGGCGCAGCCACCTTCGAGCGTGGCCAGTACGGCGCGCTCGGCGGTCACGGCAGCACGGGAGCGGGCGTCGTCGAGGATCGCGACATCGCCGGCCAGGTCGTCTCCCTCCCGTGTCTCCACCGCCAGTGCGCCCTGCCCCGGAGCCGGCAGCATCTGGAGCGGATCGAGGATCTCGGTGGCCTCGTCGAGCCGTCCCAGCCGGGCCAGCCCCGCACGGGCGAGGACCACCGCGTCGTAGGTGCCCTCACGGACCTTGGAGATCCGGGTGTCCACATTGCCGCGGATGCCGGTGATCTCCAAACCGAGGCCGAGTGCGTGCAGCTGCGCGGCCCGGCGCGGTGAGCCGGTGCCCACGCGGCTGCCGACGGGCAGCTCGCCGAGGGTGAGCCCGTCGCGGGCCACCACGACGTCGCGCGGGTCCTCGCGCGCCGGGACGGCGGCTATCGCCACTCCGGGAGACGGGGCGGTCGGCAGGTCCTTGAGGGAGTGGACGGCGACGTCGATGCGTCCGTCGAGAAGGGCCTCGCGCAGGGCGCTGACGAAGACGCCGGTGCCGCCGAGCTGGGCCAGCGGCTGGGGGTCGCGGTCACCGTGGGTGCTGATCTCGACCAGCGCGACCTCGCGGTCGAGGGCCCGGGCGAGCCGGTCACCGACCCAGCGGGACTGGGTGGTGGCGAGCAGGGAGGCACGGGTGCCCAACCGGATGGGGGTGCTCATGAGTCGTCCCCCGGCTGTCGGGGCTCCACCGGCCGGGTCACGGCGTCGACGGCCTCGGGGTCGATCGCGAACAGCTCCGCCAGCGCGGTCGCGTAGGAGACCGCGTCGCGGTCACCGAGCTCCTTGATCCGGATCGTGGGCTGGTGGACCAGCTTGTCTGCCACCCTGCGCAGGGCGTGCAGGAACTCGGCGCGGGTGGCCGCCTCGAGGCCGGGGAGCCGGCGGTCGAGGCGGTCCATCTCGGAGTCGACCACTCCGGTGGCCATCGTCCGCAGCGCGACCACGGTCGGCGTGATGCTCGACTGCTGGCGGGCGGAGAGGAACGCCTCGACCTCGTCGGTGACGATCCGGCCCACCGCCTCGACCTCGGTCCCGGCCTCGGAGCTCCGGAGGTCCTCCCCGAGGTCGGCGAGGGTCACCAGCGAGACGCCGGGCAGGTCGACGACGGCCGGGTCGATGTCGTGGGGCAGGGCCAGGTCGACCAGCGCGATCGGCCCCGTCGCGGCGGCGACGGCCTCACGGGTCACCAGCACGCCACTCGCGCCCGCGCAGGCCACCACGACGTCGGCGGCCGCCACCTCGGAGTCGACGGCGGTCAGCGGCGCCCATCGGGCGGCGTACTCCCCGGCCAGGCGCTCGGCCCGCTCGGGCGTGCGGTTGACGACGACGACCTCGGCGGCCCCGCGACGGATGACGGTGGCGACGCTGAGCGCGGCCATCGCGCCGGCGCCGACGACGACCACCCGGCGCCCGGCCAGGCCACCGGGGGTCCGGTCGAGGGCGGCCGCGACCAGGGTTGGGGCGGCCCGGTCGATGCCCGTCTCGGCGTGGGCGCGCTTGCCGACGCGGAGCGCCTGCTGGAACAGGGTGTTGAGGACCGGTCCTATCGAGCCGTGCTCCTGTCCGAGCCGGAGCGCGTCCCGCGTCTGGCCGAGGATCTGGGCCTCCCCCACTGCCATCGAGTCGAGCCCGGCCGCGACCCGGAACAGGTGGGAGACCGCGCCGTCGTCGTAGTGCACGTAGAGGTGCGGCAGCAGCGCCTCGACGCTGTCGGCGGCCGGCTGGAGGATGCGCTGGGAGAGGTCCTCGACGCTGCCGTGGAAGCGGTCGACGGCGGCGTACACCTCGAGCCGGTTGCAGGTGGCGACGACGGTCGCCTCCGAGACGTGCTGGTTGGCCAGCACGTCCTCGATCAGCTTGGCGGCGCCGTCGGGGTCCACCGCGAGCCGCTCGAGCAGGGCGATGGGTGCCGACCGGTGGGAGACCCCCACGACGAGCGCGCTCACTCGGGGCCACCACGGGCGTGCCCGGCCGAGGAGGCCGGCTGCGGAGACGGAGTACGTCGCGGGGTGGTCACGCCGTCTCCTGAGTGGCTTTGCGCTGCTCGTGGTAGGCCAGGACCTGGAGCTCCTTGGACAGATCGACCTTGCTGACCGCCACGTCGGCGCCCACGTTGAGCACGGTGGGCGCGAAGTTGAGGATGCTGGTGATGCCGGCGCCGACCATCTGGTCGGCCACGTCCTGGGCGGAGGCGGCCGGGGTGGCGATCACGCCGATGGCGACGCCGTGCTCACGCACGATCCCGCGCAGGTCGCGGAAGGGGCGCACGACGACCCCGGCGACGACCTCGCCGTGCCGTTGGCCGTCAGCGTCGAGCAGGGCGACCACCCGGAAGCCGCGGCTGCGGAAGCCGGAGTAGTTGGCCAGAGCGTGCCCGAGGTTGCCGATCCCGACGATGACCACCGGCCAGTCGCGGGTGGCACCCATCTCGCGGGCGATCTGGTAGCGGAGGTAGTCGACGTCGTAGCCGACCCCGCGCGTGCCGTAGCTCCCGAGGTAGGACAGGTCCTTGCGGAGCTTGGCGCTGTTGACGCCCGCCGCCGCGGCGAGGTCCTCGCTGGAGCAGATCGTGGTCCCGACCTCGGACAGGGTGGTCAGCGCCCGCAGGTAGACGGGCAGACGCGCCACGGTCGCCTCGGGAATCTCCCGGGCGGTGTCGTGGGACGTCCGTGCGGTCACTGCTGTCGTCTCTCCAGCCGCGGGCCACGGGGCCGAGCCCTGAGGTGGGACAGCCCGGACCGAGCGGCGCGTTCACTGTAGGAGTTTGTGAACGCGAGAACAAAATCACGCCCCCGCCTGGACCGAGGGGTGGACGGGTCGGGAGCGGACGGTGTTGTTCAGGCGTAGCGGTGGCTCTTGGCCGCGTGACCGGCCTCGCGGGTGCAGGTGCGCCCGCCCATGTTGCGGTGCCCGCACAACGCCTCGGAGGGCGCCTCGGAGGGGTCGGTCGTCGCAGTGGGGGCCTCCGCCGGTGCGGCCGAACGCTTCGGCACCGACGCCGCCGCGCGCGTGGCGGGGTTGCCCGCGCGTGCTCGAGCCTGCTCGTAGCGGGCCTCGCGCATCGCCCGTAGGTCGTCCATCTTGCTCATCGTCGTCTCACGGCTCCGACCCTAGAGTGCTGCGCCGACGGATCCGCGCGGGCGCGCAGGCCTCGCCCGTCGCGGGTGTCGGCTCAGCACAGGGCGGCGCGCAGGCGGGCGGGGTCGACGCGCCAGTAGTCGTGCCGGCGTCCGTCGACGAAGGTCACCGGGACCTCATGGCCGAAGCGCCGCTCGAGGTCGGGATCGTCCGCGACCGAGACCTCGGCGTACGACTCGCCGAGCTCGGCGCAGACCTGCTCGACCAGGGTGCGCGCGTCGTCGCAGAGATGGCAGCCCGGACGGGTGTAGAAGGTGATCCGGGGCTCGCTCACGAGACCCATTCCACCAGGCCTACTCCAACAACCCCAGCGAACGCCGCCGCTCGAGGCCGCGGAGACGGCCCTTCTGCACCTTCCCGGTCACCGTCAGGGGCAGCTCGTCGACGACCTCGACCCGCGAGGGCTGCTTGAAGCGCGCGAGCCGGACGGCACAGTGGGCGCGGACGGCCGCCGCGACCTCCTCAGCGCCGTCCACCGCTACGACGTACGCGACGACCGCCTCGCCGGTCGCGGGGTCATCGACGCCGATGACCGCGGCCTCGGCCACGCCCTCGACCTCCCGGATCACGTCCTCGACCTCGTTGGGGTAGACGTTGAAGCCGGAGACGATCACCAGGTCCTTGAGCCGGTCGACCAGGAACAGGTCACCGGAGGCGTCGAGGAAGCCGACGTCACCGGTGCCCCACCAGCCGTGGAGGTCGGGCCCGCCCTCGCCGTCGGGCCAGTAGCCGCTGAAGACGTTGGCCCCGCGGATCCAGATCTCGCCCGGGTCGTCGCCCTCCGGCGGCTGCCCGACGTCGTCGAGCAGCTTGATCTCGATGCCGGGCAGGGCGGCGCCGACCGAGCCGTTCCGGGGCTCGACGCTGCACAGCGTGCTGGTCACGATCGGCGAGGCCTCGGTGAGGCCGTAGCCCTGGTGGACGGGGATCCCGGTGGCTTCACCGAACTGCTCGATCACCTCCGCCGAGAGCGGCGCGGACCCCGACAGCATCAGCCGGACCGGGCCCAGGCGCTCGCGCAGGTGCTCCTCGGGAAGCCAGTGGGCGAACACCGGCGGCGCGACCGGGACGACGCTGACCGCCTCGTCGTCGATCAGGTCGAGGGTCGCCTGCGGGTCGAAGTGATCGGCGAGGACCAGCTTGGCGCGGTGACGGAGCACGCCGCCGAGCACGGCGTTCAGGCCGTAGACATGGAACAGCGGGAGCACCCCGAGCACCACGTCGTCGCCGTGGATCATCGGCGGCTCCACCTCGGCGGCCTGGTCGATGTTCGCCATCAGGGCGCGGTGGGTGAGCATCGCGGCGCGCGGGCGGCCCGACGTACCGCTGGTGTAGAGCAGGCACGCCAGCTTCTCCGGGTCGGGCAGAGGCGGGACGGGCACCGGCGCGGCCGCGCGCAGTGCGTCGTACACCTGCTCCTGCCCCTCCGGCTCAGCGCCGACGACGTAGACCCGGGGGTCGTGGGCCCGCCCGACGAGCTCCGCGTCGAGCTCGTCGGTCGCGCCGGCGAGCGCCGCCCGGACCAGACGTACGGCGTCGCGCACGGTCGCGACGGTCTCGGCATCGGCCACGACCAGCCGGGAGCCGGAGTCGGCGATCATCCGCGCCAGCTCACCGACCGTGGAGCGGGGGTTCACCGGAACCGCGACCACCTGGGCGCGCAGCACACCGAGATAGGCCGTGACGAACTCGATGCGGTTGCCCAGGACGAGCATCACCCGCTGACCGGCCACCAGGCCGGCCGCACCGAGCCCGGTCGCCACCCGGGCGACCTCGTCCTCGAGCACGGCCCAGGTGACGCTGCGGCCACCGGACTCCACCACGGCCAGCATGTCGGCGCGGTCCAGGGCCGCATCGGCCACGAGTGCGGACACGTCGTGGGTGGGCATGGGGGCGATGATCCCACAGCGGCGGGTCGCCCGAACCCCCTCGATGGATAGGCTTCCGGCGTGACTCCCGCGAAGAGCCGCAGGCCGCTGGACCTCCAGCAGCGCTCGACTCTGGCCGGTGAGGCCGCCGCCGCGGCCGCCGAGGTGGAGACGGCCCTGGCCACCCCCGCCGACCCGACCGCCGCCGCCTTCTTCGACGTCGACAACACGCTGATGCAGGGTGCGAGCATCTTCCACCTGGCGCGCGGACTGCACCGGCGCAAGTTCTTCACCACGCGCGAGATCGCCTCGGCCGCGTGGAAGCAGGCCTACTTCCGGATCGTCGGAGTCGAGGATCCCGACCACGTCGCGCAGACCCGCGCGTCCGCCCTGTCCTTCATCCGCGGGCACACCGTCCAGGAGCTGGAGGAGCTCGGCGAGGAGATCTTCGACGAGGCCATGGCCCCCCGCATCTGGCCGGGCACCCGCGCGCTGGCCCAGATGCACCTCGACGAGGGGCAGCGGGTCTGGC
Source organism: Nocardioides sp. (assembly GCA_025924815.1). GTDB lineage: Bacteria > Actinomycetota > Actinomycetes > Propionibacteriales > Nocardioidaceae > Nocardioides. The sequence continues at coordinate 28,430 of JAICHQ010000026.1, forward strand.
TGGTGACCGCCGCACCGATCGAGATCGCCCAGATCATCGCCCGCCGACTCGGGCTGACCGGGGCGCTGGGCACGGTCGCCGAGCACCAGGACGGCGTCTACACCGGCCGGCTGGTCGGCGAGATGCTGCACGGCCCCGCCAAGGGTGAGGCCGTCAGGGCTCTGGCGGAGCGTGAGGGGCTCGACCTCGAGGCGTGCTCGGCGTACTCCGACTCCTACAACGACCTCACCATGCTCTCGATGGTCGGCGACCCGTGCGCGGTCAATCCGGACGCCCGGCTGCGCGCCTACGCGCGTCACCAGGGCTGGCGGATCCGCGACTACCGGACCGGCCGGAAGGCCGCGCGGGCCGGGCTGTTCGCGGCCGCGGTGGCGGGCGCGGCGACCGGCGCGGTGGCGGCGGGAGCCGCCGTACGCCGTCGCCGGTAGTCGCGGACCGGCCGGCCCGGACCCCAGCGGCCGGGCTCACTCCTCCGGGCGGTTTGTGTCACAGCGGGTTACCCCGCCGCCGGTGCCCACCTACCATGAAGGAGCGCCGCCCCCCTGGCGCTCGGGAGGAACCAGCCATGACGTGGGCCGACCACGACACGGCACGCGGACTGCACGACCTGCGCGCCGCGGTGCTGGCCGTGCTGGGCGTCCACAGCGCATCAGCCGCGCTGCCCGCCGGCGCCCCCGCGTGGATGCTGCTGAGCGAGGCGACGGTCGGAGGTCACGGCACGGGTCCCGGCGGCCCGGGCGGCGGCTTCGGAGACGCCGACCAGGCGGCCTCGTCGGAGGACTCCGAGGCGGACCGCTCTCGGCTGATCGCGCTGGTCGAGCTCGCCCGCGGAGGAGACGCCGAGGCCTTCGGCCAGCTCTACGACCATTACCAGGGCTCGGTCTACCGCTTCGTGTTCTACCGCACCCGCTCGCAGACCCTGGCCGAGGACCTCACCTCGGAGACCTTCCTGCGCGCGCTGCGCAACATGAGCCGCTTCCGCTGGCAGGGCAAGGACTTCGGGGCCTGGCTGATGACCATCGCCCGCAACCTGTGCACCGACCACTTCAAGGCCGGTCGCACCCGGCTCGAGCTGACCACCGACGACATGGGGGTCCACGACGACGCCACCGAGAGCCCCGAGAACGCCGTGCTCGCCGGGCTCACCAACGAGGTGCTGCTCGACGGGCTCCGCCGGCTCTCCGACGAGCAGCGCGACTGCCTGATCATGCGGTTCCTGCAGGGTCTCAGCATCGCCGAGACGGCCGAGATCCTGGGCCGCAGCGAGGGAGCGATCAAGCAGCTGCAGCTCCGCGGGGTCCGCAACCTCGCCAGGCTGATGCCCGACGGGTGGCGCGATGAGTGAGGACCTTGGTCCCGTAACCCCCTGCCCCGGCTGCTCGTTGAGGAGGGCGTCCGGCACCCGCTGCGACTTCCATCACCATCATCGAGGTTCATCGTGACCAGGGGGCGACGCGCTCAGCGGTTCCACGAGCTCGTCGAGGACGGCTCGCCGGCCGGCACCCGCCCGCCGGAGTACGCCGAGCTCGTCGAGGTCGTGGGCGCGCTGCGCTCGGTTCCGGCACCGGTCGCCGACCCGGCCTTCGTGACCGCGCTGCGCGAACGTCTGGTCGCCGAGGCGGAGACCGTGCTGGCCGCCGCGGCGACCGAGCTGGACGATGCCGACGCGCGGCTGCGGCTGCGGCCCACCGCACCGCGGACGAAGCGTCGTCGTCGCCGACTCGCAGCCGTGGTCAGCGGGGTCGCCCTGGTCGGGGCCTCGGCGACCATGGCGGTGGCCTCCCAGAGCGCCCTGCCGGGCGACGGGCTCTATCCGATCAAGCGCAGCCTCGAGAGCGTGCACGCCGAGCTCACCCTCGACCAGGGCGACCGCGGCAAGGTGCTGCTGAGCAGTGCCGGCACCCGGCTCGACGAGGCCCAGGACCTGAGTCGCCTACGTGCCGATCCCGATCGCGTCTCGGAGGCCCTCGACGCGTTCACCAGCCAGGCCGTCGAAGGCTCCGACCTGCTGGTCGCCGACTACGAGGCGACCGGAGACCGGTCGTCGATCACGGCCGCGCGCACCTTCGCGGCCGGCGGCATGGACCGTCTCGACCAGCTGCAGTCGGAGATCCCGCCGGCGTCCCTGGACCACCTCCTGCGCGCCGCCCAGGCACTCGACCAGATGCAGGAGACCTCGCTCCACATGTGCTCGGTCTGCCAGGGCCCGATGATCGGCTCGGTGCCCAGCGTGCTCACGCGCACCGACCAGGCCACCCTCGACGCCTGGCAGCTCGCCGTACCGAAGCCGCGTCACGACCAGCAGGACCTCGCAGCAGGTGTCAACGGGGGCCCGGTGCTGCCGCACGTCGGTGACCATCTGCCCCCCGCAAGCGTCACCGACCCCGGCACGTCGGCGGTGCCGGGCGACCAGACGGTCACCTCCCACGACGTGCAGCACACCGTCCAGCACCTCACCGACGGGCTGGCGACCGGCCAGCAGAACGACCTGGCCTCCACGGTCACCGACACCGCGACCAACCTGCTCGACGCCGTGGGCGAGGTGGGCAACCAGGTCGCCGGCACCCTCGACGACACCGTCGGCGGAGTCGGCAGCCTGCTCCCCAGCAACGTCCTGCCGACGCTTCCCTGACGACGACGGCCGAGGGCCGAACCGGCGCCCGGTCGCGGACGGTCAGCGCCAGACCGACTCTCGCTGCATCAGCAAGGAGTACAGCGACTGCTGGATCGTCTCGCGCACCTGGTCGGTGACGTTGAAGACCAGCATCGGGTCGTCGGCCGCGCCCGCGTCGTAGGCGTCGGTGCGGATCGGCTCGCCGAACTCCAGCAGCCACTTCGACGGCAGCGGCACCAGCCCCAGCGGGCCCAGCCAGGGGAACAGCGGCGTGATCGGGACGTAGGGGACGCCGAGGAGGCGAGCCAATGAGGGCAGGTTGCCGACCAGCGGGTAGATCTCCTCGGCGCCGATCACCGACAACGGCACGATCGGGACGCCGGTGCGGACGGCCGACGCGACGAAGCCGCCGCGGCCGAACCGCTGGAGCTTGTACCGCTCGCGGAACGGCTTGCCGATCCCCTTGAACCCCTCCGGCCAGACGCCGACCAGCTCGCCGCCGGCCAGCATCCGCTCGGCGTCCTCGGTGCAGGCCAGGGTCGCGCCGCCCTTGCGCGCGAGGCTGCTGACCACCGGCATCCGGAACACGAGGTCGGCGCCGAGCGGGCGCAGGAAGCGGCCGGTGTGCTCGTGGATGGTGAACATCGTCATCAGGCCGTCGACCGGCAACGTGCCGGAGTGGTTGGACACCACCAGGGCGCCGCCGTCGGCCGGCAGGTTGTCGATCCCGCGCGCCTCGATCCGGAACCACTTCTCCGCGATCGGTCGCAGGCAGGCCAGCAGCAGCCGCTCGGCGACCTCCTGGTCGAAGCCGTACTCGTCGACGTCGTACTCCCCGGTCAGCCGCCGGCGCAGGAACGCCAGGAAGCGGGCGAGCTGGGGCTCCCACTGGTCTCCGAACACCTGGGCGGCACCGGTCTGGAACGCCGAGAGCCACTCGCCCGGGGTGATGCCGGCGCCGGGCGCGCGGCCCCGGGTCGTGGTCGCGGGACGTCCCGGCCCGCCGCGCGTTGCGGACCCGCCGAGGTCGTGGACGGCGGCCGGCTCGGGCTTCCGGTCAGGCCCGACCGTGGCGGGCGGGGGCTGCGGCGTACGGTGTGCGGCCGGCTTCGCGCCACCCGCGAGGGTGCGGGAGGCCCGCGACGGTCGCGTGCTGCCGGTGCCGCGGCCGGGCCGGCCGCCGGTGCCGATCGGGATGATCTCCGCGTCACCCACCTGGGACTCCTGCCCGCGCGGGGTCGGACAACGACGCCGCCAGGCCGTCGACGATCCGCTCCACCGGCGAGGCCACCGGCCCCGTGGCCGCCGCGAAGTCGGCGAAGGCCTGCTCGGTGCTGAAGCTCGGCTCGAACCCCAGCTCGGTGTGCATCCGGGTGGTGTCGATGCCGCGCCCGAAGGTCAGGAAGCCGAGCTGCTCGGGAGAGAAGTCGGCCATCCGCGCCGACTTGAGCACGGCCGCCACCCCACCGACGGCTGGGCGGACGAGCGGGACCGCCGGCTTGCGCAGCCGTCGTACGGCCTGCGACAGGAGCATCACGCCGTCGCCGGCGACGTTGAACGTGCCGCCGACCTCGTGGTGGACGCAGTGCGTGAGGACCCGCATCAGGTCGGCCTCGTGCACGAACTGCATTCGGGGGTCGAAGCCGAGGACGGTCGGGATCACCGGGAGCCGGAAGTACGACGTGATCGGGCTGGTCACGTGGGGGCCGAGCACGTTGGCCAGGCGCAGCGTGGTCACCGTGACGTCGGGACGGCGGCGCGCGAAGCCGCGGACGTAGCCCTCGATCTCGGCGACGTCCTTGGCGTAGCCCGAGCTGGGCTGGCGGCGCGGCTGCATCTCCTCGGTGAACATGGCGGGGTCGCGGCTGCTGGCGCCGTACACGGTGGAGGTGGACTTCACGACGAGCCGGCGGATGCTGCCGGCCTTCTGACAGGCGGCGAGCAGCTGCATCGTCCCGATGACGTTGAGCTCCTTCATCGTGCCGCGCCCGCCGGCGCTGCCGGGCGTGGCGATGACGCTCATGTGGACGACCGTGTCGACGTCCTCCTTGGCGATCACCTTGGCGATCACCGGGTTGCGGATGTCGGCGCGCACGAACGTCACGTCGCCGATGTCGTCGCGAGGGGGTACGGCGTCGACGCCGATCACCCGGCCGACGCCGGGCTCGGCGGCGAGGCGGCGCGCGAACCTACGGCCGAGGTCGCGGGAGACCCCGGTGACCAGCACGACCTTGGGGCCCGGGGCCACGACGACTCCGCCTCGCGGCGGGGGCTACTTCCCGAGCTTGCGTCGCTGGACGCGCGTCTTCTTCAGCAGCTTGCGGTGCTTCTTCTTCGCCATCCGCTTGCGACGCTTCTTGATGACCGAACCCACGGGTACCTCTTCCGACCGACATGTCTGGGGTCCCGGGCCTGCCGGGACGACGCCGTCAGCCTAACGGGCGGCGGGTCGAGCGCGGAATCCGCGGATCGGCGACCGCGGACCGAGGTGGACCGGGGGTCAGCCGGCGCTGTAGAAGCTCTTGCGCAGGTACTCGTTCACGTCCTCCTCGGTCACCCGGAACGAGCGGCCGACGCGCACCGCGGGCAGCTCGCCGCTGTGGACGAGGCGGTAGACCGTCATCTTGGACACGCGCATGGTGGCAGCCACCTCGGCCACGGTCAGGAACTTCACGTCGGAGATGTCTCCGGGCTCGTGAGCAGGCATCGCAGGCACCGTCTCTCTTGGCAGGCACGCACCGGCTTCCCCTCCGGTGACTAGACGTCCCGCGCTTCGGAGTGAGAATAGGGCCTGAAGTGACTCGTGGGGAAGGAAATCTCTACAGAAACTCACGGTACCTACGCGTGTCGAGTTGAAACGAAGGCGAATTTTACTGTCCGGACCCGTCCGGACGAGTCGCGATCCGGCCCCGGGTCAGGGCAGCGGGTCGAGCCCGTGGCGCGGGAAGATCTCCTCCCGGGTCGCCAGGATCGAACGGTCGAGCCAGGCTGCGGGGTCGTAGCCCTCCCCCCAGTCGCGGTACGCCGGGTCGCGGCCGTCAGTCATCCGCGCCGGTGCGGTGCGCCCCAGCGCGTCGCGTACGTGGGCGCGCCAAGACTCCGGGGTCGGCGAGTCGGGCTCCCAGGGTCGCCCACCGAGCACCGCCAGGAGGTGGGTCCAGGCGCGCGGGACGACCTCGACGAGGGCGTAGCCGCCACCGCCGGTGGCCACCCAGCGACCGCCGGTGATCTCGTGGGCCAGGTCGTGCAGGGCGAGGTACGACGCGCGCTGTCCGTCGACGCTGAGCATCAGGTCGGCGAGGGGGTCGTCGCGATGGGAGTCGCAGCCGTGCTGGGTCACCAGCACCTCGGGGGCGAACTCGCGGACCAGCGGGGGCACCACCGCGTGGAAGGCTCGCAGCCACCCGGCGTCCGCCGTACCGGGCGGGAGGGCGACGTTGACGGCCGAGCCCTCGGCGCCGGGACCGCCGCAGTCGCTCGGGAAGCCGGTCCCGGGGAACAGCGCCTGGCCGGTCTCGTGCAGGGAGATCGTCAGCACCCGCGGGTCGTCGTAGAAGATCTGCTCGACGCCGTCGCCGTGGTGGACGTCGACGTCGACGTACGCCACCTTCTCGACGCCCTGGTCGAGCAGCCACCGGATGCCGATGGCGACGTCGTTGTAGATGCAGAAGCCGCTGGCCCGGTCCGGCATCGCGTGGTGAAGCCCGCCGCAGATGCTGGCGCTGTGCAGGCTCTCCCCGCTCCGGACCTGTCGGCAGGCCTCGACGGTGGAGCCCACGACGTGCGCCGCGGCGTGGTGCATGTCGCGGAAGACCGGGTTGTCGTCGCTGCCCAGGCCGTACGCCGGCTCGAACCCGTGCGGGTCCGCGCCGGCGAGCTTCACGGCGTCGATCAACGCCTGGTCGTGGACGGTGGCGACCAGGTCGTCGTCGGCCATCGGAGCCTTGACCATCGTCAACCGGTCGAGCACCCCGAGGTCGGCGGCCAGGCGCATGGTCAGATCGACCCGGATCGGCGACATGGGATGGCTCGCCCCGAAGTCGTACTCGGTGAGCGTGGGGTCGAAGACCACGGAGGCCGGGCCCTCGCACGCTGGCATGCCCGTCACGCTACCGGTAGCCTCGGGGTGTGCTTCGGACCGCGAACCTCTGCTGGTGGGCCGCCTGAACGGCGGACCCGATCGAGCACACTCATCACACGGCCGCCCACGGGCGGCCGTTTCGCGTTCTCGCCGGTCGAGCTGGTCGAGACCACCGCCCTGGGCCCTCACCCAGGAGCATCACCATGGACCGCAGCCTCTCCCTGATCACCCCGACCGGGCGGCTGACGCTCGGCAACCACCTCGGCGCGCTGCGCCGCTTCGTCGCCGCCGCGGACGCCGCGTCCTCGCCCGACGACTGCTTCTTCGGGCTGTCGGACCTGCACGCGCTGACGACACCGCAGGACCTGGCCGTGCTGCGCGCGACCGTCACCGAGACGGCGACGCTGTTCCTCGCCGCGGGTCTCGATCCCGCCCGGGCGACGTTGTTCCGGCAGAGCCGGGTGCCGGCGCACCGCGAGCTGGCCTACCTGCTGGAGTGCACGGCGTACACGGGCGAGCTGAACCGGATGATCCAGTTCAAGGAGAAGGGCCGCGGCGTGCCGTCGACCCGCGTCTCGCTCTACACCTATCCCGCGCTGATGGCCGCGGACATCCTGCTCTACCGGCCGTCGGTCGTGCCGGTCGGGGACGACCAGCGCCAGCACGTGGAGATCACCCGGGACCTCGCGATCCGGTTCAACCACGCCTACGCGCCGGTGTTCACGGTGCCCGAGGTGGTGACACCCCGGGCCGGGGCACGGGTGATGGACCTCCAGACGCCCACGGCGAAGATGTCGAAGTCGGCGGCCACGGACGCCGGGGTGATCCGGCTGCTGGACCCGCCCGACGTCGTCCGCCGGAAGGTCGCGCGGGCCGTCACCGACTCCGACGTGGGACCCGATGCCGTGCACTCCTCCTCCGAGAAGCCGGGCGTGACCAACCTGCTGGACATCCTGGCGGCCTGCGGCGGATCGGCCGACGGGATCACCACGTACGGCGCCCTGAAGTCGGCGGTGACCGAGGCTGTCGTGACCGTGCTCGAGCCACTCCAGAAGTCCTACGCGCAGTTGGCCGCCGACCCGGCGTACGTCGACTCGGTCTTCGCCGACGGCTCCGCGCGAGCCCGGGAGGTCACCGCGTCCGTCCTCGCCGACGCCACCGCTGCGATGGGGTTGTGAGGGGCTCCCGGGTGGGGGTCTGCAGGTTTACCCGGACGTACCGGGAAACCTGCACATCGGGGGCGTTTCAACGGCCCCAAAGTGACAAAAACCCCACCGCGCGGTGGCGGATGGTGGG